>JASLMY010000230.1 GCA_030746295.1 Alphaproteobacteria bacterium | reverse complement strand
CGTCACAACGGCTATTCTTTCGCCACCGTACCGACCTACTTCGGCGGCGAAATGGCTTTCGGCTGGGCGTCCGATGCGGTCGACCTGGCCGCTGTCGATCTCGACCGGGTCCGCGAACGCTACGCTGCCTGGGGCGGCGAGACGCTCTACTACAACCCGGAGATCCATCAGGGTACCTTCGCCATGCCCAACTATTTGAAGGTGGACGGCCCCGAGGCGGGCGCCAGGGCCTGAAGGGAGGCGGCATGGCAAACGAGCCGGCAGCGAGCGTCATCGAGGCGTTGGGACGGGCCCGAACCCGGGGCGAGCGGCTGGCCCGCACCGTCGTCGACGGCATCGATGACGAGGCGGTGGGCTACGAGGCGCAGTGGCGTTTGCACGGTTGGCTCCGGGCCCAGGGCTGGGGCCGGCGTACGGGCTGGAAGGTCGGCGCCACCACCCAGGTGATGCAGGAGCTGTTGGCGATCGACCACCCTTGCGCCGGTGGCGTCCTGGCGAGCCGAACCTTCGCAGAGGACGCAGAGCTGCCCTTTGCCGAGCTCTGCCGGCCCGGGATCGAGTGCGAGATCGCGGTCCGGCTCGGCGCCGACCTGCCGGCCGCAGCGGCGCCCTACGATGCCGCCTCGGTTCGCGCTCACGTGGCGACGGTGATGGCGGCGATGGAGCTGGTCGACGACCGTTACGACGATTTCCGCGGCTGGCCGGTGGCGGCCCTGATCGCCGACGATTTCTTCCAAAGTGCTGCCGTGCTGGGGCCAGAGACGGCGCTGGCGCCGGACCTCGATCTCGGCCGGCTCGAGGGTATCACGCGGCTCGACGGCCGTGAGGCCGGGCGCGGCCTCGGCGCCGAGGTCATGGGCGACCCGTTGGCCGCACTCGCCTGGCTCGCCAACCGCTTCGCCGAGCTGGGGCAGGAGCTTCGCGCCGGTGATTTCGTCCTCACCGGCTCGCTCGTGGCGGTGCAATGGTTGGAGACGCCGATGCGGGCCGAGACCGAGATCGTCGGCCTCGGCAAGGTCGGCCTCACCCTCACCTAACGCTCGTTGATCCGGTCCAGGGGGTAGATCGGCCGGCGCACCTGCCGGTAGTCCAGCAGCGTGTTGTCCGAGGTCGTGACGCCGACACCGTCGCAAGTGATGGTGTGCTTGGCGATCGGCGCGAAGCCGGCGCGGTAGTGGATTCTGGACTTCAGCAGGATGTACTTCTTGTGCCGGGGGTCGATGCCGACCGAGGTGAAGATGCCGAGGTCCCAGGGCTCGTGGTGGTTGGAAACGATGACGATCTCCGCGGCGCCGGTGTCCAGCACGGCCGTCGGCCCCAGGTGGACCTCGAGGCCATGGTACATCGGCCCGCGCACCACCCAGTCGCCGGCCGACAGCAGCTTGACCTTGCCCGTGACCTGCAACGGCTCGCCCCCGAGGCCGATCGAGGGCATCGCCGTCTTGCCGCCGAGCGACAGGGTGACGGTGGCGCCGATGCCGGCCGCCATCATCTGGCGCACGGCCTCGGGATCGCAGATGCCGCCGACGGCGACGTCCTCCAGGCCCTGACGCAGGACCTCGGCCAGCACCAGCATCACGTCCTGGGTGCCGCCGGAGCCGACGTTGTCGGCATGGTCCAAGAGCAGCACCGGCCCGTCCTCGAGCGCCTTGGCCTCGGCCACTGCGTCGGCCAGTGGCCGGTGCCGGTAGAGGTGCTCGTCGCGACGCGTCCAGATCTGCTCCAAGAGGCGCTCCGTGACCGTCTCGGCCGCCGCCCGGTCGCCGTCGGCGATGCAGACGACGGAAGCGCCGGCATCGGCGATGTCGGCGAGCGCGAAGCCGCCGAAGACGGTAGCCGCCAGTACTTCGCCCGCCTCCTCCGCCGCCCTGGCCTCGGCGATCAGCGAGACGAAGGGCTCGTCGTCGCTGCCCTGGCGAAGCGTCTGCGACAATAGCGGTGCCTGGCCCCAGGCCATCACCGGCCGCACGGCACCCTCCAACTGGTCGAAGAGGATGCGCCCGACTTGGGTTCCGACCTCGTACATGTCGACGTGGGGATAGGTCTTGTAGCCGATCAGCGCGTCGGCGTTGGCCACCATCGCCTGGGTCAAGTTGCAGTGCAGGTCGCAGGTGACGCAGATGGGCGTCGTCGGCGCGAGTCCGCGGATCCGGGCCAGAAGCGTGCCCTCGCCGTCGGCCGTGGTCTCGGCCACCATGGCGCCGTGCAGGTCCAGCATGATGGCGTCCGCACCCTTGTCGACCGCTTCCAGGATGGCGCTCGACATTTTCTCATAGGCCTCGGCGGCGACAGGCCCCGACGGCATCGCCTCGGCCGCGATCGGGCTCACGATCTCGGCGCCGCGCTCGCGCGCCAGGCGGATGTAGGCGGCGAGCGTTATGTTGGTGCCTTCGTAGGCGTGGACGACATCGGCGCCGAAATGGGCGCCCCAGGCCTCGAACCGCTCCCAAGGTGTGGGCACCGGCGAGAAGGTGTTGGTCTCGTGCTTCATCATCGCCATGACGACGCGCATCACGGGTCTCCCGTTGGTTTCAGTGCCCAGTGCAGCTTATCCAGAAAGCGCTCGGGGCAAAAAGAAAGCGCCCGACGTTGCCGCCGGGCGCTTCTTGGCGTTTTCGATACCGGGGCGGGCTATTCCCGACCGCCGAAGAGATAGAGCAGGAACAGGAACATGTTCAGGAAGTCGAGGTAGAGCTTGAGAGCGCCCATGATCGACTTCTTGGTCGCCACCGCTCCGCCGTCGCCGACGTAGTACATTTCCTTGATCTTCTGGGTGTCGTAGGCGGTGAGACCGGCAAAGACCAGGACGCCGATCACCGAGATCACCCATTGGATCATCGTCGAGCCGAGGAAGATGTTGACGATCATCGCGATGATGATGCCGACGAGGCCGATGAAGAGGAACGAGCCCAGCCCCGACAGATCCTTCTTCGTCGTGTAGCCGAAGAGGCTCAAGGCGCCGAATGCGGCCGCCGCATAGAAGAAGGCGCGGAACACCGTCTCCTGCGCATAGGCGATGAAGATGTAGGAGATCATCACACCGACCAGCGCCGCGTAGATCCAGTAGCTCGCCTGCGCCGCGGTAGCACTCATCTTGTGGATGCGGGCGCTCAGGAAGAAGACCAGGCCCAAGGGCGCCAGCATCACCACCCACTGCAACGGCGTCCCGTAGATCGCGTTGAGCAGTGCCGGCGATGAGGCCACCGCATAGGCGACGATGCCGGTCAGGAGCAGGCCCGAGGCCATGTAGTTGTAAACGCGGAGCATGTAGCTCCGAAGGCCCTCGTCGACGACCGCTTGCTCGGCCGTCCGCGCGCCGAGGCCCTGCATATCGATGCTCGGCCGTCTCGGATCAAAAGCCATGATTCGGTTCCCCGTGGAAGTTTCAGGATTTGCGCAAACTCACCCGCAATATTGGCCGAATCGGTGCGCAAATCAAGATTTCCCGCGACGGGTGCGGAAAAAGGCAAGGAAATTCCGGACGCCCGGCCCCCACTCCCTAATCGTTGCGCAAGAGCGGCGCCGGGCGCACCGAAAGCGCCATCCACGTTCCGGCCAGGCCCAAAAGCACGGTTACGGCGATGCTCAAGAGCACGATTCGAGCCGCCGCCCAGGGCAGCCAGATCCAGGCGGCACCCATCAGCTCGGTGATGACGACATAAGCCGCGATGCTGCCGACCACCGCGGCGAGCGCGCCCGTCACCAGGCCCAGGACGGCGTATTCCATGAGATAGGCCAGGATCACCTGGCGCCGCCGCGCGCCCAGCACCTTCAGGACCACCGCATCGTAGACCCGGCGCCGGTGCCCGGCGGCCAGCGCGCCGGCCAGCACCAGGGCGCCGGCGGCCAGGGTCACCGCCGCGGTCGCCTGCACGGCGACGGCGATGTTGGCCAGGATCTTGCCCGCCGCCGCCAGGGCGTCGCGGACCCGGATCGCCGAGATGTTGGGAAAACGGTCGGTGACCGCGGTCTCCAGGGCCAGCTCGTTCTCGAGCGGCGCCTGGGCGGTGGCGATGAAGCTGTGCGGGGCCGCCTCCAAGAGGCCAGGCGCGAAGACGAGGACGAAGTTGATGCCGAAGGTGGCCCAGTTGATCCGGCGCAGGTTGGCGACCTTGGCCGTGACCTCGCGGCCCAGCACGTTGACGGTGATGGTGTCGCCGACCTCGAGGCCGAGGCCCGCCGCTTCCTTGGCACCGACCGAGACCAGCGGCGGGCCGGAATAGTCCTCGGGCCACCATTCCCCGGCGACGATCTGCGCCCCTTCGGGCGGCTGCCCGGCGTAGGTCAAGCCGCGGTCGCCATGGCGAACCCAGGCGACCGAGGGATCGATCGCTACCTTCGCCGCCGGCACCCCGTCGAGATGGGTGATGCGGCCCCGGAGCGAGGGCACCCGCTTCAGGCCGCCGACGCCGGGCACGGCGCCGGCGGTGGCCTCGAACGCGGCGACCTGGTCCGGCTGGATGTCGATGAAGAAATAGGCCGGGGCCTCTTTCGGCAGGCGGTCGCTGACCTGGCGCCTGAGGTTGCCCTCGATCAGGCCGACCACGACCAGCACCGTCAGGCCGATGCCGAAGGCGAGCACGATCGCCACTGTCGGCGCGCCCGGCCGGTGCAGGTTCGCGAGCGCCAGGCGAAAGCCCGGGTGACGCGGCCTGGCAAAGCGCCCGGCCGCGGCGACGATGGCCGCCGCCGCCAGGCGAAAGACCAAGAGGCTGGCCGCGGCGCCGGCGACGAACCAGAGGGCGAAGGTTCGGTTCTCGGCGGTGGCGACGGCGACCAGTGCCAGCAGCAGAAAGGCAGCGCCCACGGCCGCCAGGTCGCGCCACCGGGCGCGGCTGGAGGCGACCTCGACCGCGCCTCTCAGAAGTGCTGCCGCCGGCAGCCTCCGGATCGCGCCCAGCGGCCAGAGGGCGAAGGCGAGCGCGGTCAGAAAGCCGTAGAGTGCCGCCAGCGCCAGGGCGCCCGGATAGACCGCGAGGCGTGCCTCGAAGGGCAGGTATTGCGCCACCAGCCCGGCCAGAATGGACGGTGCCGCCGCGCCGACCGCGAGGCCGACGGCGATGCCGACGAGCGCCAGCGCCATCACTTGGGCGAGGTAGACGCGGAAGACCAGGCCCGGCGGCGCGCCCAGGCACTTCAAAATCGCGATCGAGCGGGCCCGCCCGTCGAGATGGCTCTTCACCGCGTTGGCGACGCCCAAGCCGCCGACCAGCAGCGCCGACAGGCCGACCAGGGTCAGATAGAGCCGCATCCGGGAGATGAAGCGGCGCAGGCCGTCGGCGCCGTTGCGGACGTCGTGCAGCCGCCAGCCGGCGTTCGGGAAGCGCGCCTCCAGCCGCTCGAGCCAGGCCACCAGGTCGATGCCCGGGTTCAGGCGGAGCTTGTACTTGTAGCGGATCAGGCTGCCCTCTTGCACCAGCCCGGTCTCGGCCAGGCTGGCCCGGTCCACCAACAGCCGCGGCCCCAGCACGAAGGCGTCGACGCCGCGGTCGGGCTCAGCCGCGATCTCGGCTCGAATGACGTAGTCCAGGTCGCTGACCCGGATGCGGTCGCCGACGCCGAGGCCGAGGCGGTGCAGGAGGTTGGCCTCGGCCGCCGCACCCCAGCCCTCTGGCTCGCGCCCGAGGGCGGCGTCGGGCTTCAGGCGAAGCCGGCCGTAGAGCGGGTAGGCGGCGTCGACGCCCTTGATCTCGACCAGGGCCCGGCCGCCGTCGGGCGCTTTCGCCATCGCCCGCATCTCGAGCGCCAGCGTCACCCGACCCGAGCGCTCGAAGAAACCGAGCTGCTCGGCCGTGGCCGGCCGATGGCTCAGCCGCAGCTCGACGTCGCCGCCGAGAAGGCGCTGGGCATCGGCATCGAGGCCGGCGACCAGCGAGGCCGACAGCGAGCCGACTGCGGCGACCGCGGCGACACCTAGAGCGAGGCAGAGGATGAAGATGCGAAAGCCGCCAAGACCACCGCGAAGCTCGCGCAGCGCCAGCCGGAAGCTGAGCGGCAGCGGCGCCAACAGGGTCGGAGAGAGGGCCACCCGCTGCTCCTACTCGGCGGCGAGGTCGCGACCGGCGGCATCGCCGATCCGGCCGTCCCGCATCCAAGCGATCCGATCGCAGCGTCCGGCCAGCTCCATGTCGTGGGTGATGAGCACGAGCGTGCTGCCGTGCCGTTGGCAGAGCTCGAACATGAGGTCGATGACATGGGCGCCGGTGGCGTCGTCGAGGTTGCCGGTGGGCTCGTCCGCCAGCAACAGGCTCGGCTGGCAGGAGAGCGCCCGGGCAAGCGCGACGCGCTGTTGCTCGCCGCCGGAGAGCTGGGCCGGGTAGTGCCCGGTCCGCGCTTCGAGCCCGACTGCGCCTAGCCCGGCCGCGGCCCGCTCGAAGGCATCGGCCCGGCCCGCGAACTCGAGCGGGATGGCGACGTTCTCGAGTGCCGTCATCGTCTGCACCAGATGGAAGGCCTGGAAGAGGATGCCGATCGAGTCGCGGCGGAAGAGGGCGAGTTTGTCCTCGTCGAGCCGGACGAGCTCTTGGCCGGCGACCCGGACGCGGCCCGAGGTCGGCCGCTCCAGGCCGGCGGTGATCGCCAGCAGGGTCGATTTGCCCGAGCCCGACGGCCCGACCAGGCCGACGCTCTCGCCGGGGCTGACATGGAAGTCGACACCGCGCAGAATGTCGACCGGCCCGGCCTCGCTGGCCAGGGTGAGACGCACGTCTTCGAGGTGTATCATGCTTCGGCGCTCGACCAATCCCGACCCGTATATTGGCGGTCTCCGGCGCCCGCGCAACCGGCCGTGGTTCGGCGGCGCCCTTCTGGGGCTCTTTCTGTCGCTGCTCTTCCCCCACGGGGCGGCCGCGGCGGAGCGGGTCATCGTCGCCTTCGGCGACAGCCTCGTTGCCGGCTACGGGCTCGCCCAAGCCGACGCCTTTCCGGCCGTGCTGCAAGCGCGTCTGCGCCGCGACGGCCTCGACGTCAGGGTCCGGAACGCCGGCGTCTCGGGCGACACCACGGCCGGCGGGCGGGCCCGGCTCGACTGGGCGCTGGCCAGTCCGGTCGACCTGGTGATCGTCGAGCTCGGCGCCAACGACGCGCTTCGCGGCGTTCCGCCGAAGACGGCGAAAGCCAACCTCGACGCCATCCTCGCCCGCCTGAAGGCCAAGGGCGTGACGGTGCTGATCGCCGGCATGCGGGCGCCGCCCAACCTTGGTCGCGGCTACGTCGAGGCCTTCGATGCGATCTATCCGGCGCTGGCCGCGAAGCACGCGCTGCCGCTCTACCCCTTCTTTCTGGAGGGCGTCGCGGCCAGGCCGGAGCTCAATCAGCAGGACGGCTTGCACCCCAACGCCGCCGGCGTGCGCCGCATCGTCGAGGGCATCGCGCCGCACGTGAAGGCGGCGCTACCGGCCCGCTAGGCGGAGGCACGGCGCCATGATCCGTCTCTTCGTCGCCATTCCGTTGCCGGAGGCCGTGCGTTCACAACTGATGTCGCTGTGCGCCGGCGTTCGCGGTGCGCGCTGGAGCCCGCAGGAGAACATGCATCTGACTCTGCGTTTCATCGGCGAGGTCGAGGAGCCGGAGCTCGCCGACATCGCCGGCGCCCTGTCCATGGTCGGCGGCAGCGCCTTCCCGCTCGTGCTCAAGGGCGTCGGCCAGTTCGGCGACCGGCGCCGGGCCCGAGTCCTCTGGGCTGGGGTGGCGGCGAGCGAGGCCCTCCTCCGCCTGCAGCGGCGCACCGAAAGCCAGCTCCAGCGAGCCGGCATCGCGCCCGAGGGCCGGCGTTACAGCCCGCACGTGACGCTCGCCAGGCTCAACAACGTCGGCCTCGACCGGGTCGCACCCTTCCTGGTCGAGCACGGGCGCTTCGAGACCCTGCCGTTCGAGGTCGACCGCTTCGTCCTCTATTCCAGCCACCTCGGCCAGGCCGGCGCCATCCACACGCCCGAGGCCGAGTACCCGCTGGAGGCGGCCGCCGATTGATCGGCAAGCGCCGGCTCAAGACAACGAGGTCGCC
>JASLMY010000022.1 GCA_030746295.1 Alphaproteobacteria bacterium | reverse complement strand
TCCAGCTCTCCAGCACCAGCGAAAGGGCGAAGAGGAAGGTCACGGTCGCCGCCTCGAACCACTCGCCGATGGCGATGGCGCCAGCGACGGCGATCACCATCAACAGGTGCATGTCGGGCCTGAGGGCGCGGGCGGCGTACCAGGCCTTGACCACCATGTAGCGGGCGCCGAGGGCGACGGCGGCGGCGTAGGCGAGCATTTCGGGCCACGGCGTCGCCCCACCGGCCGGCCCGGCGAAGAGGCGTACGGCCTCGCCCAAGCCGCCGGCGTGCCAGATGTCGAGGCCGAGGCCGATCAGGACCGCGACGCCGGACAGCCCCGTCAGGGCGACCTGGAGGCGATGCCGGCGCTCCTCGTCCGTTGTGTCCCGGTCGTCCCCCGGGCGCCATTCCGTCGCCGTCATGCCCGTCCGGCCGACAGCTCGGCGGATCGCCTCGGCGGTCGTCGGCTGGGCGTCGTCCAAGACCATCATGCGGCCGTTTAGGACGTCGAAGGCGAGGCGCTCGCCGCCGCCGACGATGGGGCCGACCTCGCGTTTGAGGGCGCTGACCTCCTCGGCGCAGTCCAGGCCCTGGACCCGGAAGACGTGACGATAGCGGCTCGGCTGCGGATGATCCTGGTCTTGCGCTTCCGAATTGGCCATGACGGTGCTTTGCGGTGGCGAGGTGGTAGTGCTAAGGGGAGACCCTAAAGGCTACAGCGACTGTAGGTTCAAGGGGAAACTGGATGCAGGATCGCGACCTGACGATCGGTGAGCTCGCCCGCGAGACGGGCGCCAAGGTGCAGACCATCCGCTATTACGAGACCATCGGGCTGTTGCCGGAGCCGGTCCGGACGGCGGGCAACCAGCGCCGCTACGGTGCTCGCGACATGGAGCGGCTGGCCTTCGTTCGCCATGGCCGCGAGCTCGGCTTTCCACTGGAGATGATTCGCGAGCTCTTGAGCTTGGCGGACGATCCCGACCGCTCCTGCGAGGCCGCCGATTGCATCGCCAGCGAGCAGTTGGCCCAGGTCAGAAGCAGAATCGCCCGGCTGGCGGCGCTGGAGCTGGAGCTCGACCGGATGGTGCGACAATGCCGGGGCGGACGCATCGCCGACTGTCGGGTTATCGAGGTCCTGGCCGATCACGCCCAGTGTGTCGCCAAGGCGCACGCACCGGTCTCGTAAGCACTGAGCCCCGCCCCTCAGCCGAAGCGGCCGATGCGGTAGGGCGCCAGGTCGATGTCCACCCTCTCGCCGGCGATCAGTTGGGCGATGGCCTCGCCCGTTTGCGGCGCCATCGTCATGCCGGTGTGCCCGTGGCCGAAGGCGGCATAGAGATTGGCGAAACCGGGGATCTCGCCGAGACAGGGCAGCGAGTCCGGCGTCGCCGGCCGTGTCCCCATCCATTCTTCGGTGTCGGCGGTGTTGATATCGGGGAACATTCGCTTCACCAGGCGCTCGAAGACACGCGCGCGCCGATAGTCGGGCGCCGCGTCCAGGCCGGCGAACTCGGCCGTCCCGGCGCAACGCACACCCGCGGTCATCGAGCTGACGACGAATTTGCCGGCGACGTTCATGATGCAGTTGTTGAGGCTGACGCCGGGATTGCGGAAGACCAAGTGGTAACCGCGCTCCGCTTCGAGCGGCACCCGCGGCCCGAGCGGGCGCAACAACGCACCTGACCAGGCGCCGAGCGCCAGCACGATCCGCCTGGCGGGGATTGGGCCGGAATCGGTATCGATCCGCCACCCTCCCGCCGCTTCGGGCACCAGGCGCTGGACCCGCCGGCGCTCGAAGGCGACGCCCATGCCTCGTGCCTTCTCCGCCAAGGCCTTGCCGATGCCGCCCGGGTCGAGGGCCCGGCCCTGCTGCTTGATCAGCACCGCCGCCTTGAACTCCGGCGCCAACGCCGGCTCGACCTCGCGCAATGCCGCGCCCTTGACGACTTCGAGCGGCACCTGGCGCTCGCGCCTGAGCCGCCAGGCCAGGCTCGTGAGATCCGCGTCCTCGGCTTTGCGGTAGACATGGACGTAGACCGAATCCCGGACCAGGTCTTCCGCCCCGGTGCCTGCCAAGTGATGACGGTAGAGCGTCACCGTCGGACGGGTGAGGGCGAGCATGGCATCGGCGATTCCCGGCAGCCGGTCGGCTCGGCCCGCCCTTAGGAACCGCATCGCCCAGGGCAGGAACCGCGGCGCATAGCCGAAGCGCAACGCCACCGGCCCCTCCGGGTCGGCGAGCCAGCCCGGCACGCTTCTCCAAAGCCCCGGCAACGACTGCGGCACGCACGACCAGGGCGACAGCGAGCCGGCATTGCCATAGCTCGCCCCGTCGGCCGGCGGGTCGCGGTCCAGGAGTGCTACCTTGAAGCCACGCTCGGCCAGCGACAGGGCGCAGGCGATGCCGACGATGCCCGCCCCGAGGACGGTGACGTCGGCAATTTCTTTGTTTGCGGCGTCGACCATGGCCCTTTGGTCTCTCTGCGATAGGGATAGGTAGAAGCGGGTGATTCGGTCTCGTTCGAAGACGGACTAGGACCAGACTCTGGCCGCGGTGGCGGCGATCAGCTCGAGCTTCCGGCGCTGCTCGTCGATGGTGAGGTTGTTGCCGACGACCGAGGTGGCGAAGCCGCATTGCGGGCTCAACGCCAGGCGGTCGCGCGGCATGAAGCGGCTGGCGGCCTCGATCCGGCCGACAAGCTCGTCGAGGCTCTCCAAATTGCCGCGCTTGGTGGTGACGAGGCCCAGGACCACGACCTTGTCGTCGGGGACGTGCGCCAAGGGCTCGAAGGTGCCGGAGCGGGCGTCGTCGTATTCCAAGAGCAGCCGCTCCGCCTGGATGCCCTGGAAGATCGGCCGGGCGATCGGGTCATAGCCGCCTTCGGTCAGCCAGCGGCTGCCCTGGTTGCCACGGCAGAGGTGGAAACCGAAGGTGACGTCCGGGAACCCCTCCATGACCGCGTTGTCGAGCTCGATCCCGAGCCTCAGCCAGTCGTCGAGCGACCAGCCGCGCGCTTCGTAGAAGGCTCGGGTCGCCTGGTCGAGAAGCAGGGGATAGTGGGGCGCGTCGATCTGGATGTAGGTGGCGCCCAGGCGGGCCAGCTCCGCGACCTCATCGCGCAGGATCGTCGTGACGTCGGCGAGGAAGGACTCCAGCGTGGCGTAGGCGCCGGTGGAGCGCTCCGGGGACCAGAAGTTCGCGAAGAGGCTCGGGCTCGGCAGCGTCACCTTGGCGATCTTCGAGGTCCGGACCCTGAGATACACGAACTCCTCCACCGCCAGGTGCCGCTTGCGCTTGAGGCGACCGGTGACGCCCAGGTCGGCCGGGCGCCCGCGCCGCGAGGCGCCGACGGCGTCGTCGCCCTGCCAGTCACCCCAGAGAAAGGCGTCGATGTCCCAGTCGCCGAAGCCCTCGACCGCTTCCACCATCTCGGCTTGGAACGACAGCCGGCGCATTTCGCCGTCGGTGACGACCTCGAGGCCGGCGTCCTCCTGCAAAGCGACGGCCGCGTCGACGGCCCGGTCCTCGATGCGCTTGAACTCCGGCGCTGTCAGGCGGCCCTCGGCCAGCTCGGCCCGCGCCTGCAGCAGCTCGGGCGGGCGGAGCAGGCTGCCGACGACATCCGTGTGCGCTTCGAGCATGGGCACCTCCCCTCAGAAATCGTACATCATGGGGCGCCATTTCTGCAGCTGTAGCTCGCCGGCGTTGCAGGGCGGGCGAGGCCGCTCTGCCACCCGCCAGAGGAAGCGAGGCAAGGGCGGGCGGTGGGCAATCTCCAGCACCATCTTGCGGCGGATGGCGCGGGCGAAGTCCACGAAACCGTTGGCGACGACGACGAAGGCACCCTCGCCGCCGATGACGCAGTCCTCGTAGTAGAGGTCCAGGTTCGGCAGCGGCGGGAAGCCGTAGGGACCGAGGCGGTCGTTGACGATCGGCAGGCCGTTGATTGTGATGCCGTCCATCAGCGCTCGGTCGCGGGCGTCGACGACGTAGGCACCCTTGTTGTTGGGACCGTCGCCGGAGATGTCGATGATGCGCCTGGCACCCCGGAAGTCGTTGTCCTGGAATCGCCCGGCGGCGACGGCGATGATGCTGCTGATCGAGGTCCAGAGTTCGGTCATCACCGGTGGCTTCGAGACGGCGTCTGCGAAGGCGGCGGCACTCGCCTTGTCGCCGATCTCGGCCCAGTCGACGAGGGTGGCCTGGTGGTGCTCGCCGGCCCATTCCATGTAGGTGACGGCGATGCGGCCGAGCCGGCCGCGACGGATCGCTGCGATCACGTCCGGGTGGCGCAGGGCCTCGACGAAGCCCTGGCGCTGCAAAGCCGCTTCCTGCAAGTCCATGCTGCCCGAGATGTCGGCCGCCAGCACCAACTCCAGATCGACCTTGCGCTCCTCGGCGCTGCCACTGCTCGGCAACAGCAGGTAGATGCAGGCGGCGATCAGATCCAGGCGAAGGCGGGGTCTTGCTTGGGATCGTGCGCGCATCGCCGCCTTTCCGCGCCCGCCCTCAGTCCTTGGCGATGGCGCGGTCATCGAGAAGGTCGCTCTCCCGCGCCGGCCGGGGCCGCTCGCAGGGCAGGAACTGGCCGCGACCAGCGGCGCCGACGAATGTACCATCGTGCCAAATGACCTCGCCGCGCGAGACCGTGGTCACCGGCCAGCCCTGGACCGTCTGGCCCTCGTAGGGCGTGTAGTCCATGCCGTCGTGCAGTCGGTCGATCGCTATGGTGACCGCGCGCGCCGGGTCCCAGACGGCGAAGTCGGCATCGCTGCCGACCTCGATCGTGCCCTTACGTGGGTAAAGGCCATAGATTTTAGCGGGGTTGGTCGCGGCCACGGCGACGAAGCGGTTAAGGTCCAGCCGCTCGCCCTTCAGTGCCTCCGAGAACAGCAACGGCATCCGGGTCTCGACGCCGGGGACGCCGTTGGTGATGCGGTGGAAGGGCGTTGCCGGGCCCTCGATCAGCTTGCCGTTGGGGTCGTCGTGGCGGAAGGCGGCGTGATCGGAAGAGTAGACTTGGAAGGCCCCGGCCGAGAGGGCCTGCCAGAGTGCCTCTTGATTCTCGGGACTGCCGGGTGGCGGCGCGCAGAGGCACTTCGCCCCTTCAAGCCCCTGCTTGTCGAGGTCGGCCTCGGTCAGGAAGAGGTATTGCGGGCAAGTCTCGCCCAGAACCTTGAGGCCGCGATCCTGGGCCCAGCGGATCATCTCGGCTGCCTCGCCGCTGGCGACATGTACGATCAGGACCTCGACGTCGGCGATTTCCGCGAGCGTGATGGCCCGGTGCGTCGCCTCGCGCTCGACCGCCGGCTGGTGCGCCACGCCCTTGAACTTCGGCGCCGTGCGCCCGCTTTCCAGCAGCTTCTCGGTCAGCCAGGTGATGCAGTCGGCGTTCTCGGCGTGGATCATCACCATGGCGCCGTGGCGCCTGGCCGCCGCCATCACCTCTAGGATCTGATAGTCGCTCAGCATCATCGACGCATAGGTCATGTAGACCTTGACGGAGGTGTAGCCGTCCTCGACCAGGGCCGGGAGCTCCTGGCCCAAGACGCCCGCCGTCGGATCGGTGACGATCAGATGCAGGGCGTAGTCGATCACCGCCTTGCCCTCGGGCCGGCGGCGATACTCGGCCACCGCCTGGCGCAGCGACTGTCCCTTGGTCTGGCGGACGAAGGGGATCAGCGTCGTCGTGCCGCCGCAGGCCGCTGACACGGTCGTCGAATGGAAGTCGGTCCCGGGCCAGGCCCCGGTCTCGGTCGAGTCCTGCTCGATATGGACGTGGGAATCGACGCCGCCCGGCAGCACGTACTTGGCCGTGGCGTCGATCTCTCGGCCCCCTGCCGGCAACGACCGGCCCAGTGCTACGATCCGGCCGTCCTTGACGCCGATGTCCTGCGCCACGGTGTCGGTTGCGGTCACCACGGTGCCATTGCGGACCACGAGATCGAGCTCGGTCATCACTCCGGCTCCGAATTGCCGAACCGCTCGAGGATGCCGGTGAACGGCTTGGCCTCGGGCACACGATAGGTCAGGGTCTTGCTCGTGCGCTTGCCGAGCTCGACCAAGGCCTCGGCCAGCTTCACCGCGCAGACGACGCCGTCGAGCACCGGCATCTCCAGCTCGGCCTCCAGCTCCAAGGCGAAATCGGCAAAGCCGGCGCAGCCGAGGACGATCGCCTCGGCGCCGTCTTCGGCCTTGGCGCGCTTGGCCTCGGCGCCAAGAGTCTCCGCCGTCCCGGTCGGGTCGGCAGCGATCTCGTGGACCGACAGCGGCGTCGTCCGGACGCTCGTGACTTTGCCTTCGCAGCCGTAAGCCCGAACCATCTCCTCGATCTGGACGCGAACCCTCGGCAGCACGGTGACGATGGCGTACCTGGCGGCCAGCATCGAGGCGACGTCGAGCGCGGCCTCGCCGGCGCCGACGACCGGCCGCGAGGTTGCCTCGCGGCAGGCTTGCAAGGCGGGGTCCAGGAAGCCGGCGATGACGAAGGCATCGATGCTCTCGGCCTCGCCCTTGACAACCTCGTCGATGATGCCCGGTGCCGCCAGATGGGCGTCGTAGTAAGACTCGATCGTGCTGGGGCCGAACTCGGGCCTGACGGCGACGATCTCTGTCCCGGCCCGCGCCACCGAGCGGGCCGCCTGGCCGATTCCCTCGGTCATGGCGGCGCTGGTGTTGGGGTTGACGACTTTGAGCCGCATTTCGCGAATGCCGCCGCTCAGGCGCTACGCGCCGCGGCCGTGGCCTCGGCGTCGAGCTCGCCCGCCTCGGTGATAACGACGCCGTAGTCGTGGGCGGCGATCTCGCGGCTGATGAAGCCGTCGAGGACGTCGTCGCGGACCTTCTCGGGCGCGCGCTCGAAGGGCGGGCCGTAGCCGCCGCCCGACGGGCCGACGCAGACGTAGCGGTCGCCCGCCTTCGCGGCCTTGTAGGGCACCTTCGAAGGCAGGTCCTCGGCATCGCCTTCGGCGTCCTCCATTCGGATCGCGGCGGTCCAGCCCTCGGTGCCACCGGCGAAGCCCCAGGGGCGGTAGCGGTGGCCCTCGCCTTCGATCGAGCAGCCGCCGTCGGAGAGGAAGACGAACTCGCGGACCGAGCCCAGGCCACCCCTCCATTTGCCGGCACCGCAGGCGTCCTGGCGCAGCTCGTAGCGGTCGACCCGGAGCGGCAGATGGGTCTCGATGTCCTCGATCGGGTTGTTGCGGGTGTTGGCATAGAGGGTATCGACCGCGTCCATGCCGTCCATCTCGTGCCGGCCGCCGTAGCTGCCCTCGCCGATCTCCATATGGACCCAGTGGGTCTCGCCGTTGATGCCCGAGAAGGCGAGGACGCGCAGGTTGCCGATCCCGGCCGAGACCTTGTCGGGCACGGCCTGCGCCAGGGCCTTCATCACCGTGTCGGAGAGCTGGTTGCCGGGACAGAAGCGGGCGATCGTCGGCGCCGGAAAGATCGGGTTGGCAAGGCAGCCCTTGGGCGCGGTGATATGGATCGGCCGGGTCAGACCGTCGTTCACCGGGATATGACCGTGCGTCGCGGTATCGAGCAGCACCGAGCGGATCGTCAGCCAGACGGCGACGTCGACGGTGCCGACGAAGGGCATGTTGATCGGGCGGTCGACGACCTGGTCTGCGGTGCCGGTGAGGTCGACCGTGATCTCGTCGCGCGCAACCTTGACGGTGGCGACGATGGGCAGTTCGCGGCGGCCGGGGTCGGAATCGTTCAGGAAGCCGTCGATGAAGGTCTCGGCCCGGTACTCGCCGTCGGGCACGGCGGCGATGGCGTTCCGCATCATCTGCTCGGCGCGGCGCATCACGGTCTCGGCCGCGGCCTCGAAACGGTCCCGGCCATGGCGCTCGATCAGCTCCAGGAAGCGCTCGGCGCCGATCCGGCCGGCCGCGACCTGCGCTTCCATATCGCCGACCACCAGGTCGGACGCACGGATGTTGTCGCGCAGCATCTGCCAGACCGGGGCGACGCGTTGGCCCCGGTCGTAGACCTTGATGGCTTTGAACTGCAGGCCCTCGGCATAGGCGTCGATGGCATCGACAATACCGCAGCTGCCGGGCGTCAGGGCGCCGATGTCGAGGTGGTGCGCCGTGGTGACGGAGAAACCGGCGAGGCGGTCGTCATGGAAGACGGGCACGACGAAGGCGACGTCGGGTCCGTGGCTGGCCCCGGCATAGGCGTCGTTGTGCATGATGACGTCGCCGGGATGGATCTCCTCGCCCCGCTCCGCCAACTGCCGCAGCATGCCCTTGACGTAGCCCGGGATCGGCCCCGACTGCAGCGGCGTCGACTGCGCCGATTCAGCGAGCCCCCGGCCCTCGGCATCGACCAGGCCGGCGCCGAAATCCTCTGATTCCCGGATGATCGAGGAATAGGACATCCGCATCAGCTTGTAGCCCATCTCGACGGCGATGTTCTCCAGCGCGCCCTGGACGACGCTGGCCGTCACCGGATCGACGCTGATGTTCGATTCGTGGCCGGCTCGCTCGCTCATGCCTCTTCCCCGATTCTGACGATCAAGTTGCCGCTCGCGTCGGCCCGGGCACCACTGCCGGGCGGCACCACGGTGGTGGAATCCTTCTGCACGATGATCGCCGGGCCGGCAATCTCGTCGCCGATAGGCAGCCGCTCGCGGGCATAGAACGGCGTCTCGAAATCTTCCATCTTTCCCGCTGCTCGGAAGCGGCAGCGGCCCCGCTTGATCAACGCCTCTTCCGTGGCGGCGCCGCCATCGACCCGGAAGTGGGTGATCTTCGGCATCCGGCCGACGCCGACGCAGCGCAGGTTGACGATCTCGATCGGGCTTTCCGGGAAGGCGTGGCCGTACTCGGTCTCGTGCTGTGCTTGGAAGGCGTCCAGGACCTCTTGGGTGACGGCTTCGCTCAGGCTGCCGGGCGGGACCGCGACGCGAAGCTCGTAGCCCTGGCCGACGTAGCGCAAATCGCCGAAGCGTTCGAAGGCGACCTCGACGGCATCGATGCCGTCGGCGGCGAAGCGTTCGGAGAGCTCCCGCTCCATCGCGGCGAGATCGGCGTCGAGGCGGGCGGTGTCGAGGTCGCCGCTGGTCTGGAAGGTGGTCCGGATGGCGTCGTACTTGAGGTCCGTCGTCAGCAAGCCGACGGCCGAGGTGATGCCGGGGAAGCGCGGCACGATCACTTCCTCGACACCGAGTGCAAGTGCTACCTGGACCGCGTGCAGCGGCCCGGCGCCGCCAAAGGCGACGAGCGCGAACTGGCGCGGGTCGATGCCCTTCTGCACCGTCCGCGAATGGATCGCATTGGCCATGTTGGCGGTGACGATGGTAAGCACGCCCTCGGCCGCCGCCGCCGGCTCGAGCCCAAGGGTGTCGGCAAGGCCGCCGATCGCCCTTTCGGCGGCCGCGACATCGAGCGACATCTCGCCGCCGAGGAAGAATTCGGGATCGAGACGTCCCAGCACGACGTTGGCATCGGTCACCGTCGGCTTGTCGCCGCCGCGGCCATAGGCGGCCGGGCCCGGCACGGCGCCGGCGCTCTCGGGGCCCACCTGGAAGGCACCGCCACTGTCGACATGGGCGATCGAGCCGCCGCCGGCGCCAATGGTGTGGATGTCCAGCATCGGCACCAGCAGGGGGTAGCCGGCAATCCAGGTATCCCTGGCGCTGGCCTCGGCAAAGACACCGTCGGCGACGATGCCAATGTCGGCCGAGGTGCCGCCCATGTCGAAGGTGATGAGGTTCCGCCGCGCAAGCGCCGCGCCCGACCAAGCGCCGCCGATGACGCCGCCGGCGGGGCCCGAGAGGAGCGTGATCACCGGCCGCTCGGCGACCATCTGCACGGTCGCGACGCCACCATTGGAGCACATGACGTGTAGGTCGGCGCCGACGCCCACCCGGCTCAAATCCTGGCCGATTCGCTCGACGTAGTCGCGCACCCGGGGGCCGATGAAGGCGTTCATTGCCGTCGTGGTAAAGCGCTCGAACTCGCGGAACTGGGTCGCCACCGAAGCCGAGGTGGTGACGAAGCAGTCGGGGTGCTCCTCCAGGATGATCTCGTGGGCGCGGGCTTCGTGCGCGTCGTTCAGGTAGGAGAAGAGAAAGCAGACGGCGACCGAGCGGACGCCGGCCGTCTTCAGCGCCCGCGCGGCGCGGCGCACCGCCTCCTCGTCGAGCGGCGTCTCGACCTCGCCTCGGGGCGGCCGCAGCCGCTCCGGCACGGTGTGGCGGTGGCGGCGGCGGATCAGGGGCCGGTCCTGCCAGGGGATCTGCTGGCGGATGGAGTAGTTCTGCGGCCGCTGGTGACGGCCGATATGGAGGATGTCGCGGTAGCCCTCGGTGGTGACCATGCCGGCTTCGGCGCCGTCGTATTCGAGCACCGCGTTGGTCGCCACCGTGGTGCCGTGCAGGACGTGGTCGATTTCCGCCGGCGCGACGCCGAAGCGCCGGCAGATATCCTCGATGCCGGCGACGGCCGCCTTCGAGGGGTCCTCGGGCGTGGTCGGCACCTTGTGGATCTCGACGGTGCCGGCCTCGGTGTCGGTGTAGACGACATCGGTGAAGGTTCCGCCCACGTCGACGCCGAGCAGCAGCATGGCGGCCTCGTCCTCTTCCCCGTCTCTCGCGTCTCGAAACGCCATTGACCTCAAAATCCTAGCACCGCCCACCGCCACGGGCTACCGCCGCCGGCAACGCCCCGGCGGGCGCTCTGCCGCCAGCCGGCTCGGAACTTGCGCCTTTCAGAAGTTGGACTTAAGATATTTACTGAACGAACGTTCGTTGAGTTATCGACATGACGTTAGCGGAGGCGACATGCACGCGGAACCGGTTGTCGATCGCCCGCCCAAGGTCCTGCTGACCAAGCTCGGCCATGACGGCCACGATCGCGGCAGCCGCCTGGTGGCGACCTTTCTTCGCGATGCGGGGATGGAGGTGGTCTACACCGGGCCCTGGCAACGGATCGAGGCGGTGGTGAAGCTCGCCACCGAGGAGGACGTGGACCTGATCGGGATCTCCTCGCTGGCCACCGACCACCTGCTGGTGCCCAAGCTGATGCAGGCCCTGGAAGCGGCGGATCTGGGCCATGTCAGGGTCGTGGTCGGCGGCATCGTCCCCGATGGTGAAGAGGCGATGCTCTACGACGCGGGCGTCGCCCAGGTCTTTCACCCCGGCGCCGGGCGGGACGAGATCGTCGCCCGGGCGGCCGTCCTGGCGGCCGAGTCGCGAGCGGATGGCTAGGAGGCAAGGATGAGCCAGGTGGGCGAAGAGGTCCAAGGCCGGGACGCGACCGGCTACGAGGATGCCGAGGCACGCTGGCGGCGAGCTCACGATGCCCAGATCGATCAAGCACCGGAACGGCGCAATCGCTCCGGCCTCGCTGTGAAGCCGCTCTATGGGCCGGACGATTGGGACACCGGCGACTATCTGGGCCAACTCGGCTTTCCGGCCGAGGCACCAATGACCAGGGGCGTCTACGCCACGATGCACCGCGGCCGACCCTGGAACCCGCGCCTCGTGGTCGGGCTCGGCCTGCCCGAGGACTACAACGCCCGCATGCGCGAGCTCTACGACATCGGCCTGACCGGGCTCTTCCTCGCGCCGTGCAACACCCACATGCGGGGCTACGACCCCGACGAGGTCGAGCCGGAGCTGCTGGGCACCTGCGGCACCGTCATCGCCACGGCCGAGGACTTGGGCCTCTGCCTCGATGCGCTGCCATTCGACCGGGAGTCGATCAGCCTCGGCGACTGCGCCCCCTACACGCTCTCGGCGATGATGATGAAGGTGGCGCGGGAGCGCGGTATCCCCCGAGCCGCGCTGGCAGGGACGACCAACCAGTCGGACTACCTCTCGCACTATGCAGCGCTCGCCATGTTCTTCCGCGTCGCGCTCTCCGGCCAGCGGCGCCTGCTCTTGGATCACATCGAATGGATGGGCCGCGAGGCGCCGCGCTGGAACGCCCTCTCGATCGTCGGCCAGCACATGCAGCAGGCCGGCGCCACACCGGCCGAGGCCATGGGACTGACGCTGTCGTCGGCGATCCAGTACGCCGAGGACATGATCGGGCGCGGCCACGAGGCGGACTCGTTCCTGCCCCGCTTCAGCTTTTTCTTCGATGTCTCGATCTCGTTCTTCGAGGAGGTGGCGAAGTTCCGGGCCGGGCGTCGGCTCTGGAACCGGATCACGGCCGAGCGCTTTGGCGCTCGGGACCCACGGTCTACGCGGCTGCGCTTCCACGCCCAGACCTCGGGCGCCGACCTGACGCGCCAGCAGCCGCTCAACAACGTCGCCCGGGTCGCGGTGCAGGCGATGGCGGGCATCTTCGGCGGTCTGCAATCGCTGCACACCGACAGCTACGACGAGGCCCTCGGCTCGCCGACCGCGGCCGCGGCCCAGGTCGCCGTCGCGACCCAGAACATTCTCCGCGAGGAGGCGCATCTCGACGATGTCATCGATCCCTTCGGCGGCTCCTACTACGTCGAGCGCCTGACCGACGAGATGGAGGCCGAGATCGAGGCGGTGATCGCCCGGATCGACGATGCCGGCGGTATGTACCAGGCGGTCGAGAGCGGCCTCGTGCAACGCATGATCGGCGATTCCGCGCGGGCCTGGCAGGAGCGGCTAGAGCAAGGCGAGGAGAAGCAGGTCGGCGTCAACGCCTATCGCTTGGCCGACGATCCGAGCCAACGCCCACCGCCTCTGCCAAGGCCCGATCCGGCCCGCATCGACGCCTATCTCGAGCGGTTGGCGGCCTATAAGAAGCGGCGCGATGGGGCCGCGGTCGGCCGCGCCCTCGACGCCCTGGCCCGGGCCGCGGACAGGCCCGAGGAGAACACCTTCGCCCGCACCGTCGAGGCAGCGGAAACCGGCGCCACCCATGGCGAGATCTGCGCCAGGGTGCGGGACGTTATGGGCTTCGGCGAGCCCCTGGTCGTGGCCTGAGGTGCGGGGACGCATGGCAGCGGTAGCGGAATCAACGGCAGGGCGGCCGGAGAATCGCCGCGGCGCGTTGCTGGATGCGGCCGCCCGGGCGATTGCGCGCCGCGGCTACGATGGCACCTCGGTCCGCGACATCGCCTTCGAGGTCGGCGTGCAGCCGAGCGCCATCTACTACTTCTTCCGTGGCAAGGATGATCTCTTCGAGGCGGTCTATGCGCAAGGCGTCGCCGAGATCACCGACGCGGTGACGGCGACGCGCGCCAGCGGGCGGGCGCCTTGGGCGAGGCTCGAGCGGGCCGCCATCGCCCACCTGGAGGCGCTGTTATTGGGCAGCGACTACGCGGTCGTCGTCGCCAGCATCGTGCCCCGCGGCGACGGTGACCTCGACCGGCGCCTGATCCGCCATCGCGACCGCTACGAAAGCCTGTTCCGGACCCTGATCGACGACCTGCCGCTGCCGCCCAGAACCGATCGGCGCCTCCTTCGCCTCGCCCTCTTGAGCACGCTCAACGGGGTCTTGAGTTGGTACCGGCCGGGCGGCGACAGCCCGCGCGCCATCGCCCGCAAGCTCGTCGCCATGTTCCGCCGGCCGCTCGACGCCGGCTCGCCGGTCTGATCTTGTAGCGCCCCGGAGGCCGATCTAGGCTCGTGGTCCCGTTTGGCGAGGCGAGCGATATGTCCAACCCCCGCATACCCTACCAGATGTCGAGCGAGCGTCGCCGGCTCCGGCCGCTCGACGGCAAGCCGGTCATGGTCCACGTCGTCGTCAACGTCGAATACTGGCCGTTCGACCAGGCGATGCCCCGAGCCGCCCTGCCGGCGCCGCACGGCAAGTCGCCGATACCGGACGTCGGCAACTTCGTCTGGGTCGAGTACGGCATGCGGGTCGGCCTGCCGCGGTTGCTGCGTCTCATCACCGAGCGCGGTATCGCCGCCAGCACCTTCATGAACGCGGCCTGCGCCGACGTCTATCCGAGCGCGGCCGAAGCCATGCTGCAGGCGGATTGGGAGTTCGTCGGCCACGGCTGGATCCAGAAGTCGCTGCAGTTCGAGGACGACGAGGCCGCGGTTATCGAGCGGTCGGTCGAGCGGTTGGAGCGCCTAACCGGCCGGCGGCCGCGCGGCTGGTTCGGGCCCGGTGCCGGGGAGAGCTTCGACACGCCCGATCTCATCAAGGCAGCGGGGATCGAATGGCTGGCCGACTGGTTCGTCGACGACCTGCCCTGCTGGATCGGGACCCGGCACGGGCCCCTGCTAGCGATGCCCTACACGATCGAGCTCAACGATGTCCCCACTTACGTCGTCCAGCAGCAGAGGTCCGAGGAACTCTTCAGCCGGTTGGAGATGACGCTGCGCGTCTATGAGGCCGAGGCCGACGGCAACCCAAAGGTGCTGACCCTGGCCCTACACCCCCATGTCATGGGCGTGGCGCACCGGGCCGACGTGCTGGAGCGGTGTCTGGACATGCTGCTCGCGCGCGACGACACCGTCTTCGTCACCGGCAGCCAGATTGCCGACTGGTTCATGGCCGAGGACGGCGGCGACGCCGCCACTCGGTCCTAGCTCGCGATCAGCAACGACGGCCCTCCCCCACGAGGGGGAGGGCCCGAGTGTCGCAGCTTTCTACTTGATGGCCTTGATGCCGACGATCGGCGCGACCGTGGCATTCCAGTCCTTGACGCATTCGGCCGAGCAACGGGCGGCCCACTTCTTCAGCACGAACTCCTTGAGGATGCGCTGGCGCTCCTTCAGGTCGGACGGGGCCGGATCGACCAGGGTCACGCTGCCCGGCTCGCCCTTGGTGCACTTGCCCTTGCCCGAGAGGCAGGCGAAAGCGACCGCGTCCTCGGCCTCGGAGTTGGCCCACATCTCGTCCTCGAGGCGGGCCGACTGAGCCTTCAAGAAAGCCCGGGTGTCGGCGTTCAGCGTGTTCCACTTCTTGTTGCTCATGGCGGCGAAGGCGAGGCCCATGCCGACGCGGATCTTCATCGCATGGGTGATCACCTCGTGCCACTTGGCCTGATAGGCCGGCAGGGTGCCGGTGATGCCACATTCGGCGACGCCCTTCTGCAAGGCCGGCACCACCTCGGCGAAGGCGATGGTGACGCTCGTCCCACCTAGTCCCTGGACGAAGTCGCCGAGCGTCGTCGAGTAGACCCGGACCTTCTTGCCTTTCAGGTCGGACAGCTTGTTGATCGGCTGGTTGCACCAGATCATCTGGCTCGGGAACGGGTGGGTGAAGAGGTATTGCGCGTCGAAGGCGCGCTTGAAGTTCTTCTCCACGATCGGGGCGTAGGCCCGGACGATCTGGCGGCCCTGCTTGAAGTCCTTGGCCACCGAGGAGAGGTCGATGCCCTCCAGCGCCGGCTCTTCCGAGGCGACATAGCCGTAAACGCCGTGCGCCACGTCGAAGACGCCGAGCTTGGTCAGACGCATCACCTCCCAGCCCTTGAGGCCGAGCTCGGTGATCGGATTGAGTGTCGCCGTGATCTTGCCGCCCGACAGCTTGGTCACGTCCTTGGTCCAAAAGGGCTTTTCGTACAGCATGTACGGCGACTGGTTGTGCCAGGTGCCGACGACCTTGATCTTCGTCCTCTGGATCTCGGCATTTGCAGTATTGGCGCCGATAGCCAGCGCGGCCAGGAGGCCGAGCGGCGCGGCGATTAGAGCTTTGAGCTTCATCGACTAGAACTCCTCATCAGTGTCCCTCGCGTCGCCGGGACGGCGTCAGCCGGCCGCGAATTCCAATTGAGAGCCTCGCGCAACGCCAACGCGGGGCACAATCCGCAAGGTACTCGGGCCATGTCGACAGCGCGTCGTTAGCTTGCTGTCCGATGTCCCCCCTCGGTGGCGACAGGCTCTATCCTAGTATGCCGTCGCGAGGCTATGTAAGTACCGATCTTACCGTCGAATGCATTGGCATGACCCACCTATTCAACATTGGATGGGCGCGGTCGACGCGATCTCGCGGCCGATATCGACTCTCGTCGGGTTTTCGAGGCTACTGATTTCCACGCGACCGTCAGGAAGGAAGGGCGAAGCATCCATGCAGAAAACCGACACGTTGATCCGAAATGGCATCATCATCACCGTAGATGCGGAGCGACGGATTCTCGAGGACGGCGCCGTCGCCTTGCATCGGGGTCGGATCGCCGCCGTCGGCCCGACGGCCGAATTGGACGAGGCGTTCGCCCCCGAGAAGGTCATCGACGCCAGCCGGATGATCGTCCTACCGGGCCTGATCGACGGCCACGCGCATGCCGGCCACGGCCTCGTCAAGTCGCTCGGCGCCGGCCGCTCCGAGGTTTGGTTCGAGGCCTGCGAGAAGATCTACACAAGCGGCACCGGCGTCGACTTCTGGGCCGCGGAAGCGGCGCTGGCGGCCGTGGAGAGGCTGAAGGCCGGCGTTACGTGCGGGCTGTCGCTCTTCGGTGGCGGCCCCGACATCATGCGCACCGACGACCCCGACTACGGCCGTACCTGGGTCGGCTCGGTCGGAGAGGTGGGAATCCGCGGCCTGCTCGCCGTCGGGCCGGGCCGGCCGCCGTTTCCCCGCACTTATGTGCGCTGGCAGGGCGGCCGGGCGGAAGAGGTCGCAGTCGACCTCGAAACCCAGCTTGCGACTTCCGAGACCCTGATCGAGGAATGCCACGGCGCCCATGACGACCGCATCCGGCTGGCCCTGGCGACGCCGGTCTTCGGCCGCGAGGACAAGGGCGATGGCGCCGACGCGGCGACGATCCGCCGGCTCGCGGACCGGGTGCTCGAGATCCGCGAGCGTCACGACCTCCGCCTGACCCAGGACGGGCACCGTGCCGGGACGCTGACGGCGGCTCGGGCGCTCGGTTTCCTCGGACCCTGGGCGGTGATGTCGCATGCCGTCGACCTCACCCCCGACGACATCCAAGCCTGCCTCGACAGCGGTGCCGCCATCGTCCACAACCCCAGTGCGGTGATGTCGATCCGCGGCCGTTGCCCGGTGCCCGAGCTGATCGATGCCGGCGTCACCGTCATGATCGGCTCCGACGGCGCCGCCCCCGATCGTGGCTACGACATGTTCCGCCACATGGCGCAGTGCGTGCACTACCACCGCCGCCATTTCCGCGACGCGACGGTGCTGCCGCCGGGGAAGGCGCTGGAGATGGTGACGATCGACGCTGCCCGGGGCCTCGGCCTGGCCGACGAGATCGGCTCGCTCGAGCCCGGCAAGCGCGCCGACGTGGTCCTGATCGACGCGGCAAAGCCGCATCTCTATCCCCTGAACATGCCGCTGACCCGCGTGGTACAGTTCGCCAATGCCGCCGACGTCGACACCGTGATCGTCGACGGCAAGGTGCTGATGCGGGGCCGCCAAGTGATCAGCGTCGACGAGGCTGAGGTGCTGGCCGCGGCCGAGCGGGAGTGCGCGCTGATGTTGGAGCGCACCGGCCTCGGGTATCTGACGGAAGAACCGGCCGAGCTTTGGGGCCAGAGCAGGCTTGCCTGAGCGGCCGCCTCGACATTTCGATAGGGAGGGTTAGGTACATGTCACTGCTTCAGGGTCGCGTCGCCGTCGTCACCGGCGCACAACAGGGGATTGGCGCGGCCATCGCCTCGGCGATGGCGAGCGCGGGTGCCGATGTCGTCGTCAACTATCTAGACGATCCGGCAGGCGCCGAGGCCGTCGCCGAGACCGTGCGGGCGGCCGGTGTCCAGTGCGTCACGGTCGCCGGCGACGTCACCCGGGCCGACGATATCGAGGCCATGATGGCGGCGGCGGACGATCTCGGCGGCGTCGACATCTTGGTCAACAATGCCGCCGTCTTTCCCCGGGTCGACTTCCTGGAGATGAGCGAGGCGGATTGGGACGGCGTCCTGACGGTTAACCTGAAAGGCCCCTTCCTCTGCACCCTGGCGGCGGCCCGGCGCATGAAGGCCGCCGGCCGCGGCGGCGCCATTTTGAACCTATCCTCCGGTGCCGCCTTTCGCGGCTCGCCGCGTGGCGTCCACTACGTTGCCAGTAAAGCGGGGGTCCTGGGCCTGACGCGGGCCACGGCGCTGGAGCTGGCGGGGGACGGCATCCGCGTCAACGCCATCGCGCCGGGCCTGACCGACACGGCTCAGCCGCGCTATGGCATGAGCGAGGACGAGATCGCCGACCGTGCCGCGACGTTGCCCTTGCCGGGATTGAGCCTGCCGGGCGATGTCGCGGAACTGGCCGTCTTTCTCGCCTCCGACGCAGCCCG
Organism: Alphaproteobacteria bacterium; assembly: GCA_030746295.1. Next base: position 16,312 of record JASLMY010000022.1, on the reverse strand, counting down.
GCGTATCACCGGACAGACCGTCCACGTCAACGGCGGCGACTACCTGACCTGAGACCCTGCCTCAGGCGATGAATTCGAGGACGCTGTCGAAGCTCGGCTCGCGCACCACGACGCGGCTGGCCTCGTCGATGACCGGGACCGGTGTCGCCAGGTCGGCGATCACCTCCCGGATGGCGTCCAGGCTGCCGGTCCGAATGACGATGGCGCCGAAAATCGATTCGCGCTCGCCCATCGGCGAGGCGAGGTCGCCATAGCGCTCGCCGTAGGCGTCCGGCGACAGCAGGCTGAGACGCGATCCATCGATGGCGACGCTGGCGCCGTCCACCTGACTGTGCAGCAGGCGGGCAAAGTCCTCGGCCTCGCGCTCGACCGCGGTCGAGGCGACGACGAATTCGGGCATGGCCACCGCACCATTGGCATGGGTTTGCCATTCCCGGCGCCAGACCAGCTCGGGCGTGCCGTGCTCGCAGAAATAGACCCGCCCGCCCGGAAAGACGCCGGGCCTGACGGCGACGGTGCGGAAGCTGGCGTCGAACGTGCCTTCCGGCAATTCGACCGGGCGGGTAAAGGCCTTCGGCGGGTCGCCGGCCATGTCGAGCGACTGCAGATGCGCGTAGGTCGTGTCCACGTCCGCGGTCTTGAAGACGAGGCCGTTGATGCCGATAGGCGCCTCGGCGATGTCGGGCCGGTTGGTCTCGGTGTCCGGCGGCAGGCCGATCAGTTCCAGATAGTCGGTCCCGAACATCATCAGGTGGTTGATCGAGCCGAGCGAGTGATAGCCCCGTTCCGTCAGCGTAAAGCCCAGGTTCTGGAACAGCCCCTCGGCCCGGTCCATCTCGAAGCCGACGTTGATCACCGTATGGTCCAGCCGCTCGAGCGCCGCCATGGTTCTTCCCCCTCCTGCTTCCGGCCCTTCGGGCCAATGCTCGTCAAACGGCGCTTGCCTGGGCCGGCGCCTTCAGGTTCTCGATCCCCATCTCGCTCAGCGTCGCCGTCACCGCGGCCAGCGCTTGGTGCATCTCTTCGGCGCCGAGCCGGCCGATGCAGCCGATCCGGAAGCTGTCGGCGACGGTAAGCTTGCCGGGGTAGATGACGAAACCGCGCTCGGCCAAGCCGTCATAGAAGCGCTGAAAATCGAACGCCGGTGCCGTCGGCATCAGGAAGGTGACGATGATCGGCGCCTGCACCGCGTCGGCCAGCAGGGTCTCGAAACCGAGCCGACGCATGCCGTCGATCAGAATTCGGCAGTTCTCCGAATAGCGGGCGTGGCGGCCGGCGACCCCGCCTTCCTCGGCGTGCTCGGCCAACGCCTGATCGAAGGCCGCCAGCACGTGGGTCGGCGGCGTGAAGCGCCACTGGCCGTTCCCCTCCAGGCCACGCCACTGCTCGTAGAGGTCTAGGCTGAGGGAATGGGCGTTGCCGGCCGCCGCTTCCAGCGCCGCCTTCTCGATGATCGCGTAACCGAAGCCCGGCACACCCTCGAAGCATTTGTTGGCCGAGGCGACCAAAGCCTCGAAGACGACCTCGCCCCCGTCGAAGGGCAGGGCGCCGAAGGCGCTCATCGAATCGATGATCAGCGGCCGGCCGTGGCGGCTTGCGACCTCGGCCACTTCTGGAATGGGGTTGAGGACGCCCGAGGTGGTCTCGCAGTGGACGACGACGACATGGGCGATTGCCGGATCGGCCTCCAAGGCGGCGTCAAGCGCGGCCGGGTCCGCGGGTCGATCCTCGGGCCATTCCAGCGTCGTCGTCGCGCGGCCCATGCGCTCCAACATGGTCACGATGCGCTTGCCGTAGGCGCCGTTCACCAGCACCAGGGTCTTGGCACCGGGCCGGATCAGCGTGCCGAGCGTCGCCTCGACGGCGAAGGTGCCGCTGCCCTGCACCGGCACCGCGACGTGGCTTTCCGGCACCCCGGCGATCTCCAAAAGGCGCTCGCGGATGCGGGCGTTGAGGGCGATGAAGGCCTGGTCGCGCGAGCCCCAGTCCCGCAGCATCGCCCGCTTGGTCGTCGCCGACGTGGTCAGCGGCCCGGGCGTCAGGAGGTAGGGCTCGCCGCCTTCGGGCTTCATAGGAACCTGCCGGCCGCCGACAGGTCGGCGGCATCGTCGATATCGAGCCATTGGCCGGGCACGTAGAGGACGCGGACCTCGTGGCCCTTGTCGCTCAAGCGGCTGAAGAGGTCGAGCAGGCTCGCCTCTGCCAAGCTGTCGTCGGCCCGCATCGCCCCGATCTCGTCCCTGACCATCTCGGCCCCGGCCGCGGAGAGCCGGGCCAGACCGATCCACTCGCCGTCGACGGCGTCCGTCTCCAAATCGTTGGCCATGCGGCGCAGGAAGACCGGGTTGTCGTCCAAATAGTCGCCCGAGAACGATCGCGAGCAGCTGACGAAGTCGCGCACCCAGCCGTCGCCGTCGGACTGCCGGTTCTGCCAGAGGGCGTCGACCACGACCACCAGGTCGCCGTCGGCCTGCAGCAGTTGGTCGAGGTAGTGTTCGCGAAAGAGGATGTCGCCATAGGCGAGGATGCACTCGCCCTCTAAGTGGCCCGCGGCGCAGGCCAGGCTCGCCGCCTCGCCGGTGGTCTCGTAGGCATCGTTGTCGACGGTCTGGATCGACGGCAGGTTGATCATCTCCTTGCGGTAGCCGCGGACTACCGTGATCTCGCGCACGCCGGCCTCCTTCAGCGTGCCCGTCAGCCGCCGCAGCAGCGGTTGGCCGCGAACCTCGATCATGCATTTGGGCCGGTCCTCGGTCAGGGCGCCCAGCGCAGCACCCCGCGAGGCGCCGATGACGATGGCGCGCGGTGCTTCCGCTGGCAGCGGCAAGTAGCGCTCTTCGGCCTCGGCCAGCTCGTCGTTGCCGGCGAGCGCGAAGACCTCGGCGACGCTAACGACCTCGCCCTCGATGCCGGCCAGGTTCTGGTCCCGGTAGATCCGGTGCGAGACGTCCCGCATCGCGGCGATCGAGGCCCTGAGGTTGTGGTTGGCCCAGATCGCCAGCGAGATGCCGGCATCGCGAAAGGCCTCTGTCGGAGTGGCGTAGTACTTGGTCGGCACGATCACTACCGGGCAGCGCCCGTCCCAATCGCGGGCGAACTCCAGGACCTCGTCGGCGTCGGACCGCTTGGAATGGATCAGGACCGCGTCGGCGCCGGCCTGCTGGTAGGCCTCGGCCCGGCGGATCGCCTCGTCCAAGCCCCAGCCCGAGATCAACGCCTCGATGCGGGCGACGATGCAGAAGTCCGGGTCGGTCTGGCTGTCCTTGCCGGCCTTGATCTTGCCGCAGAACTCGTCGATGTCGGCCAGCGGCTGGCCCTCGCCGATGAACGAGTTGGTCTTCGGAAAGAGCTTGTCCTCGATGCAGATCCCGGCGACGCCACGTTGGCAAAGCTTGGCCACGGCGCGGCGCATGTTGTTGAAGTTGCCCCAGCCGGTGTCGCCGTCGACCAGGATCGGGATCGAGGTGGCATCCGACATGAACTCCAGAACTTCCAGGACCTGGGTCCACGAGGCCTCGTTGTTGTCGCGCACGCCCAGGGCGGCGGACATCGATAGGCCCGAGGCCCAGACGCCCTTGAAGCCGGCCTCCTCGACGATCTTCGCCGAGAGGCCGTCATGGGCCTCCATCAGGAACTCCAGATCGGGCGATGTCAGCATCGCTTTCAGAGCGGCGAACTTCGATCTGCTTCTGGTCATCCGGCTCACCTTCCTAGATCCGCACCGTGGCGCCGTCGATCGATCCGGCAGCCCCTCACTAACCGGACGCCGGCGGCAGGGCAACAGGGAAAGCTGGCGAGACGCGGTTACCCGCTGCCGAATGGGCGGCGCGGTGGTGAGACCTGCCGTTAGGCCCTATGTTTCACGCGCACAAGGCCGACGGCCTGCAAGGGGTGGCGCAGATGGATGACGATGGAATCGACCTGTTGCTCGACGCGCTGATCGACCTCGCCCTCCTGATCGACGGCGAGCGTCGGGTGTTGGCCCAGAATGCCCCGGCCCGCGAGCTGCTGGGCGAGCACTCCGTGGGGCGCGATCTGGCGCTGGCCCTGCGTCATCCCGACGCGCTGGCCGCCGCCGACGAAGTCCTGGGCGGTGCCGCCCGAGCCAGCCGAACGATCACCCTGGCGGTGCCGGTGCATCAGGTTTTCGAGCTGCATGTCACAGCCCTGCCTGCCCGGGACAACCAGAGTGCGCGGGCACTCTGTCTCCTACGCGATGTGACGCCGGCACGCGAGGCCGAGCGGATGCGGGCCGACTTCGTCGCCAACGTCAGCCACGAGCTCCGCTCACCGCTGGCCTCGCTGGTCGGTTTCATCGAGACCTTGAGGGGCCCGGCCCAAGACGATGCCGAGGCGCGGGCGCGCTTTCTCGACATCATGGACGGCGAGGCCAAGCGGATGAGCCGGCTGGTCGACGACCTGTTGTCGCTTTCGCGGTTGGAAGCGCGCGAGCACATCCCGCCGACCGGCAGCGTCGACCTGGCGGTGGTGTTGCGCGAGGTCTCGAAGACCGTCGCCCTCAAGGCGGCGGCAAAGAAGATGACGATCGACCTCGAGCTGGCGCCCGAGCCGCAACAGGTCCCGGGCGAGAGGGACGAGCTGACCGAGGTCTTCGACAACCTGATCGACAATGCGGTCAAGTACGGGCGGCCCGAAACCACGGTTCGCGTGCGGGCGCAACTGGCCGAGCGAATTCCCGACGTCGGCGGCGCCGGTATCGCGGTCGCGGTCAACAACCGGGGTGAACCGATTCCCCCTGAGCAGCTGCCGCGGCTCACCGAGCGTTTCTACCGCATCGACAAGGGGCGCTCGCGCGGCATGGGCGGCACCGGCCTCGGCCTCGCCATCGTCAAGCACATCGTCAATCACCATCGCGGCCGGCTGATCATCGAAAGCGACGCCGAACGCGGCAACACCTTCACCGTCTTCCTGCCGCTCGAGGAACGGGCCGTGCTGTCCCAGCGCCTGTCACAAGAGCGACTGTCATAAAACTGCAAACTAACCGTCATAGAAGCGCAATGCGTGACGCCTAGCTTCCGGGCCCAGGCGGAATGGTCCGCCGAGGTTATCGGAGCAGAGGAGAACGCATTTCATGCTCAGGACAACAGTGACGGTCGCGGCCCTTGCGACGCTCAGCCTCACCGGTGCGGCCCAGGCGCGCGATCAGATCCGGATCGTCGGCTCGAGCACCGTCTTTCCCTTCGCCACCGCGGTGGCGGAGCAGTTCGGCAAGACCAGCACGTTCAAGACCCCGGTGGTGGAGAGCACCGGCTCCGGCGGTGGCCTGAAGCTCTTCTGCGCCGGCGTCGGCGTCGGCCACCCCGACATCACCAACGCCTCGCGGCGGATCAAGAAGTCCGAGGTCGAGCGTTGCGCCAAGAACGGCGTCGCCGACATCGTCGAGGTCAAGATCGGCTATGACGGTATCGTGCTGGCGAACTCGCGCAAGGCGGGGCAAATCTCGCTCAGCCTGAAGCAGGTCTTCCAGGCACTGGCCAAGAACGTGCCGGTCGACGGCAAGCTGGTGGCCAACCCCTACGAGAAGTGGAGCGATATCGACGCCTCCTTGCCGGCGGCTCGGATCGAGGTCCTGGGCCCGCCGCCGACCTCGGGCACGCGCGACGCCTTCGTCGAGCTGGCGATGGAAGGCGGGGCCAAGACGTTTCCGATGCTGAAGGCCATGCGCAAGGCGGACAAGAAGCAGTTCAAGGCGGCGGCGCACGCCCTTCGCGAGGACGGCGCCTTCATCGAGGCGGGCGAGAACGACAACCTGATCGTGCAGAAGCTGGAGGCCAACCCGGCCGCCTTCGGGATCTTCGGCTTCAGCTTCCTGGACCAGAACGCCGACAAGCTGCAGGGCAGCCGGGTCGACGGCGTGGCGCCCGAATTCGAGGCCATCGCCCAGGGCCAGTACCCGGTCTCGCGCTCGCTCTACTTTTACGTCAAGAAGGCGCATGTCGGCACCATTCCGGGGGTCCGTGAGTATGTGGCCGAGTTCACCAACGACAAGGCTTGGGGGCCTGAGGGCTACCTGGCGGACAAGGGCCTGATCCCGCTGCCCGATGCGGAGCGGGACGAGGTCCAGGGCCAGGCCCAGGCGCTGGCCAACTTGTCGATGTGAGCTGACGCGACACCTGAGCCCGGCCGATGTCCCATCTCGTCATCTTGGCAACGATCTTGGCGTTGAGCCTGATCGGCTATCGGATGGGACGCGGCCGGGCCCTGGCGCTCGCCGGCGGTCGGACCCGGGACCTACATTCGCTGCCGAGCTACTACGGCGGCTATGTCATGCTCTGGTGTGGCCTGCCGGCGTCGTTGCTGGCCGGAGCTTGGTTTGCGGTCGAACCGACGGCAGTGCGCTGGCTGGTGCTCTATAGCCTGCCGGCAGCGCTTGGAGACCTGCCTGCCGAGCGTCTGGGCCTGGTCTACAACGACATTCGCAATCTGGCGCTGGGCGACGCCGTCGCCGGTACCGTCGACGCCACCATCAAGGCGGCGGCAGGGCGCTATCTGAGCCTGACGCAGGCGAGCGTCGCCGTGCTCGCCGTCACGAGCCTCGCCGCCGCCGGCCTCGGTCTCTGGTTCGGCTGGCGCCGAGTCGCGCCCGGGTTCCCGGCTCGGCCGGCGGTCGAGGCCGGCATACGCGTTATCCTCATCGTCAGCTCGACGCTGGCTATCTTCACCACCGTCGGCATCATCCTCTCGCTCCTGTTCGAGGCGCTCAGGTTCTTCGAGAAAGTGCCGTTCTGGGAGTTCCTGTTCGGCCTGGAGTGGAGCCCGCAGACGGCCCTCCGGGCCGACCAGGTGGGTGCGTCGGGGAGCTTCGGCGCGGTGCCGATCTTCGCCGGCACGGCGCTGATCAGCGCCATCGCCATGGCCGTGGCGGTGCCGATTGGGCTCTTCTCGGCGATCTACCTCGCCGAATACGCGACGAAGCCCGTGCGAGACGTGGCCAAGCCGGTGCTGGAGATCCTGGCCGGGATACCGACCGTGGTTTACGGTTTTTTCGCGGCCCTGACGGTGGCGCCCCTGATCCGCGATGCCGGCGGCGAGATCGGCCTTTCCGTCGCCAGCGAGAGCGCACTGGCCGCCGGGGTGGTCATGGGGATCATGATCGTGCCCTTCGTCTCTTCGCTTTCCGACGACGTCATCACCGCGGTGCCCGGGAGTCTGCGCGAGGGCTCCTACGCCCTCGGCGCGACGCGTTCGGAGACGATTCGAAAAGTCATCCTGCCGGCGGCCTTGCCGGGGATCGTCGCCAGCGTCCTGCTGGCGGTCAGCCGGGCCATCGGCGAGACCATGATCGTGGTCATGGCCGCTGGGCTCGCCGCCAACCTGACCGCCAATCCCTTCCAGGCGGTAACTACGGTGACGGTGCAGATCGTCACCCTGCTGGTGGGCGATCAGGAGTTCGACAGCGCCAAGACGCTGGCCGCCTTCGCCCTCGGCCTCGTCCTCTTCGTGGTGACCTTGGGCCTCAACCTCGTAGCGCTCGCCACAGTGCGCAAGTATCGAGAGAAGTATGACTGACGTTGCCCAGCGATCCGCCGGCCTCGCTGCGGGCGGGCAATTTGCCGACCGCCTCCGCCGCCGCCACCGCGCCGAGCGGCGCTTCCGCCTCTACGGGATCGCCGCGCTGGCGCTCGCCCTGGTCTTCCTCGGCGGCCTTTTCTATTCGATCCTGTCGAAGGCCTACACCGCGCTCGGGCAGACCGAGATCGCCCTTGAAATCCATTTCGATGCCACCGTGATCGACCCCGGGGGTGGCCGCGAGCCTGAGGCGCTGGCGCGGGCCGACTATGCAGCGCTGGTGAAAAGGAGCCTCGGGCACCTCTTCCCCGAGGTGGAAGGCCGGCGCGACAAGCGAGCGCTGCGCAAGCTGGTAAGCCCGGGTGCCGCCTTCGAGCTGCAGACCATGGTTCGAGCTGCGCCGGAGCTGATCGGCCAGAAGCGCACCGTCTGGCTACCGGCGGCCGACGACGTCGACATGCACCGCAAGGGCCTGGTCGAGGGCGGCGGGCGGATCAGCACGAAGCAGACCGCCTGGATCGAGGAGCTCGAACACCGGCAGCTCTTGGAGCTGCGGTTCAATGGCCGCTTCTTCACCGCCGGTGACAGCCGCGAGCCTGAGTTGGCCGGAATTTTCGGCGCTTTCGTCGGCTCCGCCTTGACGCTGGCGATCTGCCTAGTGCTGGCGTTTCCCTTGGGCGTCATGACCGCGGTCTATCTGGAAGAATTCGCGCCCCGGAACCGCTGGACCGACCTCATCGAGGTCAACATCAACAACCTGGCGGCGGTACCCTCGATCGTCTTCGGGCTCTTGGGCCTGGCCGTGCTGCTTGGCACCATGGGGCTGCCGCGCTCGGCTCCACTGGTCGGCGGCATCGTTTTGGCCCTGATGACCCTGCCGACGGTGATCATCGCCGGCCGCGCCGCTCTCGAGGCCGTGCCGCCGTCGATCCGCGAGGCCGCCTTCGGCGTCGGTGCCAGCCCGATGCAGGTAGTCTGGCACCACGTCCTGCCGCTGGCGATGCCCGGCGTCTTGACCGGCACCATCATCGGCATGGCCCGGGCGCTGGGCGAGACCGCGCCGTTGCTGATGATCGGCATGGTCGCCTTCATCGTCGACGTGCCGACCGGGCCGACCGACCCGGCGACCGCTCTGCCGGTGCAAATCTACCTCTGGGCCGACGCGCCCGAGCGCGCCTTTGCCGAGCGCACCGCGGCCGCGATCCTGGTGCTCTTGGCTTTTCTGATCGTCATGAACCTCGGCGCCGTCTTGCTCAGGCGACGCTTCGAGCAGCGTTGGTAGGTGGTATGCCCATGAACATCCAGGCCGTTTCCATTGTCGAGAGCGAGACCGCGGCAATCGAGGCCAAGATGCGGGCCCTCGGGGTTGACGTTCGCTACGGCGACAAGCAGGCGCTCTACTCGGTCGACCTGGAGATCGAAGCCAATTCCGTGACGGCGTTGATCGGACCGTCGGGCTGCGGCAAGAGCACCTTCCTGCGCTGCCTCAACCGCATGAACGACGTCATCGAGGGCTGCCGGGTCGAGGGCCGGATAACCCTCGACGGCGCGGACGTTTACGGTGCGGATGTCGACGTCGTGGCGCTGCGTGCCCGCGTCGGCATGGTCTTTCAGAAGCCGAACCCGTTCCCGAAGTCGGTCTACGAGAACGTCGCTTACGGGCCGCGCATTCATGGGCTCGCCGACGGCCGGGCCGAGCTGGATGGGATCGTCGAGGCGAGCCTCAACCGCGCCGGCCTCTGGGACGAGGTCCGCGACCGCCTGCACGAGCCCGGCACCGGCCTCTCCGGCGGTCAGCAGCAGCGCCTCTGCATCGCCCGCGCCATCGCCGTCGAGCCGGAGGTGATCCTGATGGACGAGCCCTGCTCGGCGCTCGACCCGATCGCCACGGCGCGGGTCGAGGAGCTGATCGACGAGCTGCGCCAGCGCTACACTATCATCATCGTCACCCATTCGATGCAGCAGGCAGCCCGAGTCTCGCAGCGGACCGCGTTCTTCCACCTGGGCGAGCTCGTGGAGAAGGGCGAGACGGGCACCATCTTCACCAATCCCGTCGACGAGCGCACGCAAGCCTATATAACGGGACGTATCGGCTGAGCAGAGGACGCGGGCCATGGAAACCGAGCACATCGTCAAATCATTCGACGAGGAGCTGGCCAAGCTCGACCACATGGTGGCGGAGATGGGCGGCCTGGCGGAAGCGCAACTGGCCGATGCCATTACCGCGCTGGTGCGCCGCGATGTGGCACTGGCCGAGCGCGTGGTCGAGAGCGACCGGCGCATCGATGCCATCGAGGCCGACCTGCACAGCTTCACGATCCGGCTACTGGCGCTGCGCCAGCCGATGGCGGACGACCTCCGCATCATCGTCGCGGCGCTGAAGATCTCCTCCAACCTGGAGCGGGTCGGCGACTACGCCAAGAACATCGCCAAGCGGACCCTTGTGCTGGCCAAGACCCCGGCCCTGGGCGGTGCGCCACAGTCGATCGCGCGGATGGCCGCGCTCACCCAGGCGATGATCGGCAGCGTACTGGACGCCTATATCCAGCGCGACGCGGCCAAGGCCGACGACGTCCGGCTTCGCGACCAGGAGGTCGACCAGATCTACACCAGCCTTTTCCGCGAGCTCTTGACCTACATGATGGAGGACCCGCGCAACATTACCGCCGCCACGCACTTGCTGTTCGTGGCCAAGAACGTGGAGCGGATCGGCGATCACGTCACCAGCGTCGCCGAGCAGGTCCACTACATGGTCGAGGGCGAGCTGCCGGGCGAGCTGAGGCCCAAGGGCGACGAGACCAGCTTCACCGTTGTCGAGCCCGAGACGACGGAGGAGCCGAGCGCGTGAGCGCCCCCCTGATCTACGTCGTCGAGGACGAGCCGGCCCAGGTCGAGGTGCTGTCCTACAACCTGGAAAAGGCGGGCTTCCGTGTCGTCACCACCGCCGACGGCGAGCAGGCGCTGCTTCTGGTCGGAGAGTCCCCGCCGGACCTGATCATCCTCGACTGGATGCTGCCCGAGGTCTCCGGCATCGAGGTCTGCCGGCGCTTGCGTGCCCGGCCCGAGAGCAAGACCATCCCCATCATCATGCTGACCGCCCGCGGCGAGGAGGCGGACCGGGTCCGCGGCCTCGAGGTCGGCGCCGACGACTACGTGGTCAAGCCCTATTCGCCGGCCGAGGTGGTGGCCCGAACCAAGGCGCTGCTGCGCCGCTCCCGCCCCGGCTTTGCCGACGAGCGCTTGGAATATGCCGGCATCGTCGTCGACCTCGCGACCCGCAAGGTGCGTCGCGGCGGGCGGGCAATCCATCTCGGGCCGACCGAGTTCCGCCTGCTCACGACCCTGATGGAGCGTCCTGGCCGGGTGTTGAACCGGGCCCAGTTGTTGGATCTGGTCTGGGGCCACGACGTCCATGTCGAGGACCGCACCGTCGACGTCCACATCCGCCGCTTGCGCAAGGCCCTTAACGCCACGGGCGAGCCCGACCCCGTCCGCACCGTGCGCGGTACCGGCTATGCGATCGACGAGGAAGTGCTCTAACCGACCCGGGCGATGGCGCCGCCATCGACCGGCAGCTCGATGCCGGTGATGAAGCCGGCCTCGTCCGAGGCCAGGAAGAGGGCCGCGTAGGCAACGTCCCAGCCGGTCCCCATCTTGCCGCGCAGCGGCACCTTGGCGTCGCGCTCGGCGGCAATCTCCTCGCGGGCACGGCCGGTGGCGGCGACCCGGCGGTCGACCGCCATGGGCGTGTCCATCAGACCCGGCAGGATGGCGTTGGAGCGGATGCCGTAGGCGGCGTTCTGCGCCGCCACCTGTCGCGTGAAGGTCACCATCGCCGCCTTGGAGGCGGTGTAGAGCACCGTCGGGTGGCCGGTCCAATAGACCGAGGCCGAGGAGACGTTGATGATCGAGCCCGACTGCTGTTCACGCATGATCGGCACCGCATGCTTGCAGGCATACATCGCGCTCAGCAGGTTGACGTTCATGATCCGGTCGAAGGCCTCGGCGGTGACCTCGGCCAAGGGGGCATCGCCGCCCTCGACGCTGATGCCGACGTTGTTGTGCAGGACGTCGATCCGGCCCCAGCGCTCGACAGTGCCTTGGATCGCCGCCGCCACCGCCGCCTCGTCGGTGACGTCGGCGGTCAAGGCCATGGCCAAGCCGCCCTTCTCGGCGATCATGGCGACGGTCGCCTCGGCCGAATCCGCATTGCGGTCGACGCAAGCGACCTTGGCGCCCTCCCTCGCGAACAGGATTGCCGTCGCGCGACCATTGCCGATCGCCTCGCTGCTGCCCGGCCCCTGACCAGCGCCCATGATGATCGCGATTCTGTTCTCGAGACGCATGACGCAGCTCCTTGGATTGTTGGCTAGCTGGCCCAGGAAGGGATAGCCAGCTAGCGGGGCCTGCCCGTTGGCACGAGCCTAAAGGAAGGCGGTCCAGCGTGCCATTCTCCACCGCGACCCGCTTGGAGGCGAGTGGGATCGCGCTCTATGATCCGTCGATCCGGCGACGCCATGAAGGAGACGGGCATGTCCACAGACGGAATCGACGATACCGACTACATCCAGGCCTTCATGGCCGAGCGCGAGATCGATTTCTCGCGGACCGCCCTCGTCGTCGTCGACATGCAGTATGCCACCGGGCACCGCCAGGGCGCCCTCGGCCGGCGCATGATCCGCGAAGGCTCGAACGCGACCAATTACCGCTTCGACCGGATCGAGAACCAGGTCGTGCCCAATACCCAGCGCCTGTTGGCGGGCTTTCGCGGCCATGGCGGCGAGGTCGTCTACCTGACCGTGGGTGCGGCGAAACAGGACATCTCGGACGCGCCGCCGCACATGGAAAAGCTCTTTCGCGACCTCGACAACTACGAGGGCAGCCGCGAGCACGAGATCATCGACGAGCTGAAGCCCGAGCCCGGCGAGATGGTCCTCAACAAGACCAGCATCGGCGCCTTCGCCTCCACCGGCCTCGACCACTTGCTGCGCTCGCTCGGCAAGGACCAGCTCTATATGACCGGGGTCTCGACCAACATGTGCGTCGAGACGACGGCCCGTGAGGCGGCCGACCGGGGCTATCTCGTGACCCTGGTGGAGGACGCCTGCGGCGCTACCCGCGAGGAGCTGCACGAGGGCACGATGGTCAACTTCCAGCGCCTCTTCGGCCGTGTCGTCTCCACCGACGAAGCCCTGGCCGAGCTTGCCATCGGCGCGCAAGGAGACTGAGGCATGTCGCGCGTGGTGACCGTCGGTGCGGCACAGCTCGGCCCCATCTGCCTCGCCGACGACCGCCCGGTGGTGGTGGCGCGCCTGATCGCGCTGTTGCGCCAGGCCCACGACCGTGGCGCCCGGCTGGTGGTCTTCCCCGAGCTGGCGCTGACCACCTTCTTTCCGCGCTGGTACATGGCCGACCAGGCGCAAGTCGACGCCTATTTCGAGACCGAGATGCCGGGCCCCGAGACGCAGCCGCTCTTCGACGAGGCGGCCCGGCTCGGCGTCGGCTTCTATCTCGGCTATGCCGAGCTGGCGGAGGAGGGCGGTGAGACGCACCGCTACAACACCTCGATCCTGGTCGACGAGCGGGCCCGGATCGTCGGCAAGTACCGCAAGGTGCATCTGCCCGGCTCGACCGAGAACCGGCCCGAGCTCGAGTTCCAACAGCTCGAGAAGCGTTATTTCGAGTACGGCAACCTTGGCTTCAAGGTCTTCCACGCCTTCGATGGCATCATGGGCATGGCGCTCTGCAACGACCGGCGCTGGCCCGAGACCTTCCGGATGCTGGGCCTGCAGGGCGCCGAGATGATCCTGATCGGCTACAACTCCGCCGCCCACGACCCCTATGGCGGCCCCGACGCCTACGAGCAGCGGATCTTTCACAGCAACCTGGCAGCCCAGGCCGGCGCCTACCAGAACTCCTCCTGGGTCGTCTCCGTCGCCAAGGCCGGTGTCGAGGACGGGGCCGGCCTCATCGGCTCCAGCGTCATCGTCAACCCCAGCGGCGAGATCGTCGCCCGGGGCGAGACGCTTGCCGACGAATTGCTGGTCTGGGACTGCGACCTCGACGATTGCCGGCCCGGCAAGGAGCTGATGTTCAACTTCGCCAAGCACCGCCGCGTCGAGCACTACGGCTTGATCACCCAGCAGACCGGCGTGGTCGTGCCCGAGCCGGAGGAACCGACGGCGTAGCCGGCTATTCCGCCGCCTTCCCCCGCGCCGCCAGCTCGGCGCGGATCTCTTCCGAGTGCTCGCCGAGGAGGGGCGCCGGCCGCCGGACCGAGCCCGGTGTCGCCGACAGCTTGATCGGCGTGCCCAGGTTCCGCTGCCGGCCGGCGGTGGGGTGGTCGACTTCCACCACCATCTCACGGGCCAGCACGTGCGGGTCCTGGAAGACCTCGTCGTGGTACTGCACCGGTCCGGCCGGGATGCCGACAGCGTCCAGCTTCTCGAACCATTCTTGGTTGGTCGCGGTGGCGAAGCGCTCTTGCAGGAGCCCTACCAGCGCCTTGTTGTTGGCGACCCGGTCGGCCTTGGTCTTGAAACGCGGATCGTCGACAAGGTGTTCGACGTCGAGGACCTTGCACGCCTTCTGCCAGAGGTTTTGCTGCGCTGCCCCCAGCACCAGCCAGCCGTCCTGGGTCTGGAAGACCTGGTAGGGTGAGCTGCCGCGATGCTGCTGGCCGAGCTTGGCCGGCCGCTCGTCGGTGGCGAAGTAGTAGGCCGCCTCGTAGACGCATTTCGAGATCGCGGATTCGTAGAGCGAGACGTCGACCTGTTGGCCGCGCCCGGTCTCGCCGCGCGCGGCAAGCGCCGACAGCACGCCGACGGCGGCGAACATGCCGGCGCTGGTGTCGGAGATTGCGATCGGCAGGCGGTGCGGCGGCCCGTCCTCGTCGCCCGAGATCGCCATCAGGCCCGACATCGCCTGCGCGATCAGGTCGAAGCCGCCGCGCGGCGCGTAGGGGCCGGTCTGCCCGAAGCCCGAAATCGAGCAGTAGACGAGCCCGGGGTTCAGCGCGGCCAGCGCCTCGTAGCCGAGGCCGAGGCGCTCGGCGACGCCGGGGCGGTAGTTCTCGATGAAGACGTCGGCCTCGGCCGCCAGGCGCCGGCAGACCTCCAGGTCGGCCGGGTCCTTCAGATCCAGCTCGATGCTGCGCTTGTTGCGGTTCCAGAGCATGAAGGGCGCGCTCTCACCGCCGACGAAGGGCGGCGTCTCGCGTAACGAGTCACCCGCACCCTTGCGCTCGACCTTGATCACGTCCGCCCCCTGGTCGGCCAGCAGCATGGCGCAGTAAGGGCCGGACAGGTTCGAGGTCAGGTCGATCACCTTGATGTGCGACAGGGCTCCGGGCATGGGCTTCCTCCCTCCGTTGCAGGCGCGGCCATCATAGCCTCAATTGCTGGGCCGGCTCGCATGGCGTCCGGCGATCCGGCCGAAGACGGCGCCGCGCAGCACCGAGGTCGCGCCGGTATAAACGTTGTGATAGAGGCCCATTGTCTCGCCGGCCGCATAGAGGCCGGGGATGACCTCGCCGTCCATGTTCAACACCCGGGCCTCGCTGTCGGTCTTCAGGCCGCCAAAGGTGAAGCAGTTGGCGGCGATGATGGGGAAGGCCTTGAAGGGCGGCCTCTCGAGCGGCCGGGCCCAGTTGGACTTGGCCGGCACCAGGCCGCTCGCCGCCAGGCCATCGAGGGCGAAGGGATCGAAATCGCCCTCTGTGCAGGCTGCGTTGTAGCGGGCCACCGTGTCGGCCAGGGCGTCGGACGGGATCTCCAGCTTCTCCGCCAACGCGCCCAAGTCGTCGGCCTCGATCGGCGGTTGGTCGCTTCGCACGCTGCGCTGCCAGCCGGCGACGTCGTCGATGCCGGCATCGAGCACGACGTAGGCGATGCCGCCCGGCTGGCGGTTGATCTGCCGCGTCACCTCTTCGTAGATCGCGTCGACCATGCCCGAAGCCTCGTCGACGAAACGCTGCCCCTCGCGGTTCACCAGGATGCCATAGGGAAAGGCCAGCACGATGGGCTCGTGCCTCCCTGAGCGCGGGTCCACCGGCTCGGCGTGGAAGTCGCTGTAGTCGCCGGCCGGGGCGGCGTTGAGGGCGAGCGCCATGCGGACGCCCTCGCCCTTGTTGTAGTAGCCGCCCCGCGCCACCGGCCTGAGGTAGCGGGCGTTGGGCCCGAGGTAATGCGCCAGCATCTCGGGATTGCCCTGGAATCCGCCCGAGGCGAGGACGGTGCCGCGGGCACGGAAGTGGCGCGTTCGATTTCGCGCCCCCGTCGCGGTCAGGCCGACGACCGCACCGTCGTCGCCCTGAATGAGCGACTGCGCCGTGGTCCGATAGTGGAAGTCGGCCCCTTTCGCTTCCGCCGTCTCGGCCAGCGCCTCGACCAGCGCCAGGCCGCCGCCGATCGGCGCGATCCGGGTCGTCGATTGGGTCAAGAGGTAGCTCGGCAGGAAGTCGAAGCGGATGCCGAAGCCCTTCAGCCAGCCGAGCGTCGGGCCGGCCGCCTCGGCGAAGCTGGCGATCAGCTCGGGATCGGCGAAGCTCAGCGATCTGACGATGCCGGACCAGGAGTCGTAGTCGCGCGCCGTCTCGGCGACCAGCTCCGGGTCGAGGTGAGAGCGGGCGTTTTCGGCGAAGTGGCTTTCGAAATCATCGGCCACCTCGGTCTCGCTCTTCATCCGCATGAAGGCGTCGGTCCAGCGGCTGTTGCCGCCCCGGTCCTCCGGCGGCGCCCGCTCCAGGATCGCGACCCGGGCACCTTCCTCTAGGGCGGTGACG
>JASLMY010000229.1 GCA_030746295.1 Alphaproteobacteria bacterium | reverse complement strand
ACGGCTATGCCATCGGCGGCCTGGCGGTCGGTGAGGGGGCGGAGACCACCGCCGCCATGCTGGAAGCCACCGTGCCGGTCCTGCCGGCGGACCGGCCCCACTATTTGATGGGTGTCGGCAAGCCGGCCGACATCGTCGCTGCCGTGGCCCGAGGCGTCGACATGTTCGATTGCGTGCTGCCGACCCGCTCAGGCCGCACCGGCCAGGCCTTCACCCGCGGCGGCGGCGTCAACATCCGCAACGCCCGCCACGCCGAGGACCCGCGTCCGCTCGATGCCGAGTGCGGCTGCCCCGCCTGCCGCAATTACAGCCGTGCCTACCTGCATCATCTGGTCCGCGCCAACGAGATTCTGGGCGCGATGCTGTTGACCGGGCACAACCTGACCTACTACCAGGACCTGATGGCGGGGCTGCGAGAAGCGATCGCCGAGAGCCGGCTGGACGCCTTTGCCGCTAGCTTCGCGGCCGTCGAGGCGGCCGGCGACATCCCGCCGCTTTAGTACCAACCCTGAGAAAACAGGAGGAAACGCCAAATGATTGGAGACCCGGTTGCCCTGACGATCCGCCGCAAGATCAAGCGGCCGCCGAAATCGCTCGTCCGCGCCTTCGAGGGTGCGGAGACCGGCTTTATCGCCGACGCCCAGAACGGCAAGGGCGCGCTCGACCACCGGATCAAGCCGTTGACGGACGATATGGGCTTCTGCGGCGTCGCCGTCACGGCGCTGAACGGGCCACGCGACCTGCTGGCCAACATGGCGATGCTGGACTTCGTCCAGCCCGGCGACGTCTTGATGATCGCCACCGGCCCGGACGAGAGTGCTGCCGTGATCGGCGACAACTATGCCGCCGCCGCCAAGCTGAAGGGCGTCGCGGCGATGGTGACCGACGGCCTAATGCGCGACCGCGCCGGCATCCTCGAGGCCGACATCCCCGCCTTCTGCGTCGGCATCTGCCCCAATTCGGGCTTCCAGAACGGACCCGGCGAGGTCAACACCTCGGTCTCGGTCGGCGGTGTGGTGGTCGACCCGGGCGACATCGTGGTCGGCGACCGGGACGGCGTCATGGTGATCAAGCGCCAGGAGGCGCGCGCCGTAGCCGAGAGCCTGGCGCGGGTGACGGCGTTGGAGGCCAAGACCCGGGCCGCCGTGCTGG
Organism: Alphaproteobacteria bacterium; assembly: GCA_030746295.1. Next base: position 6,939 of record JASLMY010000229.1, on the reverse strand, counting down.
CCGGCAAGAAATCGCAGTTCTGGGACCCGGCCGCTTTCAAGGCCCGGGGCGTCACCTACCTCGACTAGGGCGGCGCGACTCAGAAGTGGCTCGGCATCTAGCCGTCGCTGGCGTCACGCCGTTACCTCTTGCGGGACAGGCGTCACGCCAATCGTCTCGAGGTAACCCGCCAGTTTGCCCCTCTCCGCACCAGGCAAGGGCTTCAACGGCAGGCGTGGGTCGCCCGCCTCGATCCCTCTTAGGCGCAAGCCCGCCTTCACCGTCGTTGGCAGCCCGCCCCTCACGATGAATTCGAGCAACGGGAACAAGTCGTAGAAAAGCTCGCGCGCAGTCCCAATCTCCGAACGGCTCATGCGCTCAAAGAGCTCGGCCGGACGGTGGTCGAGCAGGTTCGGAGCCGCCGTGCACCAGCCCGACGCGCCTGCCGCCAGAGCTTCCAACGTAAGGTGATTGGATCCGCTGTAGAACGGGATCTGTCCCTGGCTGAGCGTTTGGATCGCATGCATGCGGTTCAAGTCGCCGCTGCTTTCCTTGATGGACACCACGGTCTTCAACTCGTGAACGAGCTCCACGAGCAGCGCCGGTGGCATGTCGACCCCGCTCGTCGCCGGGTTGTTGTACGCCATGATCGGCAGATCGCTTGCCTGGGCGATGGCAGCGAAATGATCGTATATTTCGTCTTCGGCGAGCTTCCAGTAGGAAACCGGGATCACCATCAGCATGTCGGCGCCGACTTCCTCGGCATAGCGGGCCTTCTGGGTCGCCGCCGCCGTCGTCAATTCGCTGATTCCGACGATGACGGGAACGCGTCCGCGGACCGTATCGACACCGAGCTTCGCCGCCTGCCGCCATTCCTCGTCGGTGAGATAGGCGCTCTCGCCCGTGCTACCCAAATAGGCGATGGCCGCCGGCTTCGAGCGAAGCAGGTTTTCGGTCACCTGGCGAAACGCGTCTTCATCGATGCCGGGCTGCTCGCCGCGAAAAGGTGTGACCGGATAGGCAATTATTCCGTTGAGATCATCTATCGTCATGAACTCTGCCTCCGCCCGAATTGGGAGGTCCGATGATGCACATATGTCATGAGCGATAGAAGCCCGCCGCAAAAGGTGCGGCTCAGAGGGGCATAAAGAAGGCCCCGTTTTGGCGGGGCCTGAAGTGAGGTTTTTTTGTAGACTTGCGGCAGTACGCATGGCGGGGAGGGGAGAGGGACGCCATCTGCCGCGATGTTGATCCAGTCTTGCACCAAGCGTCGTCCGCAGCATCCCCCATTTGGGTATAAATGTCCGCCCGTGGCACGGGCCGGCGGCGATTTATCAACTCCGTCACCGTGTCGGGCGCGGCTGATGGCGCTGGAGACCAAGACCCGGGCACGGCGCGGAGTCGGCTCGGCCTATTAGCACATTGGCCCTGGTCGCGGCGGCCACGATCGGGCTATTCTCGCCGCGCCAAGGCAACGTTCCATAGATGACATCCATGCTGCGATCCGCCACCGCCGAGCCTCGGCTCGCCTATCGCCACGTCATGCTGGCCGCCTCCGTGCTGCTGTTCCTCGTCGGCATGGGCGGCATGTTCCTGCTCGTCGTCGCCCTGAAGCCGATGGCGCTCGATTTCGGCTGGCCCCGGACCGTGCCCTCGCTCGCCTTCTCGCTGCAGTTCATCGGCGGCGGCACCGGCGGCATCCTGATGGGCTATTGGATGGATCGGGCCGGCGCCGGCCGGCCGGCGATCCTGGGCGCGATCATGCTCGGCACCGGCACCATGCTGGCCAGCCGGGTCGACAACATGTGGGAGCTCTACCTGATCTACGGCGTCATGCTGGGCTTCCTCGGCCAGAGCACGCTCTTCACGCCGCTGATGACCAACGTCACGCTCTGGTTTCGCGAGAACCGGGGCATGGCGCTCGGTATCGTCGCCAGCGGGCAGAGCATCGCCGGCGTCGTCTGGCCGCCGGTCTTCCGCTACTTCAACGACGCCATCGGCTGGCGCGAGACCTTCTTCTGGTACGGCGCCCTGGTACTGGCGACGATGCTGCCTCTGAGCCTGCTGTTGCAGCGCCGGCCGCCGCTGCCCGAGCTGATGCGCCCGGCCGGCGAGGTGCCGGCCAAGACGGCGAGGGGACGCCGGCGCCCGGGTCTGGCCGCACTCGGCGGCATCAGCCCCAACCGGCTGCAGCTCGCTCTTTGCACCGCCATCGTCGGCTGCTGTGTCGCCATGTCGCTGCCCTTGGGCCACATCGTCGCCCATACCAGCGATCTCGGCTTCCCGCTCGCCCGCGGCGCGGAAATGCTGTCGCTGATCCTGGGCGGCAGCTTCCTGAGCCGCGCCTTCGGCGGCTTCATGATCATCGACCGCTTCGGCGGCCTGCGCTCGCTCTTCGTCTTCTCAGGCCTGCAAGCGGCGGGCATGGGGCTCTATGCCGTCGTCGGCGACCTCGTCGGGCTCTATCTCGTCTCCTTCCTTTTCGGCCTCGGCTACGGCGGCATCAACATGTGCTATCCCTCGATCATCCGCGACTTCCTGCCGGCTGGCGAGGCCGGGCGGCGGATGGGCCTGGTGACGCTCTTCGGGGCCTTCGGCATGGCGATCGGCGGTTGGCTCGGCGGCTTCGTCTTCGACCTCTGGGGCACCTACACGCCGGCCTTCCTCATCGGCATGACCTTCAACGTCGCCAATTTGGCCATCGTCTTGACCCTGGTCCGGCTCTATCGCAACAGCCCACGGCCGGCACCCGCCGTCGCCTGATGCCGGCCGCGTTAACCCTGTTTCTTTGGATTCGAGTAGGAATTGAGGCGCTAGGTTCATGCCCTACCGATCAGAAGGAACGGTCATGGAAATCAAGACGGGCACCGTACTGGGCAACGCGGCTCAGGGTATGCAGAAGGCCGGTCGGGATGCCGGCGACGCGGCCCGACGGATCACCGACGGCGGCGAGCTCGATGCGCGAGACGTCGTCGACCTGAAGATCGCCGAGGTCCAGTTCAAGGCCAGCGCCAAGGTCTTCAAGGTCGGCGCCGACATGCAACGCCACCTCCTCGACGTTCTCGCCTGAGGGCCGGCGGGCGGCACCGCTACCGCCGCTCCACCCGGCGGAGGACGAGGGCCAGCACGACGGAACAAGTGCTAAGGCCGAGGAAGAGCCAGGGCGCTTGCGACCAGCCCGCTGCCCCGCCGACGACCCAGGCCAGCACCGGGGGCCCGAGCAGGCTGCCGCACTGGGCGCCTTGGATGACGATGCCGTTGGTCGAGGCGACATGGGCCGGCGAGGGGGCGTGGTGCACGGCGCCGATCAGCGCCGCCGCCGGGGTAACGCCGGCGATCAGGCTGTAGGCGAAGGCCAGCACCAGCTTGGCGTCTTCGGGCACCAGACCGGTGAAAATGCCGCCACCGAGACAGCCCGTCGCCAGCGCCGAGACGGTGATCAGCAGCCAGCGCGGCACCCGACGCTCCGAAAGCCAGGTGCCCGAGAGGTTGCCGCCGATATTGATCAGCACCACCAGCGCCGTGATCGTGGCGGCACCCGCTGCCGGCCGCCCCTGGCTCTCGATCAGGTAGGTCGGCAGCCAGGTCATGATCGCGAACCACTGCAAGGCATAGAGCGAGAAGCAGAAGGCCAATAGCCAGGCCCCCGGCCGGGCCAGGCTCTGCCCCACTTCGCGCCAGCTTCGCCGCGCCCGCTGGCCGGCCACCGGCGTCTCCGCTCGCCGAAAGGCGAGCCAAAAGAGCAGCAAAAAGACGGCGACCAGGCCGGCGTTCCAGAACCAGAGACCGCGCCAGCCCTGGGCCGACAAGAGCGGCGGTGCCGCCAGCAGCATCAGGGCGAAGCCGGTCGGCAAATAGGTGCTCCAGAGGCCGATCGCCTTGCCGCGGTCGCCGGGTGCCGTCAGCGTCACGATCAGCGCCGGCACCGAGACCACCAGGCCGACGAAACCGATGCTCTCCAGAAACCGCGCCGCCAGCAGCCAGGCGAGGCCGTCGGCGAAGCCGCCCGCGAGGCTGCCGAGCGCAATGCAGGCGAGTGCCCCGGCGGCCGCCGACCGCGGCCCGAAACGGTCGCCCAGAAGGCCGGCGGCGATGCCGATGGTGGCGCTGGTGACGGCGAAGAGCGAGGCCACCCAACCGCCCTCGACCATGCCGATGGCGAGCTCGGCCCGGATCGCCGGCAGCGCCGGCGGCACCTTGCCGACCTGCATCGCCGCGACCACGCCCGCGCCGACGGCCAGCAGCACCAGGCCCCAGCGGGTCGGTGGCTGGCTGGGCCTTGGCGTCACTCAGTCGGTCTCGGCGGGCCGGAATTTTGGCAGGGCGACACCGTCCCCGACGTCGTCGAAGACGACCTCCAGCGCCATGCCGGCGCGGACCGCATCGGGGGCGCAGCCGACGATGTTGGAGGCCATGCGCACGCCTTCCTCGAGCGCCACCAGGGCGACGACGTAAGGGACCTCGCCCTGGAAGCTCTCGCGCGGCACCGGGTGGTGGACGACGATCCAGCTATAGACGCTGCCGTGGCCCGAGGCCGGCGCCCATTCGGCCGCGTCGCTGCCACATTCGGCACAGACCGGTCCCGGCGGGAAACGGTGTCGGCCGCAGGCGGTGCAGCGCTGCAGCAACAGCTCGTGGCGGGCGCAGCCGTCCCAGAAGGGCTGGCTGACCGGGTCGGGGCCGGGAAGCGGCTTCAGGTAATCGGACATGGGCTCAGTTGCGCAGCACGAGGGCGCTGCCGCAGGTCATGGCGCCGGCGGTGGTGAGCGCGATCTCGGCGTCCAGCACCTGGCGCGGGCCGGCCTCGCCGCGGAGCTGCTCCACCGCCTCGACGACGTGGTTGAGGCCGTGGATATAGGCCTCGGACAACAGGCCGCCATGGGTGTTGAAGGCGAAGCCGCCGCCGCCGTCGAGGTTGCCGTCCTCGACGAACGCGCCGCCCTCGCCCTCGCCACAGAAGCCGAAGCCCTCCAACTGCGAGAGCACGCTGTAGGTGAAGCAGTCGTAGATCTCGGCGATGTCGACGTCCTCCGGCCCGACACCTGCCCCGGCCCAGAGCTCGTCGGCGATGTAGCGGGCGTAGTTGTGGCTGAGGTCCGGCCAGCGGATGGCATCGAACAGGTCGTCGCCTTGGTTCGGGCCGCCGCCATAGGCGGCACCGGAGATGTAGACCGGCGGCTTGGCGAGATCGCGCGCCCGCTCGGCCGAGGTCACCAGCAAGGCGCAGGCGCCGTCGGTCTCGAGGCAGATGTCGAGCAAGTGGAACGGCTCGACGATCATTCGCGAGGCCTGGTGATCGGCGAGCGTCATCGGCTCGCGCATCATCGCCCGCTCGTTCTTGGCCGCATTGGCCCGGCAGGCGACCGCGACCCGGCCCAACTGCTCCGACGTGGTGCCGTACTCGATCATGTGCCGCTGGCACCACATCGCCATCGCCTGGGGATAGCTGATCCAGCCGAAGGGGGCGGTGTACTGCGAGAAGCCGTAGGCATGCATCTCGCGCCCGCCGCCGAGGCGAAAGCCCGAGCGGCCGTTCATGGCGCGATAGACCAGCACGGTTTCCGCCAGCCCGGCCTCGATCGCCATGGCCGCGGTCTGCACCACCTGGTTGGCGACGTTGCCGCCGCCCTGGATGTCGACGGCAAAGCGGGTGCCGGGCAGGCCGAGCGCAGTCGCAACCGAGATCACGGGCACCGAATCATTGAAGGTGAAGCAGACCAGGCCGTCGACCGCATCCACCGTCAGGCCCGCGTCGGCAACGGCGTTGCGGCAAGCCTCCTGCGCCAGATCGAGGACGGTGGTGCCGGAATTCTTGGAGTAGGCGGTGAAGCCGACACCGGCGATAGCGTACTTGTCCCTCAACGTCCACATGGATCGCGCCTCATTTCTATCCACCACGCTTGTAGTTCGGTTTGCGGCGCTCGTCGAAGGCGCGCAGGCCTTCCATGGCGTCGGGCTCGGTGGTGGCGTAATTGTGGACGTAGTCCATCTCGAGCGCCAGTCCCGCCGCCAGCGCGCCCTTCAGGCCCTCGTTGACGAGATGCTTGGCGCCCCGAAGTGCCGTCGGACTGTGGGCCAGAAGCCGCTCGGCTAGGGCGCGGGCCTCGGCCATCAGCGCGTCGTCGGGCACGACCCGGTTGACGAGGCCGATCCGCTCTGCCTCCGCTGCCGACAGCAGCTCGCCCGAGAAGATCAGCGCCTTCGCGCGCGAGCTGCCGATGGCCCGCGGCAGGCGCTGCGAGCCGCCGGCACCGGGTAGTTGCGCGAAGTTGAGGTGGCCGTCGCCGATCCTGGCACCTTCGGCTGCGATGACCTGGTCGCAGGCCAGCAGTAGCTCCAAGCCGCCCGCCACCGTGACGCCGTTGATGGCGGCAATATAGACCTTGGCAGAGTCCTCGATCGCCCGAAGCAGCTCGAAGAAGTCTTCTAAAAAGTCGCGGAACTCGTCCGGCTCTTGGTAGAGGTCGAGATAGCCCTTCAAGTCGCCGCCGGCGGAGAAGGCGCGGCCCGCGCCCGTCACGATCACCAGCCGGATGGCCGGTTGGGCCTCGATCTCGGCCACCGCCGCCTTCAGCTCAGCTACGGTCTGCCAGTCGAGCGGGTTGAGCTGCGCGGGCCGGTCGAGCGTGATGGTCGCCAGCTCGGTCTCAGCCTCTACAAGGATATTTGCATATTCGGACATGCTCGGGACTTCCGTTCCTCAGGGCAGGACACTAGCCTAGGATTGTCCAAGAGAGGCTGAGTTTTCGAAAGAGGGTAAGAAGCGATGGATCTCTGTGTGATGCTGCCGCAGGCCCGCATCGACGAAATGCGCCGCACCGGCTACTGGACGGACAAGCTGGTGCTCGATTTTCTCGACGAGGCGGTCGAGAAGAACCCCGATCGCATCGCCATCATCTCCTACAACGGCGAGACCGACAGCGTCGACGAGCTGTCCTATCGCGATGTCGAGCGGCTTTC
>JASLMY010000228.1 GCA_030746295.1 Alphaproteobacteria bacterium | reverse complement strand
TTGAAGTTCTTCAGTTGACGGCAGACATCGTGGCATCGCACGTCTCCAACAACTCGGTGCCGGTCGGCGAGGTGCCGCAACTGATCAAGCAGGTCTACGACAGCCTATCGGGACTGGGCAACGAGCCCCTTCCGGCCCAGAGCGAGCGGCCGCAACCGGCGGTCGCCGTTCGCAAGTCGGTCACGCCCGAATATATCGTCTGCCTGGAGGACGGCAAGAAGCTGAAGATGCTGAAACGCCACCTGAAGACAGCCTACAACATGACGCCGGAACAGTATCGCGAGCGCTGGGGCCTGGCCGCCGACTATCCCATGGTGGCGCCAAACTATGCCGCGCAGCGCCGTGAATTGGCGAAGAAGATCGGCCTTGGCACGACGCGGCGGCGCCGGCAGGCGTGACCGGACCCGTGCTTTGATCCGGCCGGCAGGCGGGCGCTGAGCACGGCATGCCGCAGCGCTTGGAACGTCTTTGCCTTGAGCGCGGTGTCCGCATGACGGAGCGGCGCCGTGTTATCGCGCGTGTCCTCGGCGAGGCCGAGGACCATCCCGACGTCGAGGAGCTGCTGCGCCGCGTCGTCCGGGTCGATCCGAGAATCAGCCAGGCCACCGTCTATCGCACGATGCGCATCTTCGAGGAGGCCGGGCTCGTCGCCCGGGTCGACTTCGGCGACGGCCGCGCCCGATTCGAGCTGGTGTCCAAAGACCACCACGACCACCTGATCGACACGACTAGCGGCAAAGTCATGGAGTTCCGCAACGACAAGATCGAGCGCCTGCAAGAGGAAGTGGCGCGTGAGATGGGCTACCGCCTGGTCGGGCACCGCCTCGAGCTCTATGGCGTGCCGCTGGGTCCCGGGGAAAAAAAGGGAAAGGAGAAGCGGCGGCGTGGCTGAGACCCGCCCGCGCCACGCCGATGACCAACTCTCGACCCTGCCGAGAGGACTTGAACTCGGCCCTCATGATGCGTAGCTTGATCGAGCGTTCCAGCGGCGTGAACCGGAAGCCGACGACAGAGCCCAGAGATCACCGCCCCGAGCCCTCCTTGTCCCGAAAACTCTTCATTCGCACCTACGGCTGCCAGATGAACGCCTATGATTCCGCGCGCATGGCGGACGTCCTGGCGGCACTCGGCTTCCATTCCGTCGAGACCCCGGAAGGGGCCGATATGGTGATCGTCAACACCTGTCACATCCGCGAGAAGGCCTCGGAGAAGACCTTTTCCGAACTCGGCCGCCTGAACCGGTTGAAAACGGCCCGGGCCGCCGCCGGCGGGCGCATGATCCTGGCCGTTGCCGGCTGCGTGGCGCAGGCCGAGGGCGAGGAGATCCTGCGCCGCGCGCCTTATGTCGACATCGTCCTCGGGCCGCAGACCTACCACCGGCTGCCCGAGATGCTGGCCCGGGCGCAACGCGCCGCCGAGCGAGGCGCGGGCGGCGCCGGCATCCTCGACACCGAGTTCCCGCCCGAGCCCAAGTTCGACCGCCTGCCGGAGCCGAGCCGGAGCCCCGGGCCGAGCGCCTTCCTCACCGTGCAGGAAGGCTGCGACAAATTCTGCAGCTTCTGCGTCGTCCCCTACACGCGCGGTGCCGAATTCTCGCGTCCGGCGGCCCAAGTGCTGGCCGAAGCGCGGCTCCTAGTTGCTGCCGGCGTCGCCGAGATCACGCTTCTGGGGCAGAACGTCAACGCCTACCACGGCGAAGCCGCCGACGGGTCGAACTGGGGCCTGGCGCGGCTGGTGCTGGCGTTGGCCGAGATCGACGGCTTGGCGCGGATTCGCTACACCACCTCGCACCCCGCCGACATGACCCAGGCACTGATCGACGCCCATCGCGACTGCGACAAGCTGATGCCGTATCTGCATCTGCCAGCGCAGGCCGGCGCCGACAGGGTGCTGGCGGCGATGAACCGACGCTATGGGGCTGAGGGCTACCTCGAACTGGTGGCGCGGCTGCGCCAGGCGCGGCCCGATATTGCCCTTTCGGGAGACTTTATCGTCGGCTTTCCAGGCGAGCGCGCAGTGGATTTCGAGGCAACCCTCGAGCTGATCCGCCGGGTCGGCTACGCCCAGGCCTATTCCTTCAAATACAGCGCCCGTCCCGGAACGCCGGCGGCGCTTCTGGACGGACAGGTGCCCGAGGCCGAGAAGGCGGCGCGATTGGCCCGCCTGCAGGCCCTGTTGGAGGCCCAGCAGCGGCGCTTCAACGAGGCCCGAATCGGCGCCCGGATGCCGGTCCTACTGGAGCGGCCGGGTCGCTACCCCGGGCAACTGGTCGGCCGCAGCCCCTACATGCAGGCGGTCCATGTCGAGGGCGACGATGCCCACCTGGGCGAGATCGCAACCGTCGAGATCACGGCGGCGACCGGCAACAGCCTCGCCGGGCGCCGCCTGCCCGACACCGCCCGCGCGGCCTGAATGGCTGCCCGGCAGCGAGCAAGCGAAGAAAGCGGAACGATTTGAGCACAGCCTCCGCCCCCGAAAGCGCCCGGCCCATGGTCGTGAACTTCGACGACAACAGCTTGTTGGCACCGCTCTTCGGCGAGCACGACCGCCATCTGGCACGGATCGAGCAGCGGCTCGGGGTTTCGCTCGTGCCGCGTGGCAACCGCATCGCTATCAGCGGCGAGGCCGAGGCCTCGCGCGCCGCCAAGGCGGCGTTGAGGGACCTCTACCGGCGCCTGAAGCGCGGCCAGGAAGTCAACGACGGCGAGGTCGATGGCGCCGTCCGCCTGGCCCAGGCCGGGCTCGACGGCACCATTGCCGGGGCAGCGGGCAGCACCGCCAAAATGGCCGAAGAGCTCGTCATCCGAACCCAGAAGCGGGTGATCACGCCGCGCTCGCCGACCCAGGTGAGCTACCTTCAGGCCCTCAGGAATTGCGAGCTGGTCTTCGGCCTCGGCCCCGCCGGCACCGGCAAGACCTATCTCGCCGTGGCCCAGGCGGTCTCGATGCTGCAGCAGGGCGCGGTCGACCGCATCATCCTGACCCGGCCAGCGGTCGAGGCCGGCGAGCGGCTGGGCTTCCTGCCGGGAACGCTCGACGAGAAAGTCGACCCCTACATGCGGCCGATGTACGATGCGCTGTTCGACATGATGCCGGGTGAAAAGGTCATGCGACGCCGGGACAGCGGCGAGATCGAGATCGCGCCGGTGGCTTATATGCGCGGCCGGACGCTGGCCAACGCCTGCATCATCCTGGACGAGGCGCAGAACACGACCCCGGTCCAGATGAAGATGATCCTGACCCGCATGGGGGAGAACGCCCGCATGGTGGTGACCGGGGACCCGAGCCAGACCGACCTGCCGCTCGGCACCAAGTCGGGGCTCAAGGACGTGATGGAGATCCTGGACGCGATCGAGGACGCACGGGTCATCGAGTTCACCCATGCCGACGTCGTACGCCACCCGTTGGTAACCCAGTTGGTCAAGGCCTACGGCGCCCGTGACCGCGGCCTTCTGGACGAGCAGTAATGACGCCGAGGAGCGACAGCACCAAGCAGCAGGGCGAGCTTGCCCGTGCCCGGGAGGAGCTCTTCCGGCTGGCCACCGAGGCCTTGGCGCAGGAGCGCTGGCAGCGCTGGCGGCCGCATCTGGACGTGCCGCTCTTGGCCCTCTTCGTCGCCTTGATGACCTTGATCTTCGCGCCGCCACTGGACGGCAGCCACCCGCTGCCGACGCTGGACAGCGTCGCGCCGACGACGATCCGGGCCGAGCGCGACATCCTGATCGAGGACCGGCGGACGACGAAGCTCAGGCAGTCGGCGGCGGCAGCGGCGGTGCTGCCGGTCTACGACTACGATTCCGAGCTATTCTTCAGCCTCGGCGACCGGATCTCCAGCGCCGTCGGCGCCATGGCGGAGCGTGGGGAGGCGGAGGACACGACCCCGGCCGAGCGTCGTGCCGCCTTCGAGGAGGACCTCGGCGTGCCGGTCAAGGCCGGCGTCTTCGCCTTGATTGAGAAGCTGGAGGACCCGCTCGACCTCTCGATCGCCATCAACTTCTTTCTCAACATCGGCCTCGACCGCATGATTCTCGCCAATCGCGGCGAATTGCCCGAGAACGGCGGCATCGAGGTCCGCGACCTCGGTCTCGGCGGTACGGCGCGGCCCAGCCAACTGGGCGCCATCATCGACCTCAGACAGTTTCGCCGCTTGATCCAGGCCCGAGCCGGTGACGCGCCCTACGGCGACGCCAGGGTGTTTCGCTCTTGGGTCATCGAGGCGGCACAAGACCTGGCGGCGCCGAATCTCCGCGCCAACGAGGCATTGACCCGGGAGCGGCGCCAGGCCGCGATCGCCGAAATCGACCCGGTCTTCGTCCGGATCAAGTCGGGCGAGGTTCTGGTACGCAGCGGCGACCGGGTGACGAAACAGGTCCGCGAGCGGATCGCCATGCTGAACGAGGGCGTCGATGCGCGCACGCTTTGGGGCGAGACAGCCGCCGTGGCCTTGCTGCTGGTCGGGGTCGTCCTCCTGGCCAGCATCTTCTTCCGCCACGGCCGGGTGCCGCATCGGCTCAACCGAAAGCAGGTCATCGTCACGCTGTCGGTGGTGCTGGCGACGGCAGCGTTGTCCGTGGGCATGTATTACGCCGGTCTCGGCCTCGCCGAGGGCCTGGCGATCGGTCCCGAGGCGGCGGCCTATTTCGTGCCGCTGGCGGTGGCAACGACGCTGGTCTCGCTGTTGATCGATGCCCGCACCAGCCTGCTGGTCGGCATTGGCCTGACCTTGCTGGTCGCCTATCGGGTCGACGGCGATCTTTGGCTGGTCACCTACTATTTCGTCGGCACGCTGGTCGCCGGCATCGCCGCCGGCGGTTGTCGGCGGCGCACCGATCTCTTGCGCGCCGGCCTGATGGTGGCGCTGGCCCAGGCCGCAGTGGTGCCGCTGGTGACGATGATGGGAGGCGAGACCTTCGGGCCGCAGCACCTGCCGCTATTGGCGGCGGCACTGGCCTCAGGCGTCCTCGTCGCGGTGGCGACACTCGGCCTGCTGCCGGTCCTGGAGCAGGTCTTCGACGAGGCCAGCGACATGCGCTTGCTTGAACTCGCCTCTTCCGACCATCCGCTCTTGAAGCGGCTGGCGCTGGTGGCACCGGGTAGCTACTACGCCTCGCTGCTGGTCTCCAACCTCTCGGAGGCGGCGGCCGATGCGATCGGCGCCAACGGCCTGAAAGCACGGGTGATGGCGCTCTACCACGACATCGGCAAGGCGGTCCGACCAGGCTACTTCGCCGAGAACCAGCGCGAAGACAACATCCACGACCGGCTGGCGCCCGAGACCTCGGCCCGGATCATCCTGGCCCATGTACACGACGGCATCGAGACCTGCCAGAAGGAGCGTCTCGGCCCGGTGATCCTGGCGGCGATCGCCCAGCACCAGGGCACGACGCTTCTAAAGCCGTTCTACGCCAAGGCCCTGGCTCGCACCCAGGCCAGCGGGCAGACGGTCGACGAGGCGGTTTACCGCTATCCGGGACCCAAGCCCCAAAGCCGTGAGGCGGGGATCTTGCTGCTCGCCGACTCGGTCGAGGCGGCGACCCGGGCGCTCGCCAATCCGGCCCCACCCGAGGTTCGCGAGCGGGTCGCCAGCGTGATCGCCGACAAGGTCCAGGACGGCCAGTTGGACGAATGCGAGCTGACGATGCGGGACCTGGCCGCGGTGCAGGGATCCTTCACCCGCACCCTGACCTTGGGCGTCTTCCACAACCGCATCGAATATCCGGCCTTGCCGGTCGGCGAAGGAGAGAGCGTGAAGCACAGCGATGACGGTGGACGTGTCGATCGAATGCCCCGCGTGGGACGCCGACCTGCCTGACGCGGCGTTGCTGGCGCGCCGGACGGTGGCGGCGGCGGCGGCGGTACCGCCGGGTGCGGCCCTTTGGGAAGTCGGCATCGTCCTCGCGGACGACGACTTCCAGCGCCGCCTGAACGATCGCTGGCGCGGCCGCGATCGGGCCACCAACGTGCTCGCCTTCCCGAGCTTCGCGGCCGGCGAAATCCCGGCCGCCGGCGACGGCGGCGAGGCGGTCGGCCTCGGCGACATCGTGCTGGCGCACGGCGTCGTGGCAGAGGAAGCGGCGCGGGACGGCAAGCGCTTGGGCGACCATCTTTCGCATCTCGTCCTGCACGGCTTCCTGCATTTGCTCGGGCACAGCCACGACGACGACGACAGCGCCCTCGAAATGGAGACGCTGGAACGCAGCATCCTGGCCGGTCTCGGCATTGCCGACCCCTATGCGCCGGTACCGGCGGCCTCGGAAGGATCAGATCGAAGCGATGAGCGACGAGCCCTCACAGAGTAGATCGCCCCGTGAGAACGGGGCCCAAACCGAAGACGCCGGTCATTCCATCGGCGATACCATCCGCGCCTGGCTGAGAGGGCTGGCCCGGATTGGCGAAGGCGACCTCAGGGAAAGCCTGGAAGAGGTCATCGAAGAGCACGAGGACGAAGGCGAGAGCCTGGATCCCGGGCAACGGGAGATGCTCCTCAACATCTTGAGCTTTGGCGAGCTGCAGGCCGATGACGTCATGGTGCCGCGAGCCGACATCGTCGCCGTCGAGATCGAAACGCCGCTCGACGAACTGCTCGCCGCCTATGCCAGGGCCGGCCATTCCCGCCTGCCGGTCTATCGCGAAAGCCTCGACGACATCGTCGGCTTCATACACATCAAGGACCTGATCGCGTTCTGGGACGACGGCGAGGGTTTCGCCATCGAGAAGATCCTGCGCGAGCCGTTGGTCGTGGTGCCGTCGATGCTGGTCCTCGAGCTCTTGGCACGGATGCGCGCGACCCGCATTCACATGGCCATCGTCGTCGACGAGTATGGCGGCGTCGACGGCCTGGTCACGATCGAGGACGTGGTAGAAGAGATCGTCGGCGAGATCGCCGACGAGCACGACGTGGCCGACCGGGCGATGCTGGTGGAACTCGCCGACGGCAGCATCGAGGCCGACGCCCGGGCCGAGATCGAGAGCTTCGAGGCACGCTTCGGCGTCGACTTGCTGCCCGACGAGACCGACGAGGACATCGACACGCTTGGCGGCATGGTGATCGCCTGTCTCGGCCGAATGCCGCGCCGCGGTGAAAAGCTCCGCCATCCGGCAGGGCTGGAATTCGAGGTCCTGGACGCCGATCCGCGCCGGATCAAGAAGCTGAAGGTGCGCCGGCTGCCCCCGGCGGCGGCCGAGGTCGCCGATTGACATCGGAACCGTCGCCTTGATGGCGCCGGCGGCGGCACGCGTCCGCGCGCTGCGGGGCTGGCGCGCCCTCGGCGTTGCACTGCTGCTCGGAACCGCGGCGGCGGCCGCACTGCCCCCCCTCTACCTGCTGCCGCTCCTCATCGTTGCCTTCTCCGGCTTGATCTGGCTACTCGACGGGGCGCCAGGACCGTGGCGTGCCTTTGCCCTCGGCTGGGCCTTCGGCCTCGGCCATTTCCTGCTCGCCTTGCATTGGATCGCCAACGCCTTCCTGGTCGACTCCGAGCGCTTCGCCTACCTGATACCGCTCGCGGTGTCGGGGCTGGCCGCAGGCATGGCGCTGTTCCCGGCCCTGGCAGCACTTCTCGCCTGGTACGCGGCCGGCCCCGGCTGGGGCCGGGTGGTCGCACTCGCCCTCTCGTGGACCGCGGCGGAATGGCTCAGGGGGCACCTCTTCACGGGCTTTCCCTGGGACCTGATCGGCTATGTCTGGACCGTCTCCGACGCGATGATTCAGGCCTATGCTCTGGTCGGCGTCTACGGCCTGGGCCTGGTCACCGTTCTCGTCGCCGGCGCTCCGGCCGCCTTGCAGCGGCGGCGCGATGGCTGGATGGCGGCCGCGCTGCTCGGCCTCTTGGCCCTGGTCTACGCCGGCGGCCAGGCCCGGCTGGCGGCGGCCACGGGCGCCGACGTTCCCGGCATCGCGCTCCGTCTCGTGCAGGCGAACATACCCCAGCGCGAGAAGTGGCGGCGCGAGCGGCTGAGCGCCAATCTCGTCCGTCATCTGGAGCTCTCGAGGGGGCCGGCCGCGGTCGCGCCGACGCACGTGATCTGGCCCGAGACGGCGACGCCGTTCTTTCTCGCCAACGATAGCGAGCGCCGTCGGCTCCTGGGCGGTGCCGCGCCGGCTGGG
>JASLMY010000227.1 GCA_030746295.1 Alphaproteobacteria bacterium | reverse complement strand
CCAGTTTTCAATTCGTATCGATCCGCGGCGATATGGGCCAGTATATGCGACACGGGCTGCTGAAATCAAGTCTGCGACCGCGGCGGAATTACCCGCCGCGGCCGCGTCGATCGTGCTACTTGACCTCGACGGTGGCGCCGGCACCCTCGAGCTGCTCTTTCAGCTTGTCGGCCTCGTCCTTGTTGACCGCTTCCCTGATCGCCTTCGGCGCGCTCTCGACCAGATCCTTCGCCTCCTTGAGGCCGAGACCGGTGATCGCCCGGACCTCCTTGATGACGTTGATCTTCTTCTCGCCGAACGAGGCCAGGACGACGTCGAATTCGGTCTGCTCTTCGACCTCGACGGCCTCGGCACTCGGCATCGCCGCCATGGCCATCGGCGCGGCGGCCGACACGCCCCACTTCTCTTCCAACAGCTTGGCGAGCTCCGCCGCCTCCAGCACCGTCAACTCGGAAAGCTGGCCGGCAATGTTTTCTAGATCAGCCATTTCTCATCACTCCTTGGTTCGAATCCTAAAGCTTCGATATTGCTGGCAAAGCCATTCTTCAGGCCACTTCGTCAGGCCGCCTCGTCGGTGGCCGCATAGGCCGAGAGAACCCGGGCCAGTTGGCCGGCCGGGGCCTGCAGGACGCCCGCCACCTTGCCGGCAGGGGCCTGCACCAGACCGATGATCTGGGACCTGAGGGCGTCGAGCGAGGGCAGCTTCGCCAACGCTTCGACGTCGGCCGCCTCCAACCTTCGCTCCGACAAGGCACCGCCCAAGACGACCAGCGCCTTGTTCTGCTTGGCGAACTCCACCGCCACCTTGGCCGGGGCCACGGGATCGTCCGAATAGGCGATCGCGGTGGGCCCGACGAAGAGGTCCTGAAGCTCGGCATAGGGCGTGCCCTCGAGGGCGAGCTTGGTCAAGCGGTTCTTGGCGACCCGAAAGGTCGCCTCGGCCGCCCGCATCTGTCGACGCAAGTCGCTGATGGCACGGACGTCGAGGCCATTGTAATGGGTGACGACGACGCAGGTCGTGTCGTTGAAGACCTCCCGCATCTCGGCCACGAACGCCGCTTTTTGCGTCCGATCCACAAGGCGCCTCCTTTCACTCTGGTCGTGGCGACGGCAAACCCCGCCGGCACGACCGGTTGCACCATGGAACCGCACCCGCTTGCCGGTGCGGTTCCGCCAAAGCCTGCCCTCGGGATTCGAACCGGTGCCGCGGCCTCCAAAACGAGACTGCCGCAACCCGGCAACTCTTCCCGTCTGTGCAGGCGCCCCAAACGGTTTCGGGCCTTAAGGCACCGCCCGCGGGCGGTGCCACCTGCAGTCTCGGACAGGGTGGCGACAAGGGCTTGGCCCCTGCCGTCCCTCCCCACGCCCCGGACCATCGGTCCCGGGCGCGAAGTCCTCGCCGCGCGCCGCCGGCCTCAGTCGCCGGTGAGGGCCGCGGTATCTATTCTCACGCCCGGCCCCATGGTCGAGCTCAAGGCGACGCGCTTGACATAGGTGCCCTTGGCGCCGCTCGGCTTGGCACGGACCACCGCGTCGATCAGGGCACGCGCGTTCTCGCCCAACTGGGCCTCGGAGAAGCTCGCCTTGCCGACCCCGGCATGGATGATGCCGGCGCGCTCGACCCGGAACTCGACCTGGCCGCCCTTGGCGGCGCTGACCGCCTCGCCGATGTCGGCCGTCACGGTGCCGAGCTTGGGATTGGGCATCAAGCCGCGCGGCCCCAGAATGCGGCCGAGGCGACCGACGATCGACATCATGTCGGGCGTGGCGATGCAGCGATCGAAGTCGATCTCGCCCTTCTGGATCTCTTCCGCCAGCTCCTCGGCACCGACCTTGTCGGCACCCGCCGCGCGCGCCTCGTCAGCCTTGTCGTCCTTGGCGAAGACGGCGACGCGAACCGACTTGCCGGTGCCGTTCGGCAACTGCACGGTGCCGCGCACCATCTGGTCGGCGTGGCGCGGATCGACGCCCAGGTTGATCGCCAGCTCGACGGTCTCGTCGAACTTGGCCGAGGCGCGCTCCTTCACCATCTGCACCGCCTCGTCGAGGCTGTAGTGCTGGCCGGAATCGATGCCGTCTCTGGATTTCTGGAAGCGCTTGCCAGCCTTGCCCATCTCTCTACCCCTCCACCTCGAAGCCCATCGAGCGCGCCGAGCCGGCAATGATCTTGCAGGCGGCGTCCACATCGTTGGCGTTCAGATCCTCCATCTTCAGCTCCGCGATCTCGCGGACCTGCGCCATGATGACCGAACCGACGACCTCGCGCCCCGGGGTCTCGCTGCCTTTTTCCAGCTTGGCGGCGCGGCGCAGCAGGTACGAGGCCGGCGGCGTCTTAGTGATGAAGCTGAAGCTCTTGTCCACGAACACCGTGACGGTGACCGGGATCGGCACGCCCTGCTCCATGCTCTGCGTCTCGGCGTTGAAGGCCTTGCAGAATTCCATGATGTTGACGCCGCGCTGGCCGAGCGCCGGTCCCACCGGCGGCGATGGGTTGGCCTGGCCGGCCGGTATTTGCAGCTTAATGTAGCCGTCGATCTTCTTCGCCATCCTAAGCTTCCCTCGTCATCGGGGGCGGCCGGCCTGAGGTCCGGCGCCCAAGGGTGCGTGGTCGCGGCCGTGGCGAGCCTACCACGCGAACTGCCGACTCAGACCTTCTCGACCTGGCCGAATTCCAACTCCACCGGCGTTGCTCGGCCGAAGATCGAGACCCCGACCTTGAGCCGCGCCCGTTCCTCGTCGACCTCCTCGACGTAGCCGTTGAACGAGGTGAAGGGGCCGTCGCAGACCCTGACCTGCTCGCCGATCTCGAAGGTGATCGACGGCTTCGGCCGCTCGATCCCCTCTTGCACCTGATGCAGGATCCGGTCCGCCTCGGCCTGGCTGATCGGCGAGGGCCGCCCGCCGGTGCCGAGAAAGCCGGTCACCTTGGCGGTGTTCTTGATCAGGTGATAGGCCTCGTCGGAGAGGTCCATCTTGACCAGGACGTAGCCGGGGAAGAACTTGCGCTCCGAGTTCACCTTCTGGCCGCGGCGGACCTGGAGGACCTCCTCGACCGGGACCATGACCTCCTCGATATCCTCGTCCAGACCCGTCGCCGCGGCCTGCTCGGAAATCGCCGCCGCGACCTTCTTCTCGAAGCCGGAATAGACGTGGACGATGTACCAGCGCGCCGCCATCGGTTCAGCCTCCGAGACCGAGGATCAGGCGAATGCCCGCGGACAGGGCCATATCGGCGAGAAAGAAGAAGATCGCCGCCAGCACCACCATGACGAAGACCATCGCCGTGGTGATGCCGGTCTCCTTGCGACTCGGCCACGTCACCTTGGAGGTCTCTTGGCGGACCTGCCTTACGAATTCGGCTGGACTCGTCTTCGCCATGGGTTCCTCAAATTGCCTCTCGGCGCCGGCCTAGTGCCGGCAAGTGGCAGGAGCGGAGGGGCTCGAACCCCCAACCCCCGGTTTTGGAGACCGGTGCTCTACCAATTGAGCTACGCTCCTGCAAGCTTCTCGTCCCGTCGCGCTCGAGCCGCCGGTCCCCGCCCTACTCGGAGATCGAGGCGACGACGCCGGCGCCGACGGTGCGGCCGCCCTCGCGGATCGCGAAGCGCAGGCCCTCGTCCATCGCGATCGGCGCGATCAGCTCAACCTGCATCGAGATGTTGTCCCCCGGCATCACCATCTCGGTGCCGTCGGGGAGTGCCACCACACCGGTCACGTCCGTCGTCCGGAAGTAGAACTGCGGCCGGTAGTTGGTGAAGAACGGCGTGTGCCGGCCGCCCTCCTCCTTGGTCAGGATGTAGGCCTCCGCCGTGAACTTGGTGTGCGGCGTGATCGAGCCCGGCTTCGCCAAGACCTGGCCCCGCTCGACCTCGTCGCGGCCGACACCGCGCAACAGACAGCCGACGTTGTCGCCCGCCTCGCCCTGGTCCAACAGCTTGCGGAACATCTCGACACCCGTCACCGTCGTCTTCGAGGTCTCCTTGATGCCGACGATCTCGACCTCGTCGCCGACGTTGACGATGCCGCGCTCGATCCGACCCGTCACCACCGTGCCTCTGCCCGAAATCGAGAACACGTCCTCGATCGGCATCAGGAAGGCCAGGTCCTTCGGACGCTCGGGCTGCGGCACGTAGTCGTCCACCGCCGTCATCAGCTCCAAAACCGAGGCCTTGCCCTGCGCCTCGTCGCCGTCCTCCATCGCCACCAGCGCCGAGCCCCGGACCACGGGGATGTCGTCACCGGGGAAGTCGTAGCTCGACAACAGCTCGCGGACCTCCAGCTCGACCAGGTCCAAAAGCTCCTCGTCGTCGACCATGTCGACCTTGTTCATGTAGACGACCAGCGCCGGCACACCGACCTGGCGCGCCAGCAGGATGTGCTCGCGGGTCTGCGGCATCGGACCGTCCGCCGCCGAGACCACCAGAATGGCGCCGTCCATCTGCGCCGCACCGGTGATCATGTTCTTCACATAATCGGCGTGGCCCGGGCAGTCGACATGCGCATAGTGCCGGTTCTCGGTCTCGTACTCGACATGCGCCGTCGAGATCGTGATCCCGCGCGCCTTCTCCTCCGGCGCCTTGTCGATCTCGTCGTAGGAGGTGAACTCGGCCCCGCCCGACTCCGCCAGGATCTTCGTGATCGCCGCCGTCAGCGTCGTCTTGCCATGATCGACATGGCCGATCGTGCCTACGTTGCAGTGCGGCTTCGTCCGCTCAAACTTCGCCTTCGCCATCGCTTGAACCCCTAACGCTCTTCAGTCGTCATCTAAATCCGTCGTCGCTCAGGCGAACTTCGCCCGAACTTCCTGCGAGACCGCTTCCGGCACCCGCTCGTAGTGATCGAAATGCATGGTGAACTGGGCCCGGCCCTGGGTCATCGACCGCAAGTTGTTGACATAGCCGAACATGTTGGCAAGCGGCACTAGGGCATTGATCACCGTGGCGTTGCCGCGCGGCTCGGTGCCGGTCGGCTGGCCCCGCCGGGCCGAGAGATCGCCCATGACGTCGCCGATATAGTCGTCCGGCGTCACCACCTCGACCCGCATGACTGGCTCCAGCAGGACCGGGCCTGCCTTCATCGTCATTTCGCGGAAAGCCTGACGGGCCGCGATCTCGAAGGCCATAACCGAGGAGTCGACCTCGTGATGGGCGCCGTCGACCAACGTCACCTTGTAGTCGATCAACGGGAAGCCGGCCAGAATGCCGGATTCGGCCACGGCCACGATGCCCTTCTCGACGCCGGGAATGTATTCCCGCGGCACCGAGCCGCCGACCACCTTGCTTTCGAACTCGCGGCCGCTGCCGGGCGTGCCCGGCTCGATCTCGAGCTTGATGCGGGCGAACTGGCCCGAGCCGCCGGTCTGCTTCTTGTGCGTGTAGTCGATCTCGGCGGCGCGGCTGATCGCCTCGCGATAGGCGACCTGCGGGGCGCCGATGTTGGCGTCGACCTTGAACTCGCGCTTCATGCGATCGACGATGATCTCCAAGTGCAGCTCGCCCATGCCCTTGATGATGGTCTGGCCGCTCTCGGCGTCGCTCGCCACCCGGAATGACGGATCCTCGGCCGCCAGCCGGGCCAGCGCCGTCGCCATCTTCTCCTGGTCGTTCTTGGTCTTGGGCTCGACGGCGATCTCGATCACCGGCTCCGGAAACTCCATCCGCTCCAGCAGCACCGGTTTCTGCGGATCGGCCAAAGTATCGCCGGTCGAGGCCGTCTTCAGGCCGCAGAGCGCCAGGATGTCGCCGGCGCAGGCCTCCTTGATGTCCTCGCGATGATTGGAATGCATGAGCAACATGCGGCCGATCCGCTCGCGCTTGCCGCGGGTCGGGTTCAAGATCTGATCGCCGCTCTTCAGCACACCGGAATAGATGCGCACGAAGGTCAGCGAGCCGACGAACGGGTCGGTCATGACCTTGAAGGCCAGGGCCGAGAACGGCTCGTCGTCGCTGGGCGCGCGCAGCACCTCCTCGTCACGATCGGGATGCATGCCCCGCATCGCCTCCAGGTCGGCCGGCGAGGGCATGTAGTCGACAACCGCATCCAAGAGCGGCTGCACGCCCTTGTTCTTGAACGCCGAGCCGGTCAGGACCGGGATGAAGGCGCCCGAGACCGTGCCCTTGCGAATACAGCGCTTCAACGTCTCGACGTCCGGCTCGTTGCCGTCGAGATAGGCCTCCAGCGCCTCGTCGTCTAGCTCGACCGCGGCCTCGACCAGCCTGGCCCGATAGGCCTCGGCATCGGCCTGCAGCTCGGCCGGGATCTCGACCGTCTCGTAGTCCGCGCCCAAGGTCTCCTCGCGCCAGATGATGCCTTGCATCGTCAACAGGTCGACCAGGCCTCGGAAGTCGGCTTCGGCCCCGATCGGCAATTGCAGAACAAGCGGGTTGGCGCCGAGACGATCTTTGAACATCTCGACGCACCTAAAGAAATCGGCGCCCACCCGGTCCATCTTGTTGACGAAACACATCCGGGGGACGCCGTATTTGTCGGCCTGGCGCCATACGGTCTCGGATTGCGGCTCTACGCCGGCTACCGAGTCGAAGACGGCGACGGCACCGTCGAGGACGCGAAGCGATCGCTCGACCTCGATGGTGAAATCGACATGGCCGGGGGTGTCGATGATGTTGATGCGATGATCGTTCCAGAAGCAGGTGGTGGCCGCGGAGGTGATGGTGATGCCGCGCTCTTGCTCCTGCTCCATCCAGTCCATCACGGCGGCGCCGTCGTGGACCTCGCCCATCTTATGCGAGCGGCCTGTGTAGAAGAGGATGCGCTCGGTGGTCGTGGTCTTGCCGGCATCGATGTGGGCCATGATGCCGATGTTTCGATATCGCGCCAGAGGTGTGGTACGTGCCATTACAGTGGCTCCCGAAAATCCGTCTCGCTTACCAGCGGTAATGCGAGAAGGCCCGATTGGCCTCGGCCATTCGGTGGGTGTCCTCGCGTTTCTTGACCGCCGTGCCGCGGGCGTTGGCGGCGTCCAGCAACTCGCCCGACAGCCGCTCCTCCATGGTGTTCTCCGAGCGCGCGCGGGCGGTGCTGATCAGCCACCGGATGGCCAGCGCCTGGGCGCGCTCGGTGCGGACCTCGACCGGCACCTGGTAGGTGGCGCCGCCAACCCGTCGCGAGCGCACCTCGACCGTCGGCCGAACGTTGTCCAGCGCTTCGTGAAAGACCTTGACCGGGTCCTGGCCCGAGCGCTCCTTGATCCGGTCGAAGGCGTTGTAGACGATGCGCTCGGCAGCCGACTTCTTGCCATCGAGCATCAGCACGTTGGTGAACTTGGCCAGCACCGGATCGGCGAATTTCGGATCCGGCAGAACTTCCCGCTTCTCGGCCCTGTGGCGTCGCGACATCTGGAAGCTCCCTTCTACTTCGGCCGCTTGGCGCCGTATTTCGAGCGCCGCTGCCGGCGATCGCCGACCCCTTGGGTGTCGAGGACACCGCGAATGACGTGATAGCGCACGCCGGGCAGGTCCTTGACGCGGCCACCACGGATCAGCACCACCGAATGCTCTTGCAGGTTGTGGCCCTCGCCGGGGATGTAGCTGATCACCTCGAAGCCGTTGGTCAAGCGCACGCGAGCAACCTTCCGCAACGCCGAATTGGGCTTCTTCGGCGTCGTCGTGTAGACCCGCGTGCAGACGCCGCGCTTTTGCGGGCTGCCCTGCAGGGCCGGCACCTTGTTGCGCGTCGTCTCCGCCCGGCGGGGCTTGCGGACCAACTGGTTGATCGTCGGCATATGCTGTCCTCGAAGCTCGCGGCCGCGCCCCGGCAAGGCCGGCACTGTGGCTCGCATCTCACCCACACCTGGCGGGAAACAAAAAGCGCACCCCCCACACGAGACGGCGCCTGGTGGCACCGATGCCAGTCTCGTTGGGGGTGTGACCCCGCGTCGATTTTATCCCAACTTGGTACGTCCGGCGCAGCGTCTGAGACGATCGCCCACCACCTACGCCAAAAACGGTTGGCGGATACTATGTATGCGACCCCGTTCCGTCAACCGAAAAATAAGGATTCACATACGTTTATCAACTCTCTATGGCGCCCGCCTAAGGCTGCGCCCCGGCCCCCCCAAGGGGAACAAATTTGGTCGGTAGGGGGGCGGGGGGC
>JASLMY010000226.1 GCA_030746295.1 Alphaproteobacteria bacterium | reverse complement strand
TACGGATTCGGCGGCTCATATGCATTGATTGTAATCAATCACGGCGCGGTTTCTCGGTCACTCGCCGCGATCCGAGCTCAGGCCGGCTCTGCCTGGCGGATCGTATCCGAAAAGATACGAATCGGTACGAGCATTATGCTTTCCTTAACTAGTTCCAAGCCATCCTGGGGTGGCGAACTATGGGACGTTTGGAGGGGGTGCCTGCACTTGGTCGAAGGACGGGGATCTCTCACGTGGATACAGTGACGACAGGCGATAGCTCACCTGCTCTCGACGCCGCGGGCAGCACCTCCGGTTGGCCGGCCGACGGCGCGCCGTTTCAATCGGCTCACGAAGAGGCTCAGTATCTCTTCGAGCTGGCACGGCGCCACAGCGAGGTCGATCGAAACGCCCTCTACGATGCCGTCGCCGACCTGTTCGAGCGCCGCGAGAGCGAGCTTCTGGGCAGCGAGCGGGCGCTCATGCTCGAGATCCTGCACCGCCTCACCCGCGACGTGGAGATCGCGGTCCGCAAGCAACTCGCCGAGCGCCTGGCCAAGAGCCCGAGGGCGCCCGAGGCCCTGATCTTCATGTTGGCGAACGACGAGATCGACGTTTGCTACGAGATTCTGGTCCGAAGCCCGGTGTTGAAGGACTCCGACCTGATCGAGATCGTCCGCCACCATGGCCTGGGGCACCAGCTGGGGGTCGCGGTGCGCCGCGACTTGTCGCCGGAGGTATCCGCGGTTCTGGTCGCCACCGGCGCAGAAGAGGTGGTCGTCACCCTGTTGGAGAACGAGACCGCGCGGATCAGTCACGAGACCATGAGCCGGATCGTCGGCGCCTCCCGGCAGATCGAGGCCTATCGGGAGCCGTTGGTGCAACGCTCGGACCTGCCCGTGGACCTCGCCCACAAGCTGTTGATGTGGGTCTCGCTCAGCCTTCGCGAACACATCGTCAGGCGCTTCGACATCGACCCGGCGACGCTGGAGGACGAGATCGTCGAGGCGGCCGCGGCGGTGGCCACGGAGGACGAGAACCGCCGTCGAAGGCCCGAGCTGTCAGCGGTCGAACGCCTGGTGGCGAAGCTTCACGCCGCCGGCGAGTTGACCCCGGCCTTCGCGGTCAAAGCCCTGGCCCAGGGCCAGGTGGCGCTGTTCGAGCGCGCCTTCGCCAAATTGACCGACCTCGGGGCGGAGGAAGCCCGCCGCATCGTCTTCCAACGAAACCACCACAGCTTGGCGATCGCCTGCCGCGCCATCGGCCTCGACCGAGCCGCCTTTCAGGCCTTGGTCCGGATGCTCTACAAGGCCCGGGAAACGGCCAGCGAGCCGGCACCGGAAGCGCTGGCGCTGCTGCTCGAATTCTACGACCAGGTCTCTCCGGAAGCAGCCAGCCTGACGCTCGGCAAGTGGCGCGTGCGACAAGCACCTGGCCATTCCACGGACGGCCGCGCATTCGCCTGAGCCAGCCGCCCGTCGGCGGCACCCGCCGCTTGACCAAACGCAAGGCCTGACGCTTTTCTTGCGCTAAACTCGGACTATATTCGTCTGCGGGAAGGGCGCCGAGCGGCGCTCGCGTAAGGGGACCGGATACGGCGTAATGGTTGAGATGATCGACCCCTTCGGCCGGCGGGTATCGTACCTCAGGGTCTCGGTGACCGACCGCTGCGATTTCCGCTGCGTCTATTGCATGTCGGAGGACATGAGCTTTCTGCCGAAGGCCGAGGTGCTGAGCCTCGAAGAGCTGGACCGGCTCTGCAGCGCCTTCGTTGCAAAGGGCGTCCGCAAGCTCAGACTGACAGGCGGCGAGCCTCTGGTCAGACGCAACATCATGTGGCTGATCCGCCGGCTGGCCAGACACCTCGACAGCGGCGCCCTGGACGAGCTGACCCTGACCACCAACGCCAGCCAATTGAACCGTTACGCCGAAGAGCTTCGGGACACCGGGGTGCGGCGTCTCAACGTCTCGCTCGACACCCTAGATCCCGAGAAGTTCGCCGCCGTCACCCGTTGGGGCAAGCTCGACAAGGTGCTGGCCGGCCTCGAGGCCGCCAAGAGCGCCGGCCTCGAGATCAAGATCAACATGGTGGCGCTGCGCGACGTCAACGAGGACGAGATCGAGGCCGTGCTCGCCTGGTGTGGCGAAGAGGGCTTCGATCTGACGCTCATCGAGACCATGCCCTTGGGCGACATCGGCGGCGACCGCCAGACCCAGTACCTGCCGTTGTCGCTGGTCCGCGCCCGCTTGGCCGAGCGCTGGACCCTGATCGACAGCGACCACAACAGCGGCGGCCCCGCCCGCTATGTCCAGGTTCAGGAGACCGGGCGCCGGCTCGGCTTCATCACCCCGCTCAGCCACAATTTCTGCGAGTCATGCAACCGGGTGCGGCTGACCTGCACAGGCACGCTTTACATGTGCCTGGGCCAGGACGATGCCGCCGACCTCAGGACCCCGGTCAGAAGTGGTGACGAGGCGACCCTCGAGGCGGCGATCGACGCCGCAATCGGCCGCAAACCCAAGGGCCACGACTTCGTCATCGACCGTCGCGGCCGGGAACCGGCCTTGAGCCGCCACATGAGCGTCACCGGCGGCTGAAGCCAACCCACCGACGGCCGACGGCGGCGGCGCTATTCCAGCGTGATCCGGTGGGCGTAGCTTTCGCCGTCGGTGACGGTGATCTGCTCGAAGCCCAGCATGCGGACCAAATCGAAGAAGGTGAAGAAATCCTCGACCGCGAGGTTGCGGAAGAAGTCGGTGCCGCGGGCCCGGGCGGTCATCTGGGCCAGCACCGCGCGGGCCCGGTAGAGGGTGCGGAAGCTCTCGCCGTCGAGGCCGACGATGATCAGCTTCTGGGCCTCGTTACCCTTGGCGAAGATGGCGAAGCGGGAGGGATAGGGCCGCTTTGCCTGGGCCGCCGTCTGGGCGACGATAAAGCCGAGCCTGAGCTCGCGGTTGGCGTTCTTCAGGACCTGGGCGCGGGCCTTGTAGGTCTCGCTGCTGGAGATCTCCGGATAGTAGTAGTCGCTGTGCCGGTCCTTGGCCCGGCCATCGGCACCGCCGAACAGCAGGGCGACGGCGGCGGTCGCCGCGATTGCGAGATGGCGCATGGTCACGAGCTTGCTCTCCCCTTCCCCGGGCCAAGACGGCGGCGTGATTATGGCGTGCCCGGCCCCGGCCCGGCAACAGCCGCTGGCAGCCGACCGGCACTGCGCTATAGTGCCGGGTCGATCACCCGTGTCCATGAGCTTGAGCCCATGCCCTCCAAACGAATCGCCTTTCTCGCGAGCGAGGTGCCCGAGGCCGAGCGCGCGCTCGAAAATCTCCTCGGCCGCTATTCCGACCATGCGGTCGAGGACGCCGAGGTGATCGTCTCGCTCGGCGGCGACGGCTTCATGCTGAAGACGCTGCACGACCACAAGGGCCTCGATCTGCCGATCTATGGCATGAACCTGGGCTCGGTCGGCTTTCTCATGAACACCTACCAGACCGACGGCCTGCTCGAGCGTTTGGGCGCGGCCGAGTGCCAGACCCTGACGCCCTTGCGGATGACCGCCGTCGACCAGCACGGCCAAGAGCACGAGGCGCTGGCCATCAACGAGGTGTCGGTCTTCCGCGAGACCCGGCAAGCGGCCAAGATCAGCATTCGGATCGACGGCCGGGAGCGATTGGAGGAGCTGATCTGCGACGGCGCCATGGTGGCCACGCCCGCCGGCAGCACCGCCTACAATCTGTCCGCGCACGGGCCGATCCTGCCGCTGGAGGCGGGCGTCCTCGCGCTGACGCCGATCAGTGCCTTTCGGCCCCGCGGCTGGCGCGGCGCGCTGCTGCCGCACACCGCCAAGGTCCGGTTCGAGATCCTGGACGCCGACAAGCGCCCGGTCAGCGCCGTCGCCGACAACGCCGAGGTTCGAGACGTGATCCGCGTCGACGTCGCCGAGGACCTGGCGGTTCGTTTCCAGGTGCTGTTCGATCCCGAGCACAACCTGGAAGAACGAATTCTGCGCGAACAGTTCATCCACTAGTGTGGTGGATTTGAAGTTCCTATTGTTGTTGGGGCAAGCACCGTTAGGAACTTCAAAGCCCCAAACCACACTACAATCAAAGAGTTGCTAGTGTCCTTATCGAATCAGGAGTTCGTCGGGCGCTTGCCACAAACGATTGCGAACTGCTGATTCGGGACACTGGCCCGCAGGGCCGGGAGACCCGGCGAGCGAGTGGCCGGGCCCTACATCGCCGCCAAGCCTTGGAGCGCCTGCTCCTGGACCTCGAGGCCGCGGCGGTAGACCAATTCCTTCCAACCGTCGGTGGCCGGATAGAACATCTCGCGGATGTTGGCCTTGATGGCGTGACCGGCCCGCGACTCGAGATCGCCGTGGCAGTGCAGCCAGTTGTCGGCGCGGATCGCCTCGAAAACCTTGTCCTCGGCATGGGTGCCGAACTCGAGGCCGACGGCAACGACCGAAGCCTCGGCCAGCCAATCGACGAAGGCCATGCGCAGGTTTCCGGTCGCCACCGGCGAGGCCGACTCGCCCAGCGCCGGCGAGGTCACCGCGTCGCCGAACCAGCGCCGCGCCAGTCGCAACGCCTCGTCGTCGGGGGGATGTCGACAGATCAGCTCACCATAGCCGAAGGGGCCAAGACCGGTGTGGAAATCGACCACGGCCAGCGCCTCCACCGCCGCCAAGGTCTCCTCCGCATAGCGCTTCAAGAGGCGGTGCGACCAGACCGGCGCCCGGCCGCCGAAGAAGACGCCGTCGGCATGGCTGTACTGGCCGCCGGTGATCGCCTTGACGAAGGCGCGCTCGCCGTGGCGCTCGACGAAGGCCTTGCAGGTGGCGCGGAAGACGCTGGCCGCGGCCTCGTCCCAGAGCTCTGGGCAGACGGCGGCGGCGAGCTCGACCCAGGCCTCGTTCTCCGGCACGCCCTGGTCGAAGTCGATGAAGTTGCGATTGACGTCGACGTTGTCCTCGTTGACCCGGCGCAGCCAAGCGAAGCCGAAGGGATTGATGGCATGGACCATAACCATTGCCATCCCCGCCGGCAGGGCGGCGGCGCCCTTTTCCTCGAGCCAACCGCTTTGGCAGGCCGAGCCGCAGAAGCCCTCGACGCCGTGCGTGCCCGAGCAGGTGAGCAGGATCCGGCGAGCCCCGGCCGACCCCAAACGGGCGATGTCGACATAGAGGGGCTCGCCCCCGGGGCCGTCCAAGGGATGACGGTGGCTGTCGACCTCGGCCCCGGCCGCCACCGCCCGGGCAACGAATTTCCGGCGCGCGGCGGTATAGCTCTCTGCGAAATGCGCGCCGACCGCGCCCGCCATCGTCAGCCGCCGCCGTCGCGGGCGAAATCGGCCAAGCTCCGGCAGAGGCGGCCGAGGTCGGCTTGCAGGGCCTCGTAGTCGGCGCTCTTCTCGCGCGTCGATTCGGTCATATAGAGGCTTCGCTTGACCTCGATCTGCAGGCTGTGGCGGCCGACCGCCGGATCGCTGTAGCGCCGGATCAGCTCCATCCCCTGATAGGGATCGTTGACGCGCACCTCGTAGCCGCGCTGGGCCAGGGTCTCGACCACGCAATCGAGGAACTCCGAATGGGTGCTGCGGCCATCCAGGTCGCTGACCGTGAAGTCGGGCCGCTCCTGCCCCGCGTCTTCCTGGTTGGCACCGGCGCGGGCCGACATCGAGTGGCAGTTGACGTGCCAAACCACCCCGGCACGGGTATAGGCCTCGTCCAAGGCCGTTTGGACGCAGTCGTGGTAGGGCCGCCAATAATGCTCGATGCGGTGGCGCACCTCCGCTGCCGTCAGGCCCCGGTCGTAGATCCGGGAATCCCGGCCGATCAGCCGCCAGATCAGCGATTTGCCGAACTTTTGCTTCTTGCTCGGTTGCAACGGCTCGGGCCAGCCATCGGCCAAGAGGTCAGGGTCGATGTCGTCGTGGTGGCGGTTCGGGTCGATGTAGACGCGTGGAAACTCCGCCGCGATCAGCACCGCGCCGTGACTAGGCGCCTCGGCGAACAACTCGTCGACGTGGTCGTCGACCGCCATCCGAAGCAGGCGTATCGGCGCGGCGGGCGCGAAGTCGTCGGGATAGCTGGTGCCGCTGTGGGGCGAATCGAAGACCAGAGGCAACGCCTCGACATCCGGGTCGACGCGTCGGACCACGGGCGCGGTCGGCACCGCCAGGCTGATCGTCTCGCTCATCCTCTACACCCCATTCGGCCGTCTTCGGGGAATGGTATCATGCCGGCCGGGCCTGTGAAGGCCGGTCCGAGACTGCTCCGAGTTTGGGGAGGACGCACATGCGACTGGCGATCGCCGGCTTTGCCCACGAGACCGTCACCTTCCTGCCCGAGGAGACCGGCCGCGACGCATTCGAGCTGGGCGCATCGAGGGGCGCCGCCTTGCTCGACACCCTGCGGGGCAGCAGCAGCGTCGCCGGCGGCTTCATCACTGCGGCGGAGGCGGCCGGTGCCACCTTGACCGGCCTGGTCTGGGCCGAGGCGTCACCCTCGGGCCCGGTGGCGGATGCGGCGTTCGAGCACTACCTGACCGAGGTCTCGGACGGGCTGAAGGCACTCGACGGCGAGATCGACGGACTGCTTCTGCACTTGCACGGTGCCATGGCGACGCCTGCCCGGCCCGACGCCGAGACCGCGTTCCTGCGCGGCTTGCGGGCCGCCGTGGGCGAGCGCTTGCCGATCGCACTGGCGATGGACCTGCATGGCAACCTGTCGCCGGAAATGCTCGACCTCGTCGACGTCGTCGCCGGCTACCATCAAAGCCCGCATATCGACATGGCCGAGACCGGCCGGCGCGCTGCCCGGCTGCTGATAGGAGGCTTGCAAGGCGAGATTCGTCCGACCATGGCGATCGCCAAGCCGCCGCTGGTCCTGCCCAGCATCTTCACGGCGACGGCGCTGGCTCCCCTGTCGGCGATCATGGCCGAGGCGCGGGCGGTAGAGGCGAAGGAAGGCGTTCTCGACATCTCGGTCTTCACCGGTTTCGCCTATGCCGACGTGCCCGATATCGGCTTCAGCGTCGTCGTCGTCACCGACGACCGGCCGGAAATGGCGGCGACAGTGGCAGACGAGCTGGCGGCCATGGTGACGGATGCCCGAGAGGCGCTCTTCAAGCGCGAGTTGATCCTGCCGCACACCGTGGCCGTCGACCGGGCTCTGGCGCTGGCGAGAGACGCGGCCAAGCCGGTGGTGATCCTGGAGCACGCCGACCGGATGAACGATTCGACCTATGTCCTGGCCGAGCTGGCGGCTGCCCGAGCCCCGTCCGTGGCAGTGCCCTATCTCTGGGACCCGGAGGCCGTGGCGGCGGCGATCGCGGCCGGTGTCGGCCAGCGCCTCACGCTCGACGTCGGCGGCAAGTCGTCGGCGCGTGCCGGCGGGCCGGTCACGCTCGACGCCGTGGTCCGCTTCGCCGGCCCCAAGGCCTTCACCGGCACCGGCCCGATGCGCCGCGGCGTGCCCGTCGATCTCGGCCCCACGGCGGTGCTGGAGGCGGGCGGCATCACCCTCATCGTGACCACGAGCCAGCTCTCCGCCATCGACGCCGACCCCTTCCATCAGTTCGGCTTGCACCCGGAGGACTTCGACATCATCGTGCTCCGCTCCAAGACCCATTTCCGCGCCGTCTACGAGCCGATCGCCGAGACGATCCTGATCGCCGAGACGCCCGACTGGGGCCCTGCCGATCTCGCCACCCTGCCCTACCGCCGGGCCCGCCCGGGGGTATTCCCGATCACTGGCTAGAATGCGAAGGTATCAATTCGAGGTTGCTACAGCTTGACAGCCCGCGTTTTATTGGCTTGCCCTAAAGGGCTGGATGCGCGGCCATAAACGTCGGTTCTGGCGATGACATCCTGACGGGGATTTCAGCCCCGAAAGACGACATTCCAGCGGCGATGTTACGGACTGACCTGCAGAAATCCAGGTTGCCGATGTCGAGGTCTCCTTCTGCAAGGGTCGCCTGCGGCAAACGATGGATGGAGGCTATGCCGCCACCATCGTCTCGGCCGGGGCCCGCAACACGTAACCACGGCCCCAGACGGTTTCGATATAGCCCGTGCCACCCGAAGCTTCCGACAGCTTCCTGCGAAGCTTGCAGATGAAGACGTCGATGATCTTGATCTCCGGCTCGTCCATGCCGCCATAGAGATGATTGAGGATGACCTGAGCCCCGAAAGTTCCCTCATCTGATAGGAGAGTCCGTCATAGAGGAGACGGATATGAGGCAATCACGGTT
>JASLMY010000225.1 GCA_030746295.1 Alphaproteobacteria bacterium | reverse complement strand
CCGCAGCTGGATAGGAAAATGGACAGTCAAAACATCCGCATACGGTTGAAGGCATTCGATCATCGGCTGCTGGATCAATCGACCAGCGAGATCGTCAGTACGGCGAAGCGGACCGGCGCCAACGTGCGCGGCCCGATCCCGCTGCCGACCAAGATCGAGAAGTTCACGGTGTTGCGCGGGCCGCACATCGACAAGAAGTCGCGCGAGCAGTTCGAGATCCGGACGCACAAGCGGCTCTTGGACATTATCGACCCGACGCCGCAAACGGTCGACGCGCTGATGAAGCTCGACCTGGCGGCCGGCGTCGACGTCGAGATCAAGCTTTAGGGGTCGACCGATGCGATCAGGTCTCATTGCCCGCAAGCTCGGCATGTCTCGCCTCTTCCAGGAGGATGGGACCAACCTGCCGGTGACCGTGCTGCATGTCGACAATTGCCAGGTCGTGGCGCAACGCACGGCCGAGAAGGACGGCTACACCGCCCTCCAACTCGGCGTCGGCGAGGCCAAGGTCAAGAACGTCAGCAAGCCGATGCGTGGCCATTACGCCAAGGCCGAGGTGACGCCGAAGCGCCGCTTGGCCGAGTTCCGGGTCGCGGACGACGCCTTGATCGACGTCGGCGCCGAGCTGACGGCGGACCACTTCGTCGCCGGCCAGTTCGTCGACATCACCGGCACCTCGATCGGCAAGGGCTTCGCCGGCGCCATGAAGCGCTGGGGCTTCGCCGGCCTGCGCGCCAGCCACGGCGTCTCGATCTCGCATCGAGCGCACGGCTCGACCGGCAACAGCCAAGAGCCGGGCAAGGTCTGGAAGGGCAAGAAGATGGCCGGCCAGATGGGCAATCGGCGGGTCACTCAGCAGAACCTGGAGGTCGTCGACGCCGACGCCGAGCAGGGCCTGCTCTTCGTCCGGGGCGCGGTGCCGGGACCGAAAGGCGGTTGGGTATTGGTCAGCGACGCGGTCAAGCGTGCCCGTCCCGACGAGGCGCCTTATCCAGGCGCGATCCGCGCGGGCGCAGAGTCGGAGCCGGAGCCGGAGGACGTCACCGAGGCGACGGAAGCAGAGGCGGAGGCGCCGAGTGACGGCGGCGACGAGGAATAGGGAACGATGAAGGCCGAGGTCAAAACGCTCGACGACAAGAAGGCCGGCTCCATCGAGCTGGCGGACGAGGTTTTCGGCCTCGAGCCGCGGGCCGACATCCTGCAGCGGGTCGTCGTCTGGCAGCTCGCCAAGCGGCGCAGCGGCACCCACAAGACCAAGCAGCGGGCCGAGATCCGCGGCACCACCGCCAAGGTCTGGCGCCAGAAGGGCACCGGCCGCGCCCGGCACGGCAGCCGTAAGGCACCGATCTTCCGCGGCGGCGGCGTCACCTTTGGGCCGCAGCCCCGCGACCATGCCATCAAGCTGCCGAAGAAGGTGCGCGCACTGGGCCTGAAGTCGGCACTCTCGGCCAAGCAGGCGGCGGGCGAGCTGGTGGTTCTGGACGAGGCCAAGTTGGACGAGCCGAAGACCCGGATCCTGGCCGGCATGCTCGACAAACTCGGCTGGAAGGACGTTCTGATCGTCGGCGGTGCCGAGCTCGACGCCAATATCGTCCGCGCCGCCCGCAACATCACCGGCGTGCAGCTGCTGCCGAGCCACGGCGCCAACGTTTACGACATCCTGCGCCGCGACACCTTGGTCCTGACCAAGGCCGCGGTCGAGCAGCTGGAGGCGCGGCTCAAATGAATCGGGAAGCGATGTACACCACGCTTCTGGGCCCGGTGATAACCGAAAAGGCGACCCAGGCCTCGGAGCACAATCAAGTCACCTTCCGGGTCCGCACCGATGCCACCAAGCCCGAGATCAAGAAGGCGGTCGAAGGTCTGTTCGAGGTCAAGGTCAAGGCGGTCAACACGCTCAACGTCAAGGGCAAGGTCAAGCGCTTTCGCGGCCGGCCCGGGCGCCGCCCGAACTGGAAGAAGGCAGTGGTGACGCTCGAGGAAGGCCACGCCATCGACGTGACCACGGGGATCTGAGACCATGGCGCTGAAACATTACAATCCGACCACCCCCGGACGGCGCAACTTGGTGCTGGTCGATCGCGCGGCCCTGCACAAGGGCGACCCGGTCAAGCAGCTGACGCAAGGGCTGACCAAGAAGGGGGGGCGCAACAACACCGGCCGGATCACCGCCCGGCGCCGCGGCGGCGGCCACAAGCGACGCTATCGGCTGATCGACTTCAAGCGCCGCAAGTTCGACGTGCCCGCGGTGGTCGAGCGGCTGGAGTACGACCCCAACCGCACCGCATTCATCGCTCTCCTGAAGTACGAGGACGGCGAGCTCGCCTATATCCTGGCGCCGCAACGCCTGGCCGTGGGCGACACCGTGATCGCCGGCAACCGGGTCGACGTCAAGCCGGGCAACGCGATGCCGCTCAACAGCACGCCGATCGGCACCATCGTCCATAACGTGGAGATGAAGCCGGGCAAGGGCGGCCAGATCGCGCGCGCCGGCGGCACCTATGCCCAGTTCGTCGGCCGCGACCAGGGCTACGCCATCCTGCGGCTGAACTCCGGCGAGCAGCGCGTGGTCCGCGGCGAGTGCATGGCCTCGATCGGCGCCGTCTCCAACCCCGACAACTCGAACATCAAATTGGGCAAGGCCGGCCGCAAGCGTTGGCTCGGCAAGCGCCCTTCGGTGCGCGGCGTCGCCATGAACCCGGTCGACCACCCGCATGGCGGCGGCGAGGGCCGCACCAGCGGCGGCCGTCATCCGGTCACGCCCTGGGGCAAACCGACCAAGGGCAAGCGCACCCGCGGCAAGAAGCCGAGCGACAAGTACATCCTGCGCCGGCGGCACAAGAGTTGATAGGAGGAGCCTAGCTTGGCCCGCTCAGTCTGGAAGGGACCGTTCGTCGACGGTCATCTGTTGAAGAAAGCCGAAGCGGTTCGGGATTCGGGGCGCAAGGACGTGATCTGCACCTGGTCGCGCCGCTCGACGGTGCTGCCGCAGTTCGTCGGCCTCACCTTCGCCGTCTACAACGGCATGAAGCACATCCCGGTGCTCGTCACCGAGGACATGGTCGGGCACAAGTTCGGCGAGTTCTCGCCGACCCGCACCTTCTTCGGCCACGCCGCCGACCGCAAGGCGAGAAGGGGCTAAGCGCGATGGGCAAGCAGTCAAAAGGGCGCAGGCTCGCCGACAACGAAGCCCAGGCGGTGGCCCGGCTGCTGCGCGTCAGCCCCCAGAAGCTGAACCTCGTCGCCGGCCTGATCCGGGGCAAGCCGGTGGCCTCGGCCTTGTCCGAGCTCTCCTTCTCCAAGCGCCGCATCGCCGGCGACGTCAAGAAGGTGCTGCAGTCGGCGATCGCCAACGCCGAGAACAACCACGACCTCGATGTCGACAGTCTGGTCGTCGCCGAGGCCAGCGTCGGCAAATCGATGGTCATGAAGCGTTTTCGGGCCCGGGCCAGGGGTCGCATGGGTCGCATACAAAAGCCGTTCAGCCGCATTCGAATCGTCGTGCGCGAGCGGGAGGAGGCTGTCTGATGGGCCAGAAGGTAAATCCGATCGGGCTCAGGCTCGGCATCAACCGGACTTGGGATTCGCGCTGGTATGCGCAGAAGCAGGAGTATGCCGACCTGCTCTACGAGGACCTCGAGATCCGCAAGTTCCTCGACAAGCGCTTGAGCCAGGCCGGGCTCAGCCGCGTCGTCATCGAACGGCCGGCCAAGAAGGCGCGGGTCACCATCCATACCGCCCGCCCCGGCGTCGTCATCGGCAAGAAGGGCGCGGATATCGAGCGCCTCAGGGGTGAGCTCTCGAAGATGGCCAACAGCGAGGTCCATCTCAACATCATGGAGATCCGCAAGCCCGAGATCGACGCCCGCCTGGTGGCCGAGAACATCGCCCAGCAGTTGCAGCGCCGCATCGCCTTCCGCCGGGCCATGAAGCGGGCGGTGCAGACCGCCATGCGGCTGGGCGCGCTCGGCATCCGGATCAACTGCTCGGGCCGCCTCGGCGGCGCCGAGATCGCCCGCACGGAATGGTACCGCGAAGGCCAGGTGCCGCTGCATACGCTGCGCGCCGACATCGACTACGGCCAGGCCACGGCGTTGACCACCTATGGCGCCTGCGGCGTCAAGGTCTGGGTCTACAAGGGCGAGATCATGGCCCATGACCCGATGGCGCAGGAGAAGCGCAACGCCGATTTGCAGTCGCCTGGCGGCGGCCGGCCGAGCTGAGCGAGGAGCGGGTTAGACCATGCTGCAGCCCAAGCGGACCAAATACCGCAAGGCCCACAAGGGCCGGATCCACGGCAACGCCAAGGGTGGGACGAGCTTGAACTTCGGCTCCTACGGCCTGAAGGCGTTGGAGCCCGAGCGGGTCACCGCGCGCCAGATCGAGGC
Source organism: Alphaproteobacteria bacterium (assembly GCA_030746295.1). The sequence continues at coordinate 3,887 of JASLMY010000225.1, read as the reverse complement.
CGCGCGCCGTGCCATCACGCGCCACATGCGCCGCGCCGGCAAGCTCTGGATCCGGGTCTTTCCCGATGTCCCGGTCTCGCAGAAGCCGACCGAGGTGCGTATGGGCAAGGGCAAGGGCACGCCGGAATACTGGTGCTGCCGGGTCAAGCCGGGTCGGATCCTGTTCGAGCTCGAGGGCGTCAGCCAGGACGTGGCGCGCGAAGCCTGTCTGCGCGCCGCCGCCAAGCTGCCGATCAAGACCAAGTTCATAAGCCGCCTGAGTTGAGGATGAGGTGAGCCATGAAGGCCGAGGAATTGCGCGGCAAGACGGTGGACGAGCTCGACGACGAGCTGCTGAAGCTCAGGCGCGAGCAGTTCAACCTGCGCTTCCAGCAGGCGACGGGACAGCTCGAGAATACGACGAGGGTGCGTCAAGTCCGGCGCGATATCGCGCGCATCAAGACGGTGCTGCAGCAGACCCGCCCTCAGGATCAGGGTTGAGGAGCCAGTAATGCCAAGGCGTGTTTTGCAGGGCGTGGTGGTCAGCGACAAGAACGACCAGACCGTGGTCATTCGGGTCGATCGGCGCATCATGCATCCGCTCTATAAGAAGTACATCCGCCGCTCCAGCAAGATGCACGCGCATGACCCGGAGAACCGGCACAAGGTCGGCGACACCGTGCGCATCCGCGAGTGCCGGCCGCTTTCCAAGCTGAAATGCTGGGAAGTGCTCGCCGACGAGACGGCGAGTTGAGAGTGAAGGAGATCGGGCGATGATCTACCCCGAGACCTATCTCGAGGTCGCCGACAACTCGGGCGCCCGCAAGGTGCAGTGCATCAAGGTGCTGGGCGGCTCCAGGCGCAAGTTCGCCTCGGTCGGTGACACCATCGTGGTCAGCGTCAAGGAGGCGATCCCGCGCGGCCGGGTACGCAAGGGCGACATGCACCGGGCCGTGGTCGTGCGCACCGCCAAGGAGGTTCGCCGCAACGACGGCACCGCGATCCGCTTCGACCGCAATGCCGCGGTGCTGATCACCCAGCAGGGCGAGCCGATCGGCACCCGGATCTTCGGTCCAGTCACGCGCGAGCTCAGGGTGAAGAACCACACCCGGATCCTCTCACTCGCTCCAGAGGTCCTGTGATGGCGAAGAAGTTCAAGATCAAGCACGGCGACGAGGTGGTCGTGCGCACGGGCCGGGACAAGGGCAAGACGGGCAGCGTCCTCAAGGTGCTGCGCGACCAAGACCGGGTCATCGTCGAAGGCGTCAACATCGTCAAGCGCCATACCCGGCCGAGCCAGAACCAGCCCGGCGGCATCATCGAGAAGGAGGCGCCGATCCACATCTCCAACGTGGCCATCGCCGATCCCAAGGACGGCGCGCCCACCCGGGTCGGATACCGCTTTCTCGAGGACGGCCGCAAGGTCCGTTTCGCCAAGCGCTCGGGAGAGGTGATCGATGCCTGAGAAAACCGAGATGCCGCGCCTGAAGACGCATTACAACGACGTCGTGCGCGAGCAGATGATGCAGGAATTCGGCTACGCCAATGGCTTCGCCGTGCCGCGCCTGGAGAAGGTCGTCCTCAACATGGGCGTCGGCGAGGGCAGCATGGACCGCAAGAAGATGGAGATCGCCGAGAACGAGATGCGCCTCATCGCCGGCCAGAAACCGGTCGTCACCAAGGCCAAGAAGTCGGTGGCCTCGTTCAAGATTCGCGACGGCATGTCGATCGGCTGCAAAGTGACGCTGCGTCGCGACCGGATGTACGAGTTTCTCGACCGGCTGATCACCATCGCCTTGCCGCGGGTCCGCGATTTTCGCGGCGTCTCGGCGGAGAGCTTCGATGGCCGCGGCAATTTTGCCATGGGGCTGAAGGAGCAGATCGTCTTTCCAGAGATCGACTACGACAAGATCGACGAAATCCGCGGCATGGATATCGTCATCTGCACCACGGCGAAGACCGACGACGAGGCCCGGGCCTTGCTCAAGGGCTTCAATATGCCGTTCGGCGAGTGAACGGAAGTTCGGAGGATCTGAAAGCATGGCCAAGAAGAGTGCCATCGAGAAGAACAAGCGGCGGATCAGGATCGCCAGGCAAGAGGCCGGCCGGCGCGCCCGATTGAAGGAAATCGCGCGGGACGAGAGCCTACCGCCGGAGGAGCGCTTCGCCGCCAGGCTGAAGCTGGCCAAGCTGCCGCGAGACGGCTCGCCGACCCGGATTCGCAACCGCTGCAGGCTTACCGGGCGCAGCCGAGGCTACTATCGCAAGATCGGCATGTCCCGCATCGCGCTTCGCGAGCTGACGCTGCGCGGCCATATCCCCGGCATGGTCAAGTCGAGCTGGTGAGGGGGAGAGACGCATGACGATGACCGACCCGATCGGCGACATGCTGACCCGAATCCGCAACGGGCAGCGCGCCAACAAGGGTGCCGTCAACTCGCCGGCCTCGAAGTTCCGCGAGCGGGTGCTCGACGTGCTGGAGCGCGAGGGCTATATCCGCGGCTACCAGCGCCGCGAGCACGACCAGGGCAAGGCGGAGTTGCAGATCGAGCTCAAATACTACGAGGGCAAGCCGGTCATTCAGACCATCCAGCGGGTCTCGAAGCCCGGCCGGCGGGTCTATTCCTCGATCCGCGACCTGTCGCCGTTCTCGAACGGCCTCGGCATTCACATCCTGTCGACGCCCAAAGGCGTGCTCTCCGATTCCGAGGCCCGCCAGCAGAATGTCGGCGGCGAAATCCTCTGTCGCGTGTTCTAGGAGACGGCGATGTCCCGCATAGGCAAGAACCCGGTCCCCCTGCCGAGCGGCGTCAGCGTCGATCTCGGCGACGGCGGGCTGACCGTCAAGGGCGCCAAGGGCACACTGCAGATGGCGATCCTGGACGACGTCCTGGTGAGCCAGGAGGACGAGGGCATCACGGTCGCGCCGCGTGACGGCAGCAAGCGCTCGCGCTCGATGTGGGGCCTGCATCGGAGCCTGATTGCCAACATGGTGACCGGCGTCTCGGACGGCTTCACCAAGGAGCTGGAGATCATCGGCGTCGGCTACCGGGCCTCGGTCCAGGGCCAGAAGCTGGTCCTGCAGCTCGGCTTCTCCGAAGACGTCGAGTACGACATCCCCGAAGGCCTGCAGGTGACCTGCGAGCGGCCGACGGCGATCAAGATCGAAGGCATCGACAAGCAGAAGGTCGGACAGGCGGCGGCCGAGATCAGGCGCTACCGTCCGCCCGAGCCCTACAAGGGCAAGGGTATCCGCTATGTCGGCGAGTACGTCTTCCGCAAGGAAGGCAAGAAGAAGTAGGCGAGCGAAACATGGCTAAATCGAAGAATCTTTTTGAGCGCCGCCGCCGCCGGGTGCGCAACCGGCTGCGCAAGAGTGCCGCCGGCAAGCCCAGGCTGTCGGTGTTCCGGTCCTCCAAGCAGATCTATGCCCAGGTGATCGACGACCGCGAGGGTCGCACGCTCGCTGCCGCCAGCACGTTGGAGAAGGCGCTTCGCGACAAGCTCTCGACCGGCGCCAACGTCGATGCGGCGAGCGAGGTTGGCACGCTGGTCGCCAATCGGGCCAAGGCCGCCGGCGTCGAGGAAGTGATCTTCGACCGTGGCGGCTACATGTATCATGGGCGGGTCAAGGCGCTCGCCGAGGCGGCCCGCGAAGGCGGTCTCAAGTTCTAGCGGAGAGTGGAGACAGATGGCACGCAACGAACCGACCGACCGCGCCGACGGCGAGCTTCAGGACAAGCTGGTCCACATCAACCGCGTCGCCAAGGTGGTGAAGGGTGGCCGGCGCTTCGGCTTCTCGGCTCTGGTCGTCGTCGGCGATCAGCGCGGCCGGGTGGGCTATGGTCATGGCAAGGCGCGCGAGGTGCCCGAGGCGATCCGCAAGGCGACGGAGCAGGCCAAGCGGA
>JASLMY010000224.1 GCA_030746295.1 Alphaproteobacteria bacterium | reverse complement strand
CCAGCGGAAACGACGCCGTCGGCATCGCCCGCCGCCACCGAATCGATGGCCAGCCGCATGCTGCTATTGCGGCCTCGGCGCAGGGCCTGGCTCGGCTTCTCCTCCGCCGAAACCACCTCGGACGTGTGTCGGATCTCGGCTACCGCCGCCAGTTTCGGATGGCGCTCGAGCAAGGGGCCGAGGCGGGCCTCGTCGCCGAACAGCAGGTAGCGAATGCCCGGGTGCCGCCCGATCGCGAACTCGGCGCCTTCGAGGACAATCCTCGGGGCGTTGTCGCCACCCATGGCGTCGAGTGCAATGACAGCTGACGAGGTCAAGGTCTATACCTGCCGGCTGGCTATGGTGCCTAAATGGCGCTCGCCGGCTCGACGACGTCGCGGCCGCCATACTGTCCGCACGCGGAGCAGACATGATGCGGCCGCTTCAATTCCCCGCAGTTCTGGCATTCGATGTAGGCGGCGGCTTTCAGCGCGTCATGCGAGCGCCGCTTGTTTCGCCTCGACGGCGTGACTTTCTTCTTCGGTACGGCCATGACTCGAGCTTCTCCAACTAAATCGGCGGCGCTGCCGCCAGGTAATTCTGTCGGGACGTATTACCCGTCCTGCTTCAAACGCGCCAGCACCGCAAACGGGCGGGCGGGCGGCTCGGCGTCGCCAGTATCGGATTCTCCCCTCTCCACCTCCCCCATGACCGCACCCGGCGCCCGTGGGTAGGGTTCGATCGCCATCGCCAAGTGTTGCGCGACCATCTCGCCGATGTCGATGCGACCCTCGACGAGGGGTTCGGGGGGGTCGTCGGCCTCGACGTCGATGACGACCTCATCCTCCTCAACGCCTTCCGACGACGGTGCGTAAACGACCTCGAATCGATCAGAGAGGCGGACGGCCACTGGCTCCAAGGTGATAACGCATAACTGTACCACATCGGCGCAAAATGTCACCACGAGGCGCAATTCGCGATCCGACGGCGGGGGCAGCAACGTCAACCGCGCCGTCGCGGTCAGGCTTTTCACCTCCTCCAGGCCGAAGCGGCGGGCCAAAGCCGCGCATTCGTCCGCCTCGGCCGCGAGCTCGAGCTCGAGACCGGCGCGATCGATCGTCTCGACAGAGACGATTCGACTGAATTCTGACGGCTCGGGCGCGGTCTTCACCACGTGCATCTTCCCCGATTTCTTGGAAGCGCGCCCATTGGGGCGGGCGGCCGGAAGATAGGCATCCCGAGGTCCCCGGTCAATCCCATTTCATGCCGGCGGGTCCGGCAGCGGCGGGCCGAAGCGGACCTCTCCGGCAGACAGCGCGTCCGGCGGCTGCGAGGCCAGCGAGGCGATCTCCCGCCTCACGTAAGCGGCGAGCAGGCCCGGCCCCGCTTCGTCGCGCGGCGCCTCGGAATAGACGTTGCGACGAAGCGCCGCCTCCAGCGCCCCCTCGCCCTCGGCGAGCGCCTGATCGTAGGCCCGAACCCGGCCGTAGAAGGCGCCGATCATCTCCTTGATGCGCCGCCCGATCCGCTGATCGCTGACCCCCATCTCGCGTAGCGAGCGGTCCATGTCGCGAAACATCAGATCGAAGAGCGCCTGCGCCAAATCCCGATCGGCGCCCGAGCCGCGCTCGAGCCGGCGCAACAGCAGGAACATATGCAGCACGATCATGTCGAACCGGCCGGCCAGGGTATCGGGCACGGCGAGGCGGGCATAGAAGTCGGGCAACCTGGCCTGAGTGACCAATTTCAGGTAGAGCGCCTGGGCGCTGGCATCGACGCGCTTGGTGGAACCGAACCAACGGCGGAAGAGCATGGCGGGATCGGGGCTCGTCGATTAATTGACAGTGGCCGAGTGGGGTGCGATATGCTGACGCTGCACCAACTAGCGAGCCGGCGGACCGCCGTCAACTCGGGATTCGGGCGGTGGATCCTCGCGCAAGAGGGAAAGGCCAATGGGACGTCTCGCCAGCACTGCTCAACGCCTCGCAATCACCCTGTCTCTCGCCGTCACCGTCGCCGCCTGCGCGCCGCGAGAGCAGGTCCGCGGCTATATGCCCGACGAGGACCGGCTGGCGGAAATCAAGACCGGCGTCCACGACCGCGCCTCCATTGAGGCGCTGCTCGGCTCGCCGTCCAGCATCGCCACCTTCGAGGACAAGACCTGGTACTACATCACTCAGCGCACCGAGAAGCTCGCCTTCTTCGACGAGAAGGCGAAGGAGCAGCAGATCGTCGCCATCGACTTCGACGGTGAGGGCATCGTCCAGGGCGTGCGCCGCTTCGGCCTCGAGGACAGCCGCGAGATCGACCCGGTCGAACGCGAGACCCCGACCCGCGGCAAGGAGCTGTCGCTGATCGAGCAACTGCTCAGCAACGTCGGCCGCTTTAACACCGAAGACGGCGGACAATAGGCCAGGCGAAGCGGCGCCCGAGGGGCGCCATATCGAGATCCTTTCAGGTGGCCCCGCGCCGCCGCGATCAGTGGGCCAGGCCGGCGAGCAGCAGCAAGGCCACGATGTTGGTGATCTTGATCATCGGGTTGACCGCGGGCCCGGCGGTGTCCTTGTAGGGATCGCCGACGGTATCGCCGGTCACGGCGGCCATGTGCGCTTCCGAGCCCTTGCCCCCGTGGTTGCCGTCCTCGATGTACTTCTTGGCGTTGTCCCAGGCGCCGCCGCCGGCCGTCATCGAGATCGCGACGAAGAGACCGGTGACGATCACGCCCATCAGCATCGCACCGAGCGCCGCGAACCCGGCCGCCGGACCGGCGATCAGCCGGATCACGAAATGGACGACGAGGGGTGCCAGGACCGGCAGCAGCGAGGGCACGATCATCTCCTTGATCGCGGAACGGGTCAGCAGATCGACGGCACGCCCGTAGTCGGGCTTGGCTGTCCCTTCCATGATGCCCGGGATCTCGCGGAACTGGCGCCGGACCTCCTCGACCACCGAGCCGGCGGCGCGGCCGACCGCGGTCATGCCGAGGGCGCCGAAGAGATAGGGCAAGAGGCCGCCGAGGAAGAGACCGACGACGACATAAGGGTTGGAGAGCGAGAAGTCGATCGTCACGTCCTTGAAGAAAAGCTTCAAGTCCTCGGTGTAGGCCGCGAACAAGACCAGGGCGGCGAGCCCGGCCGAGCCGATGGCGTAGCCCTTAGTCACCGCCTTGGTGGTGTTGCCGACCGCGTCGAGCGCATCGGTGGTGTCGCGGACATCGCCTTCCAGCTCCGCCATCTCGGCGATGCCGCCGGCGTTGTCGGTCACCGGCCCATAGGCGTCGAGCGCCACCACGACGCCGGTCAGCGCCAGCATGGCGGTGACCGCAATGGCGATGCCGAGCAATCCGGCCAGCAGGTAGGCAGTGATGATGCCGGCGCAGATGATCAGCGCCGGGATCGCCGTCGCCTCTAGCGAGACCGCCAGGCCTTGGATGACGTTGGTGCCGTGACCGGTGGTCGAGGCCTGGGCGATCGACTGCACCGGACGGTAGTTGGTGCCGGTGTAGAACTCGGTCGCCCAGATGATGAGGCCGGTGATGACCAGGCCGACGAGGCCGCAATAGTAGAGATGGCGGGCAGGGAACTCGAGGTCGCCGGTCTTCAAGACGGTATCGAAGCCGATGATCCATTCGGTAACCGGCCAGAGCGCTATCGCCGACAGCACCGCCGCGGCGATGAAGCCCTTGTAGAGCGCGCCCATGATGCTCTGCGAGGCGCCGAGGCGGACGAAGAAGGTGCTGATGACCGAGGTGACGATGCAGGCCCCGCCGATAGCGAGCGGGTAGAGCATCATGGTCTTCTGCAGCGCCGGATCTCCGACGAAGAAGATCGAGGCCAGCACCATGGTGGCCACCACGGTCACCGCATAGGTCTCGAACAGGTCCGCCGCCATGCCGGCGCAGTCGCCGACGTTGTCACCGACGTTGTCGGCGATCACCGCGGGATTGCGGGGATCGTCCTCGGGGATGCCGGCCTCGACCTTGCCGACGAGGTCGGCGCCGACGTCGGCACCCTTGGTGAAGATGCCACCGCCAAGCCGGGCGAAGATCGAGATCAGCGAGCCGCCGAAGCCGAGGGCCACTAGGGCGTCGACGATCTGGCGCGTCTCGGCGCCGAGCTCGAGAAGGACGGCGTAGTAGACGCTGACCGCAAGCAAGGCCAAGCCGGCGACCAGCATGCCGGTCACCGCGCCGGCGCGAAAGGCCACGGAAAGACCTTGGGCCAGGCCCTGACGGGCGGCCTCGGTGGTGCGCACGTTGGCGCGGACCGAGACGTGCATGCCGATGTAGCCGGTGGCACCCGAAAGCACCGCGCCGATCGCGAAGCCTACCGCCGCCTGCCAACCGATGGTCGGAAACAGGATCACGAAGATAACGACGCCGACGATCGCAATGGCGCGGTACTGCCGATTGAGATAGGCGTTGGCACCCTCTTGAATGGCGGCGGCGATCTCTTGCATGCGCTCGTTGCCGCTGCTCGCGGCCAAGACGCTACGCGTCGCCCAAATGCCGTAGATGAGCGCGACGATGCCGCAAACGATGGCGAAGACCAAACCGGCTGACATGGCGGGTTCCTTCTTGGTTCCGAGGTCGTGGCTGTTCTTGATCTATTTGGCGCGGACGACGGTGCGAACCCTCGCCGCCAGGGAATCGGATGGGTATCGAGACGCGCGGAAAATGCCAAATGCGAGGCAAGAATGCAACGCCCCGCACGCCACTGCCGGCCGAGATGGCCCAGCTATCGGTTTGAGGTCGCGCTATTCGGCGATAGAGGTGGCCCGGACGCCCGGATGCTCAGTTGATTCGGATCGCACTGACGACAAGGACGTCGCGAATCATCTCGTCCTCGACGGTTCGGCTGGCGATCTTGAGCATGCGCTTCTTGACGCCTTCGAGATCGAAGCGGCCGCTGCCGCCACGCCGCCGGACACCCCTGGCGTAGAGATCGCGGACCATGGCGTCGCGCAGCCGTGGCATCAACTTGGCAACATCGCCGCGATAGCTGGTATCGCTGAGCTCCAGGCTGAAGGTCAGCAAGACGTTGAAGGCGATGTCGTTGTCGGCGAAGACCGGCGCCGAGAGCGGCTTCATCTCCAGATAGCCGGCGCCCGGATCGAGAGCGGCGGCGGTCTCGGTCTCGCCGGCGGCCTCTTCCTTCGACCCATCGGCCGACGCTTGGCCCCCGTCCTCGGCCGTCGCGGCCTCGGAGTCGAAGAAGCCCATGGCGAACATCCCCCCAACACCGCCGCCGGCCAGCAGCAACACCGCCAATACGCCGATAATGACCAGCTTCATGTTGACCTCGGGACCGTCTCGTGGACGCCGCGTCCGTCGGGGCGCGGCAATTTCAACGGCCGACAGTCTGGCGGAAAGTAATTACCCGATGGTTACCCGACAGGGCCGCTGGAACGGCGTCAAAAATGCTGCCAACCCGCCTCGGGCAACTTCACGGGGCTGCCGTCCTCGGCCAGCACGCAGACGCCCTCGCCTTCGGCGATGGCGCCGATCTCGGCAATGGGTACGCCGGTCTCGACGGCGATTTCGGCGATTTGGCCTCGGGCCGAGGGCGGTGCGCTAAAGAGGAGCTCGTAATCGTCGCCCCCGCCCAAGACCAGCGACCAGTGCTGCGGCGCGGCATGCACGCGCCGCGCCGCCGCCGGCGACAGCGGCAATGCCGATCGCTCGACCCGGACGGTGACGCCCGAGGTCTCGGCCAGATGGCCCGCATCGGCAACCAAGCCGTCGGAGACGTCGATCGCGGCGCTGGCGAGGGCAACGAGCCGGGGACCGACGGAGGTTCTGGGCTCGGGCAGCCGATAGCGCCCTTGAAGATAGGTGATGTCGTCGGCGTCCGCCCCGCTCAACTCGCCCCGGGCCGCCAACAGCCCCAGGGCACCGTCGCCGAGGCTGCCGGTCAGGAAGAGCCGATCCCCCACCCGGGCCCCCGATCGCCTCAGCGCCGCGCCCTCGGCCACGGCGCCGATCGCCGTCAGCGAAAGCGCGATCGATCCCGAGGTCGAGACCGTGTCGCCGCCGAGCAGCGCGATGTCGAACTGCTTCTGATCCACCGCCAGTCCGGACGCGAAGCCGGCGATCCAGTCCTCGTCCGCCGACGGCGGCCACGCCGCAGTCAGCAGATAGCCGAGCGCCCTCGCACCCATGGCGGCGAGGTCGGAGAGGTTGACGCGGATGAGCTTGCGGGCGACCAGGTCGGGCGGATCGGTGGCGAGGAAGTGGACCCCAGCGATCAGCGCGTCGGCCGTGAACACCAAGTCCTGGCCTTGGGGTGCCGGCAAGACGGCGGCGTCGTCCGACAACTGGAATGCGCCAGGCGACGTCGCCAGCGGCGCGAAGTGGCGGCGAATGAGCTCGAATTCACCCGGTTTCGGCCGGTCGGTCATGGCTATCTGGGCCGAGCTCGTCCGGCCTGATGATGTGGGCGATGGCGTCGAGCGCGGCGTTGACGAACTTCCGCTGCTCGGCGGCCAGGTAGGCATGTGCGACTTCGACGTATTCGTTGATGATCACCTTGACCGGCACGTCGTCCCTGAGCAGCAGCTCGTAGATGGCGGCGCGAAGGATCGCCCGCAAGACGGCCTCGACGCGCTCCAACCGCCAGTTCTTGGCCAGGGCTCGGACGAGCAGGCCGTCGATCTCGGCCTGACGCCGACAGGCGCCGCGCACCAAGTCGTCGAAGAAGGCCTCGTCCATGCCCAGCACCGCGTCTCCGTCGAGGGTCACGCCCTGGCGGCGGGTGACGAACTCGAGGATCACGCTCTCGACGTCATCGTCCTTGAACTCGATCTGATAAAGGGCCTGCACGGCCGCCAGGCGCGCCGCCCGGCGGAGCCCGGTCGGCGCGCCGGCTTCGTCTCGCGGGGCCTCGCTCATCGCGCCTCGGCCCCGAGCTGGCGCTTCAGCGCCAGCATCGCCAGTGCCGCCTGAGTCGCGGCACCGCCCTTGTCGCCGCCGTCGACCCGCGCCCGCTCCCAGGCCTGTTCGCGGTTCTCGCAAGTGAGGATGCCGTAGCCGAGGGCGATGGCGTGGCGGATCGAAAGATCCATCAGGCCGCGCGCGCTCTCGCCGCAGACGTAGTCGTAGTGCGTGGTCTCGCCCCGGATGACGCAGCCGAGCGCGACATAGGCGTCGTAGCCCCGCCTGCCGCTCGACATATCCGTGCTCATGATCGCGAACCGGACCGCCGCCGGAATCTCGAAGGCGCCCGGCACCGAGACCCGGTCATGACTGGCGCCGGCACGCTCCAGCGCCGCCACCGCGCCCTTCACCATCTCATCGGCGATGTCCTCGTAGAAGCGCGCCTCGACGATAAGCACATTGGGTTCGTCGGCCATCCTCACTCCTCGTCGATCGGAATGCGCCGGATGTCGACGACCTCGAGGCCGTAGCCGGGCAGGCCGACAATGTCGTAGTCGCTGTTGGTCATCAGCATCATCTGCTTGACCCCGAGGTCGGACAGGATCTGCGCGCCGATGCCGTAGTCGCGGAGCTGCGTCTGCTGCGCCACCGGCTCGCCGGCCTTGCGGCGGACCTTGTCGGAGAGCGCCGTCGGCAGGGCCTCGCGGATCAGGACGACGACGCCGCGCTCTTCCTTGCCCAGCATCCGCATCGCCGAATGCAGAAGCTCGGCCTTGCCACCGCGATCGCCCAGCACGTCGCTCAAGATATCGAGGGCGTGCATTCTGACCGGCACTGGCCCGGGTGCCGCGACGTCGCCCTTCACCAGGGCCACATGCTCCGAATAGGAGACGTTGTTGACGTAGACGACGAGGCGGAAGCTGCCGCCGTAGATGCTGTCGAGGCCAGCCTCGACCGTGCGGGTGACGTAGTTCTCGGTGCGCCGGCGGTATTCGATCAGGTCGGCGATGGCGGCGATCTTGAGGCCGTGGAATTGGGCGAACTTCACCAGGTCCGGCATCCGGGCCATGGAGCCGTCGTCGTTCATGATCTCGCAGATCACGCCGGCCGGCGTGAGGCCGGCGAGGCGCGCGACGTCGACCGCGGCCTCGGTATGGCCGGTGCGAACCAGAACGCCGCCGTCACGGGCCACCAAAGGGAAGACGTGGCCCGGCGTTGTGATGTCCTTGGGCCCGCAGGCCGGGTCGATGGCGACCTGCACGGTATGGGCGCGGTCGGCGGCGGAGATGCCTGTCGTCACCCCGTCGCGCGCCTCGATCGAGACTGTGAAGGCGGTGTCGTGGCGGGATTCGTTGCGCTTCGTCATCAGGCCGAGACCGAGATGGTCGATCCGCTCGGGCGTCAGCGACAGGCAGATCAGGCC
>JASLMY010000223.1 GCA_030746295.1 Alphaproteobacteria bacterium | reverse complement strand
CGCTGTCGCCCTTCTGCTCCTGCGGCGTCATCCCGGTGATCGCGGCCCTGCTGGCCATGGGCGTGCCGCTGGCGCCGGTGATGGCCTTCTGGCTAGCCTCGCCGATCATGGATCCGGAGGTCTTCTTCCTGACCGCCGGACCGTTGGGCCTTACCTTCGCCGTCGGCAAGACGATCGCCGCCATCTTCATCGGCCTGCTGGGCGGCTTCGCCACCCATGCGTTGATGCGCGCGGGCGGCTTTGCGAACCCGCTCAAAGCCGGAGTCGGCGCCGATTGCGGCGGTGGTTGTGGCACGGGCTGCGAGACGACGAAGGTCGGTAGTGACGAGGTCAAGTGGCGGTTTTGGGAAGAGCGGGAGCGCCGTCAGGTCTTCGCAAGGGAAAGTCTCGCCACCTTAGCGTTTCTCGGCAAATGGCTGACGCTCGCTTTCGTCCTGGAGAGCCTGATGCTGGCCTACGTCCCGCCTGAGACCGTGACCGGGCTGTTGGGCGGCGACAACTTCCTGGTGATCCCGTTGGCCGCCCTCATCGGCATGCCGGCCTATCTCAACAGCTTCGCCGCCATACCGCTGATGAGCGGGATGATCGACCTCGGCATGCAGCCAGGCGCGGCGATGGCCTTCATGACGGCAGGTGCTGTGTCTTCGATACCCGCCGCGATCGCCGTATTCGCCCTGGTCCGGCTGCCGGTCTTCTTCTGGTACCTGGGCCTGGCGGTCGTTGGCTCGGTCGCCATCGGCTACGCCTACCAGCTCGCTGTCGTCTGAAAGCTCTTGCGGCTCACCATCACGCAATCCGGCCGGCCCGAGGTTTTTCTTGGCCACGGGCGTTCGGCTGCCCCATATTCGAGGCATGGACGAGTTTTCGGTGAAACCCAGGCCGGACGACCCGCGCCTGACCGAGCGTCTCGCCGGCACAGATCATGACGGCAAGGCGGTGGTGCTCGACGTCGTTGTCGAACGGCCGCTGACCTTATTCCTGAACGGGCAGGAGATCGTCACCATGATGACGATCGGCGACTATCCCGAGTACCTCGCCATCGGCTATCTGCTGAATCAGAATATGCTCTCCGACGATGACGAGATCACGGGCGTTGATGTTGACGAAGAGCTCGACGTCGTCGTGGTGCGCACCGAGCGCGAGACCGACTTCGAGGAGAAGCTCAAGAAGAAGACGCTGACTTCCGGCTGTGCCCAGGGCACCGTCTTCGGCGACGTCATGGAGAGCTTCGAACAGGCCGAGCTGTCGAAGGAGGCGGTGCTCAAGACTTCCTGGCTCTATGCCCTGACCCGGGCGATCAACACCGAGCCCAGCCTCTACCTCGCCGCCGGCGCCATTCACGGCTGCGTCCTCTGCCGCGGCGACAAGCCGCTCGTCTATATGGAAGACGTCGGCCGCCACAACGCCATCGACAAGATCGCCGGCTGGATGTATCGGAACGACGTCGGACCGGAGGACAAGATCTTCTATACCACCGGGCGGCTGACCTCGGAGATGGTGATCAAGTGCGTGCGGATGCGCGTGCCGATTCTGGTCTCGCGCTCGGGCTTCACGGCCTGGGGGGTGGATCTGGCCCGACAGGCCGACCTGACGCTGGTCGGCCGGGCCCGCGGCAAGCGTTTCGTCTGCCTGGCCGGCGCCGAGCGGCTCCGCTACGACGCCGATCCGGAGCGGGTCGCCGACGAGCCCCGCGCCGTCGGCCGCAAGGCCGCCCGCGCCGACGATGCCGCCTGATATCGACGCCCCGAACAAGGACGCGATCGTCGGCGTGTTGCTCGCTGGCGGCCTCGCCAGGCGCATGGGCGGCGGTGACAAGTGCTTGCGGCCGCTCGCCGGCCGGCCTCTCTTGAGCCACGTCATCGAACGGGTGCAGCCACAAGTTGGCCATTTGATCCTGAACGCCAACGGCGACCCGGCCCGCTTCGGGGCCTTTGGCTTGGCCGTCGTCGCGGACCAGATCGAGGGTTTCGCCGGACCGCTGGCCGGCGTTCTGGCGGCGATGGACCAGGTACGCGAGAACTCGCCCGGCGCCCAATGGCTCGCCAGCTTTCCGACCGATGCGCCGTTCCTGCCGAGGGATTTGGTCGCGCGCCTCTATCGCGAGGCCGTGGCCGAAGGCGCACCGCTCGCTTGTGCTGCGTCGGCTGGCCGCAGCCACCCCGTGGTTGGGCTTTGGCGGCTCGACCTCGCCGACAATTTGCGCCGGGCCCTGGCCGACGAGGGGCTCCGCAAGATCGATCTCTGGACCCGGCGCCATGGCGTCGTCGAGGTCGCTTGGCCAACCGACCCCATCGACCCCTTCTTCAACGCCAACCGGCCCGAGGATCTGGCGGAGGCGGAGCGGCTACTAGGTTGAGCGGACTACTCGGCCTTGAGGCCGGGGATACCGAGCTTTCCGCCTTCTTCTTTCTGGATCGCCTTCACCGTGGGGTCGTTGCGGAACCACTGCTTGGCGGTCTCGCTGTCGGCAGCCACGCCCTGGTCGGCGGCCCAGCGGTCGATCCAGCGATTGGCGCGGCGCCATTTGCCGTCGGGCGCCAGACGGACGAATTGCAGGTTGAAGAAGCGGGTGCCGCGATTCTCGATCATCAGACCGTCGGCGACGACCCGCTTGCCGCAGAAGTCGGTCAGGTCCCGGGTGGCACCGGTGAAGGGGTAGTTGTTCTTGATCGCCAGCACGAGCGTCCCGTCGTCCTTTAGGAGGCCAAGCTGACGGGCGCCGGCGCCGCAGGCCTCGGGGCAATTGCCGGTCAACTCGCAGAGGATATCGACCACCTTGGCTTCGAAACGGGCGATCTTCTCACCCGGAACGCCCCATTCCTCGGCCGCTTGCGCGGGTGCCGCAAGGGCGGTGAGAAGGGCCATCATGAGGATCAAGCTGCGCATATCCTGGTCTCCGATCCCGGTCTTTATCCACTAGTCGCCGAAGGGCTGAATGCCGTGTTCCTCGTGGGTCTGATTGACGATGCCGGCATCCTCGATCATCTTGCCGACGAGGAGGTACTTGACGCCGTCCCGCTCGATCGCGCGGCCCTCGAAGGTGACGCGGTGGCTCTGGATGCGAAGCACGCCTTCAGGTTGGACGTTGGCCGTCTCACCGGGCATCTCGAGCAGGATGTGAACGACACCGGCATCGTCGAGGATGCCGACCGGAATGCCGCCGACGGCGCACCAAAGGGCACACTGGTGATGCGCCGTGCCGAGCGGATACATGATCTCGGAGAGATAGCACCAGGCGTCGATCACCTCGCCGGTGACGCGGATCTGACCCTCCTTAGCGGCATACGCCGATCCACCGCCGATCGTCAGTAGTGCCGTCAGGGCCAAGACGTAGAGAATTCTCATAGCCGTGCCTCCCTTTGTCACCATTTCAACAAAGCGACGCGGAAAAGAAAAATAACGAAATCGTCACATCCGAGCGGGTCGTCGCCTCACTCCGCCGCCTGAGCCTCGCCGGCCGGTTCCACCTTGACGGCGCAGAACTTGACCTCCGGGATCTTGCCGAACGGATCGAGGGCGGCGTTGGTCAGCAGGTTCGCTGCTGCCTCGGCGAAGCAGAAGGGAATGAAGACCAGGCCCGCCGGCACGGCGGCATCGCTGCGGATGGCGAGCTCGATCGCGCCCCGCCGGCTGGCGACACGGACCTTGTCGGCGCCGTCCAGGCCCAGCCGGGCGACGTCGGCTGGCGCCATCTGCACCAGCGGCTCCGGCTCGATCCGGTCCAGGACCTCGGCACGGCGGGTCATGGCGCCGGTATGCCAGTGCTCCAGGACCCGGCCCGTGGTCAGCACGAAGGGATAGTCGGAATCGGGCTCCTCGTCCGGTGGAATGATGGCGGCAGGGACGAACTTGCCGCGACCGGAGGCCGTTGGAAAGCCGTCGGCGAAGATCACGGGGTCACCCGGATCGCCTTCTTCGAGGCAGGGATAGGTGACCGCGTCCTCGGCTTCCAGACGCTCCCAGGTGATGCCATGGATCGACGCCATCACCTGGCGCATCTCGCCGAAGACGTCTCTGGCGTGGTCGTACTGCCACTCTAGACCGAGACGCCGAGCAATCTCTTGGATGATCCAGAGGTCCTGACGAGCCTCGCCCGGCAGGCCCAGGGCCCGGCGTCCGAGTTGCACTTGGCGGTTGGTGTTGGTGACGGTGCCGTCCTTTTCGGGCCAGGCCGAGGCCGGTAGGACGACGTCGGCGTAGCAGGCGGTCTCGGTCAGGAACAGGTCCTGCACCACCAGATGGTCGAGCTTGGCCAGCGCCGCCCGGGCGTGTGCGACGTCGGGGTCGGACATCGCCGGGTTCTCGCCCATGATGTACATGCCGCGGATCGCGCCGGCGTGGATCGCCTCGGTGATCTCGACCACGGTGAGGCCGGCATCGGGATCGAGCTCGGTGTTCCAAAAGGCCTCAAACTTCTCCCGCACGGCATCGTTGGTGACCGGTTGGTAGTCGGGATAGACGATCGGGATCAGGCCGGCGTCGGAGGCGCCTTGGACGTTGTTCTGACCCCGTAGCGGATGCAGCCCTGTCCCCGGCCGCCCGACCTGGCCGCACATTAGGCAGAGCGAGATCAGGCAGCGGGCGTTGTCGGTGCCGTGCACGTGCTGCGATATGCCCATGCCCCAGAACACCATCGCCGCCTTGGCTGTGGCGAAAGCCCGGGCCGAGGCGCGGACCGCCGCCGGCGGAACGCCGGTGACCGGCTCCATCGCCTCCGGCGAATAGGCGTCCAAGTGAGCGGCCAGGGCCTCGAAATCTTCGGTATGGGCTTGGATATATTGGCGGTCGACCAGGCCCTCGGCGACGATCACGTGCATCATCGCGTTCAACAGGGCGACGTCGCTACCGGCCTTGTGCTGCAGCATCCAGGTGGCGTGGCGGCTCAGGGCCTGACCCCTGGGATCGGCGACGATCAATCTGACGCCGCGCTCGGCCGCGTTCTTGAAGAAGGTCGCGGCGACCGGATGGTTGACCGCTGGATTGCAGCCGATCACCAGCACGACGTCGGCATTGACCGCCTCGGTGAAGGGGGCGGTGACGGCGCCGGAGCCGATGGTCTCCATCAGCGCCGCCACCGACGACGCGTGGCAGAGCCGGGTGCAGTGGTCGACGTTGTTGGTGTGGAATCCAGTGCGGACCAGCTTCTGGAAGAGATAGGCCTCCTCGTTCGAGCCCTTGGCCGAGCCGAAGCCGGCCAGCGCCCGGCCGCCGTCGGCCTCGCGGATCCGGGCGAGGCCCTGGGCCGC
This sequence comes from Alphaproteobacteria bacterium, assembly GCA_030746295.1. Next base: position 3,043 of record JASLMY010000223.1, on the reverse strand, counting down.
GGCATCTAGGGCCTCTTCCCAGCTGGCCTCGCGAAAATGACTCCAGGGATCGGCCGGGTCGATCTCGACGTCGTCCTTGGGCACGCCCTCCTTGCGCAGCATCGGCCGGGTAAGGCGGTGGGGGTGGTGGACGTAGTCGAAGCCGAAGCGACCCTTGACGCAGAGCCGACCCAGGTTGGCGGGGCCGGGCCTGCCATCGACCGAAAGGATCTTGTCGTCCTTGACGTTGAAGGTGAGCTGGCAACCGACGCCGCAGTAGGGGCAGACCGAATTGACGCAGGCGTCGGGCGCAACCTTGCCGACATCGCCGGCCGGCATCAGCGCCCCGGTCGGGCAGGCCTGGACGCATTCGCCGCAACCGACGCAGGTGCTCTCGCCCATGGGGTCGTCGAAGTCGAAGACGATGCGTGCCTCCGCCCCTCGTCCCGACATGGCGATAACGTCGTTGACCTGGACCTCGCGGCAGGCCCGAACGCAGAGGGTGCAGTGAATACATGCATCCAAGTTGACGGCCATCGCTGGATGGCTGAAATCGGGTGCCGGCGCCAGGCGTGCCGGATAGCGGCTCTCGCGTACGCCTTGCTTCTCCGCCCAGTGCCAAAGCCGGGAATCGGGCTCGTGCGCCACCTCGCGCGGCGGTTGGTCGGAGAGCAGCAGCTCCATCACCATCTCGCGGGCCTGAACCGCACGGTGGCCGGCGATGCGCACCTTCATACCAGCTGTGGGTTTTCGAATGCAGGAGGCCGCGAGGACCCGCTCGCCCTCGATCTCGACCATGCAGGCACGACAGTTGCCGTCGGCGCGGTAGGTCGCTTGGGTCGAATAGCAAAGATGCGGGATCGTCGTGCCTTGGCGGGCCGCGGCTTGCCAGATGCTTTCGCCGGGCATGGCGGCGACCTCGCGGCCGTCGAGCTCGAACACCACTTGGTCGGTGGCGCCGGCGGCGTCGCTCATGGCAGCTCCTCCGGGAAATACTTCATCGCCGAGCGCAACGGGTTGGCCGCGGCTTGGCCGAGACCGCAGATCGAGGCATCGGCCATGACGCCGGCTAGGTCCTCCAGCGCCTCGCGATTCCAATGTGCCTCGCTCATCAACTTCACCGCCTTCTCGGTGCCGACTCGGCAGGGTGTACATTGCCCGCAGCTTTCATCCTCGAAAAACCGCAGCAAGTTGAGCGCCGCCTCGGCGACGCTGTCACGGTCCGACAGCACGATGATGGCGGCCGAGCCGATGAAGCCGCCATGTGGCTCGAAGCTGCCAAAATCGAGCGGCAAATTGGCCATGCGAGCGGGAAAGATGCCGCCCGAGGCGCCGCCCGGCAGGAAGGCCTTGAGGCTGTGGCCGTCGGCCATGCCGCCGCAATGCTGCGCGATCAAATCGTTCAGCGTAATTCCGGCCGGCGCCAGCTTGACCCCCGGTTCCTTGACGCGGCCGGAGACGGAATAGCTCTTGGTTCCCTTGTGTCCGTCGAGGCCTTGGGCATCGAACCATTCCGCGCCGCGCTCGACCACGTCACGAACCCAATAGAGCGTCTCGACGTTGTTGATCAGCGTCGGCTGGCCGAATAGGCCGACTTCGGAGGGGAAGGGTGGCTTGTGGCGGGGGAGGCCGCGCTTGCCCTCGATGCTTTCCAGCATCGCGGATTCCTCGCCGCAGATATAGGCGCCGGCCCCGCGTCGGAGGTAGATTTCCGGCAGATGCAAGGTCAGGTCTTCCAGCAGTGCCAGCTCCGACTCCAAAATGCGACGGACGTCCGGGTACTCGTCTCGGAGATAGATGTAAATCGCTTCCGCCTCGACGGCGAAGGCGCCGATCAGCATGCCCTCGATGAAGCGGTGCGGATCGGTGACCAGGAAATGGCGGTCCTTGAAGGTGCCGGGCTCGCTCTCGTCGGCGTTGACGGCCATCAGCCTGGGACCCGGTGCCTGGCGGACGAAGCGCCACTTCATGCCGGTCGGGAAGCCGGCACCGCCGAGGCCCCTGAGCCCGCAAGCCTCGAGAGCGGCGATGATCGCCTCGCCGCTCTCGTCGCCGGCGTGACAGCGTTGCAGCAGGCGATAGCCGCCATCCTTTCGGTAAGCCCCGAAATCGATGTAGCCGGGCAATGAGGCTTCGTCGCCGGCTTTGAGCGCGGCTTCGACCCGCGCCACCGTCGCCTTTGAGACGAAACTCTGACCGACCCGCGCCACCGGCGCCTGGTCGCAGCGTCCCATGCAGGCGCCATGAGTAACGCGGACCTCGGTGCCGAGCCCAGCTGCTAGTCCGGCCTTCAGCTCGGCCGCGCCGGCGAGGGCGCAGCTGAGGCTGTCGCAGACCCGAACGGTGGGCAGTGGTGCCGGGGCTTCATCCTTCACCACATCGAAATTGTGATAGAAGGTCACGACCTCCCAGACCGCAGCCATGGAAAGCCGCATGTGCTCGGCGAGAGCGGCGAGATGCACCGTCCGAAGACAGCCGTAGCGGTCCTGAATCAAGTGTAGGTTCTCGACCAGGAACTCGGGCCCGCGCGGCCGTTCGTCCAAGAGCCCGCCAATTTCGGCTAGGGCGTCGGGTGTCACCTGACGGCCCTTGGGATGGCGAAGGCCCATCCGTCCGCCGCCGCCAGGGTGATGCGTCCTGTGGGCGGCACCGCCACCGATGCCATTGTTCTTGTTCATGTTGGCCGTCCGTTCCCCTCGTCCCGCGGTCAGCATGCCATGGGTTGATCCTCGACGACGATCAGATCAACGTGATCGGCATTTATCAAGACCTTGCCGGCACCTTCGAAGTTGACGGTGATCCGCGCACCGATCACTGACTGCACCTGTCCCAAGCCCCAATCGGGCTCGTCGGGATGGCGCACTAGGGCGCCGGGCACGATTGCGAACGACACTGACGCATGCCTTTCAATTCAGTCCGGGCGTTCGTGCCGGCGGGCAAGTCTATGTGAGGCGTTGGGCTGGTGCCAGCACTTGACCTCACTCCCTGATGTAAGCGGCGGAGCAAAAATACACCACTGAGGCGGCTGGGATGTCCGGCTGCGGGCGGAGCAAAAATCCGCCAC
>JASLMY010000222.1 GCA_030746295.1 Alphaproteobacteria bacterium | reverse complement strand
GCCTCCGGCTCCAAGGCCGGCGGCGTGATCAGGTAGAGCCGGCAGCGCTCCTCGCTCGCCGTCATCGCGCCACCGAGGCTCGACGGAGGCTGCGCCAGCTCAGGCCGCCGGCTCCAATTCCGGCTTGTAGTCGCCCGAGCGGGCGAGGCCGTTCATCCGGGCCCGATGCAGATAGACCGCCTGCGCCCGGGCGGCATTGCCGGCCTCGCCGCCCCAGGCCTTGAGCGCCGACTGCTGCAGCGCCCGGCCATAGGAGAAGCTGAGCTCCCAGGGCTGGCGGCCGAGGACGTTCATGGCGTTCAAGTGTGCCGTCGCCTCTTGCTCGCTCTGCCCGCCCGACAGGAAGACGATGCCCGGCACCGCCCCCGGCACCCGCCGACGCAGGCTGGCGACCGTCATCTCGGCAACCTGCTCGATGCCGGCCTGGGTCTCGCAGTCGCTGCCCGCGACCACCATGTTTGGCTTCAGGAGCGTGCCCTCGAGTTGGACCCGATGCGTCGCCAGCTGGTTGTAGACCTCCTGCAGCGTCGCCTCGGTCACCTTCTGGCAGCGCTCGATGGTGTGGCTGCCGTCCATCAGGACCTCCGGCTCGACGATCGGCACCAAGCCGGCCTCCTGGCTGAGCGCGGCGTAGCGGGCGAGCGCGTGCGCGTTGGCCTCGATGCCATAGCGGCTGGGGATCGTGTGGCCGATGGTGATGACGGCCCGCCATTTGGTGAACTTGGCGCCGAGCTTTGCATAGTCGGCCAGCCGCTCGCGCAGGCCGTCCAGGCCTTCCGTGACCTTCTCGCCGTCGGACCCGGCCAGGTCCTTGGCGCCGGTGTCGACCTTGATCCCGGGCGCGATGCCCTGGTCGGACAGCACCTTCGGGAACGGCGTCCCGTCCGCGGCCGACTGGCGCAGCGTCTCGTCAAAAAGGATCACGCCCCCGATATGCTCGGCCGCGCCGGCGGCGGTCAGGAGCAGCTCGCGATAGGCGCGGCGGTTCTCTTCCGTCGACTCCACACCGATGCCATCGAGCCGCTTCTTGATCGTGCCGGTGCTCTCGTCCGCCGCCAGAATGCCCTTGCCGGGCGCCACGATCGCGGCGGCGGTGGCTGCAAGTTCGCTCGCAGTCATGTTCCAGTATCCTCTCGGAATGCCTTTTTCTTTTGGTAGCGCAATGTCGGGTGGCATTCAACGTTGCTCGTGAAGCTTCCGGCAGACGGCTGCGGCATCGTCGCAATTGCCGAGGTCGAGGGCTTTCGGGCGTCGGCTGAAAAGCGTGGCCTGGAAACGGCTTGCGACCGCTGTCACCTTGGCTCTCGGCTTCGCGCCGCCGCCAAGCACCAGGGACGTCCAGCCCTGGCCGAGCGCCGTGATCGCGAGGGCGGCATCGTCGCCGCAGTCGAGGGTGAGACGATAAGTCGCGGCCGGGTGCTCGGCTGCGGCGATTCGGACGATCTCGGCGTAGAAGTCGGGTCCGGCGTAGTGGGCGCCGCCGGGCGGCGTTACGAGATGTGCCGGCGTTGCCGCCGCCGCCGCCGATGCCAGGGCGGCACGAACGTGGGCGAGGTCGTGCACCACGAGCGCTTGTCCGCGGCGAGCCCGAGGTGCCATCGCTCAGGCCTCGAGCGCCACCACTCCCGGCAGCGCCTTTCCTTCCAGCCATTCCAGGAAGGCGCCGCCCGCGGTCGAGACGTAGCTGAAGTCGTCGGCCGCGCGGGCGTGGCGCAGGGCGGCCACGGTGTCGCCGCCGCCGGCGATCGAGGCGAGCCGGCCTTCGCGGCTGAGCCGGGCCGCGGTCTCGGCCAGACGCACCGTGCTCTCGTCGAACGGTGGCGTCTCGAAGGCGCCGAGGGGGCCGTTCCAGACCAACGTCGCCGAGGCCCGCAGACGGTCGGAGATGTCCATGACGGTGCGCAGCCCGACGTCCAGGATCATCATCCCTTCCGGCACCCGTTCCGCCACCACCGTGGCGATGTCGACATGGCGGCTGAGGGCGTGTGCCACGACGACATCGCGCGGTAGGATGACCTCGCAGTCCTTCGCTGCCGCCGCCGCTAGAACCTCCAACGCCGTCTCGGTCATCTCGGCCTCGACCAGCGAGGTGCCGACGTCGTGACCCTGGGCCAGGAGGAAGGTGTTGGCCATGGCGCCGCCGATCGCCAGGTGGTCGACCCGGGCTGCCAGGTTGGCCAGCACGGCGAGCTTGGTCGAGACCTTGGCGCCGCCGACGACTGCCGTCACCGGCCGTTTCGGCGCGCCCAGCGCCTGCTCCAAGGCTTCGAGCTCGGCTGCCATGGCCCGTCCGGCGGCAGCCGGCAGACGCGCCGCCAAGGCCGCCGTCGAAGCATGTGCGCGATGTGCCGCCGAGAAGGCGTCGTTGACGTAGAGATCCCCGAGTGTGGCCAGGGCGTCGGCGAAGGCGGGATCGTTCGCTTCCTCGCCGGGATGGAAGCGGAGGTTCTCCAGCAGCGCCACCTCGCCGTCGTCGAGGCCGCCCACCGCGGCTTCCGCGGCGGCACCGATACAGTCCTCGGCGAAGACGACATCGCGCCCGCCCAGCGCCTGGCCGAGCGCAGCCGCCAGCGGCGCCAGCGACATCTCCGGCTCGCGCTTGCCCTTTGGCCGGCCGAAATGCGACAGCACGACGACGCGGGCACCGGCGGCAGTCAGCTCGCCGAGCGTCGGCAGGGCTCGCTCGATCCGGGTCGCGTCGGTGATCCGGCCGTCCCTGACCGGTACGTTCAGGTCGAGCCGCAGCAGGACGCGCCGGCCCGCTACCTCCAGTCCGTCGAGCGTGCGATAGGCCGCCATGGCAGGGTCGCGCTCAACCGAACTTGCCCATCGCCACCGCGGTGTCGGCCATCCGGTTGGAGAAGCCCCACTCGTTGTCGTACCAGGACAAGACGCGCACGAAGCGGCCGTCGATGACTTGGGTCTCGTTCAGATCGAAGGTCGAGCTGGCGGCGTTGTGGTTGAAGTCTATCGAGACCAGAGGCTCGTCCGAGGTGGCGAGGACGCCCTTGAGCCGGCCATTGGCCGCCTTGGCGATGGCGTCGTTGACCGCCGCTGCCGTCGTCGCCTTGGCCGAGCGAAATGTCAGGTCGATCAGCGACACGTTCGGCGTCGGCACCCGGATCGCGGTGCCGTCGAGCTTGCCGGCGAGCTCGGGCAGCACCAGGCCGACGGCCCGGGCCGCCCCGGTCGAGGTCGGGATCATCGAGGACGCAGCACCTCGGGCCCGGTGCAGGTCCTTGTGCAGGGTGTCGAGGACCGGCTGGTCGCCGGTATAGGCGTGGATCGTGGTCATGAAGCCCTGCTGGATGCCAACCGCCTTGTTGAGGACGAAGGCGACCGGCGCCAGGCAGTTGGTGGTGCACGAAGCGTTCGAGACCACCCGGTGCGACTTGCGCAGCTTGTTGTCGTTGACGCCGTAGACCACGGTCAGGTCGGCGCCCGTCGCCGGGGCCGAGACCAGGACCCGCTTGACGCCGGCTTCGAGGTGGGCGCTGGCGCTGTCCTTGGAGTTGAAGATGCCGGTGCATTCCAGCGCCACGTCGACGCCGAGCTTGCCCCAGGGCAGCTTTGCCGGATCGCGCTCGGCGGTGACCCGGATAGCGCCCTTGCCGATGTTGATGCCGGTCTTGGTCGCGCGGACCTTGCCGCGGAAAGGTCCGTGCACCGAATCGTGACGCAGGAGATGCGCGTTGGTCTCGATCGGCCCCAGGTCGTTGATGCCGACGACCTCGATGTCCCGGCGCCCCGATTCGTGGATCGCCCTCAGAACCAGCCGGCCGATGCGGCCGAAGCCGTTGATTGCCACGCGAACCGCCATCTCTACGTTTCCTCCGTCCTCAGCGTCGTTTCAATTCGCTTGCGCCGAGCGCGCCCTCGTCAGAGCTTGCTCTTGGCCAGGGCCGCCACCGCTTGCGGCGTGATCTGGAAATGCTCGAAAAGCGCCTTGGCCGGTGCCGAGGCGCCGAAAGACCCCATGCCGACGAAGCCGCCCTGGCCGCAGAGATAGCGCTCCCAGCCCTGAATGGTCGCGGCCTCGACAGCGACCCTGACCGACTTCGGCCCCAGCACGGTCTCTCGGTAGCTCTCATCCTGGGCCTCGAAGAGCTCCCAGCACGGCATCGAGACAACCCGGGCAGGGATGCCGTCGGTCGCGAGCAGGGTGGCCGCCTCGGCTGCGAGGCCGACCTCGCTGCCGGTAGCCAGCAGTGTCACCCGTGCCTCGCCCTCGGCGGCCAAGATCTCATAGGCGCCGCGGGCCGACAGGTTTTCGTCTCTGTGCGTCGTGCGCAGCGCCGGCACCGCCTGACGGGTCAACGCGATTACCGAGGGCCGGTCCAGGGTTGCCAGCGCCAAGGCCCAGCATTCCGCCACCTCCACGGCGTCGGCGGGGCGGAAGACGTTCAGGTTCGGGATTGCCCTGAGGCTCGCCAACTGCTCCACCGGCTGGTGCGTCGGGCCGTCCTCGCCGAGGCCGATCGAATCGTGCGTCATGACGTAGACGACCCGCTGGCCCATCAGCGCCGACAGCCGGATCGCCGGGCGGCAATAGTCGGAGAAGACGAGAAACGTGCCGGCATAGGGGACGAGGCCACCATGCAGCGCAATCCCGTTCATGGTCGCGGCCATGGCGTGCTCGCGGACCCCGTAATAGAGATAGCGGCCGCCGAAATCATCGCTCGAGATAGCGCGGTGCTGAGCCGTCCGAGTGTTGTTGGAGCCGGTGAGGTCGGCCGAGCCGCCGATCGTCTCGGGCATTGCCGTGTTGATCCGCTCAAGCACACGGCCCGAGGCCTGGCGCGTCGCCAGGCTTTCGCCTGCCGCCGCCGCCTCCCGCTTGAATTCGACGATCGCCTCGGCCAGGGCCGCCGCCGGCTCGCCGGCGGTGACCCGCTCGAATTCGGCTCGTAGGTCGACGTCCCGAGCGGACAGCCGGTCGCGCCAGGCGGCCGATAGGTCGCTGCCCCTGGCGCCGGCCTCGCGCCAGGCGGTGACGATGGCGTCTGGCACCTCGAAGGGGGCGTGGCTCCAGCCGAGCGCTGCGCGGGTGCCGGCCGCCTCGTCGGAGCCCAAGGGCGCGCCGTGGGTCGCCGCGGTGCCGGCCTTGGTGGGCGCGCCGTAGCCGATCGTGGTTCGGCAGGCGATAAGCGAGGGCCGCTCGCTCGACCGCGCCGCCAGAATCGCCGCTGCCACCGCCTCGCCGTCGTGGCCGTCGACCCGGTCCGCCTCCCAACCATAGGACCGAAAGCGGCCAAGCGGGTCGTCGTCCAGCGTCAGGCCCGTCGGGCCGTCGATGGAAATCTCGTTGTCGTCGTAGAGGACGATTAGCTTGCCCAAGCGAAGGTGGCCGGCGAGCGAGGCGGCCTCGTGGCTGATCCCTTCCATCAGGCAACCGTCGCCGGCGATGACATAGGTGTGGTGATCCACGAGATCGGCGCCAAATCGATCGGCCAGAATGCGCTCGGCGATGGCCATGCCGACGGCGTTGGCGAAGCCCTGGCCGAGCGGCCCGGTCGTTGTCTCGATGCCGGCTGCGTGGCCGCGCTCGGGATGGCCCGCCGTCAGGCTGCCGAGTTGGCGGAAATTCTTGATCTGCTCGAGGTCGATGTCGGGATAGCCCGTCAAATAGAGAAGCGCATAGAGCAGCATCGAGCCGTGCCCGGCCGAGAGCACGAAACGGTCGCGATCCGGCCAGTCGGGTCGGGCCGGATCGTATTTCAAATAGCGCGTGAAGAGGACGGTGGCGACGTCGGCCATGCCCATGGGCATTCCCGGATGGCCCGACTTTGCTGCCTCGATGGCGTCGATGGCCAGAAAGCGGATCGCGTTCGCCATTTCGGTCTGGGTGACGGCGGCGGTCGCGGCCTTCACGTCGGTTACTGTCATGGTGGGTTCTCGATTTCGGCGAGCTCTCGGACGGCGTTGCTCGGGTCGGCGCCGATCCGTCCCTCCGGCACGAAATCGCGCGCCAATTCGCTCGGGTCGACGGGCGCCGACGGCGGCGCCAACATGACTGGCGATCGGCGATCCGTCAACTGCCGAGTGGGCCCTTTCGCCAAGCTCCGAGCGTTGCCCTGCCGCCACTTCTCTCGACAGTTGACGGCCCCCTGAGGGGCCACGTATTCTGCGCCCTGCCGTGCCGCCGAACGGCCTGGCGCGAGAACGGCGAAGGGCAGTCATGACAACGGTTGACGCGATCCGAGAACGCATGGAAGAGGTCGTCGGTCGCCTCGAGAGCGCGGTCGAGGCGGCGCTGACGGCCAGGGCCGGGGAAAGCGATGCCAAGGAGGAACTGGCGGCGCGGAACTCGGAGGTCGAGGCGCTGAAGACCGAGCGGGACGGCCTCAACGCCGCCCTGGAGGCGATTCGGGCCGAGAACGAGTCGCTCCGCAAAGCCGCCGATGCGGTCTCGAATCGCCTCGAGGCTACGATCGGCAGGCTGCAATCGGTGTTGGACGGCTGACGTGGCGCAAGTCTTGTTAGTGGTCAACGGTCGAGACTACCAGATCGCTTGCGAGGACGGCGAGGAAGAGCACATCGCCTACCTCGCCCAGTACATCAACCACCATGTCGACAACCTGGTCGAGAGCGTCGGGCAGGTCGGCGAAGCGCGGCTGTTGTTGATGGCCGCGCTGGTGTTGGCGGACGAGTTGTCGGAAGCCTATTCCGAGCTCGACGAGTTCAAGACGTCCGTCGACGGCGAGAGTGGCGAGGACGACGGCAGCGCGGCGCTGATGCAGGCCTTGACCGAGCGCCTCGAACTTGTTGCCGCCCGCATCGAGAGTGCTTAAATAGAGTCTTCGGACGGGTACTGCGGTGCACGAACGGTGCAACGTGTCCCTGGGCCAACTCCGACTCTGACGGGAGCTGTCCCTCCTGAAATCGTGGTTTCGGGTATACGGCGCCCACCTGCTTTGGCAGGCCACAGAGGAGCGATTGGCGCCGACGGCAACCGCGGTCCCGTCCGATCCATGTTTCCCCGACACCTCTGAAGGGCGACCTCGGCCATGCTCGATGGCGGTGATCTCCAAGATGCCAAGCAGGCGATGCGACGAGAGGCACGAGCGCGGCGAGACCGGCTCGTCGCGGCCGCCGATGCGGGCGTCGCCAAGGCGGCCGGCGATCACCTCTGCGCCGAGGTACCGCTAAAGGCGGTCCAGCGGATCTCGGCCTATTGGCCGCTCGGCGGCGAATTCGACCCGCGGCCGCTGCTGCACGACTTCCACCGCGCGGGTCGCGTCTGCCTCTTGCCGGTGGTGCGGGCCTCGGGCAAGCCGCTGATCTTTCGCCGCTGGGAGCCCGACACGGAACTGGTGATGCGGGACTACGGCGTCCTGACGCCGCCGCCCTCGGCGCCGGCCGAGCGGCCCGACCTCCTGCTCGTGCCGCTGCTGGCCTTCGACGGCGACGGCTATAGATTAGGCTACGGCGGGGGCTACTATGACCGGACGCTGGCAGCACTCCGGTCCGACGGCCGGCAGCCGCCGCTTGCGGTCGGGCTGGCGTTCGCCGGTCAGGAGGTGCTACGGGTGCCGCGCGGTCCCGGCGACGAGCCCCTCGATTGGATCGTCACCGAGGCCGAGGCGCGCCCGTTCGGGCCGCGGGCTCGAGCATTGGGGACAAGGGCTTGAAGGTTCTCTACCTCGGCGACATCGTCGGCCGCGCCGCGCGCCAGGCGGTTTATGACAAGCTGCCGGGCCTGCGCCAGCGACTGGGGCTCGACTTCATCGCCGTCAACGCCGAGAACGCCGCCGGCGGCTTCGGCCTGACGCCGAAGATCTGCGACGACCTCTATGCCGCCGGCACCGACGTCATCCTCACCGGCAACCACGCCTTCGACCAGCGCGAAATCCTGACCGTGATCGGCGACGAGCCGCGCCTCTTGCGGCCGCACAACTATCCGCAAGCGACGCCGGGCACGGGGCTGGGTACTTACGACCTCAAGGGCGGGCGCAAGGTCATGGTGGTGCAGGTCATGGGGCGGCTCTTCATGGACCCGCTCGACGATCCCTTCGCCGCGGTCGAGGCGACGCTCGCCGATATCCGCCTCGGCCGGGACGCGCACTTCATCCTCGTCGACATCCACGCCGAGGCGACGAGCGAGAAGATGGCGATGGGGCATTTCCTCGACGGCCGGGTCTCGGCCGTGATCGGCACTCACACCCACGTGCCGACGGCCGACTTGCAGATCCTGCCCGGCGGCACCGCCTACCAGAGCGACATCGGCATGTGCGGCGACTACAACTCGGTCATCGGCATGACCATCGCCGAGCCGCTGCAGCGCTTCACCCGCAAGATGTCGGGTGGGCGCTTCGAGCCGGCGCAGG
>JASLMY010000221.1 GCA_030746295.1 Alphaproteobacteria bacterium | reverse complement strand
TGCGGGATAAAGAGTTATCCCGCATGGTTTCAAAAGCTGCACGACCTGTGCCGGAATCGCGATCAGCTTGTGCTACCCTCGCCACGATGGGGACGGCATGACTGGAGAGGCGTTCATGACCGACCCGATGGGTGAATCGAAACGCCGCTGCCTTCGGATCGATTTCGATCGGTTGGTGACGGCATGAGAATGGCGGGCACAACAGCCATCGTCACTGGCGGCGGCGGAGGCCTGGGCCGGGCCATCTCCGCACGGTTGGCGGCGGACGGCATTGGCGTGCTGTGCGCAGATGTGGATGGTGATCTCGCCAGCAAGGCAGCGGCGGAGATCGGGGCCGAGGGCGGGTGGACGCTCGGTTGCGCCGCCGACGTCACCGATCAGGCATCAGTCGAGGCGATGGTGGCTCGGGCCGGCAAGCTCGGTCCGCCGCTAATCCTGGTCAACTGCGCCGGCATCGGCGAGCAGACCCCGTTCCTGCGCCAAGCGACGGAAGAGTTCGAACGTATCGTCGCCGTCAATCTGACAGGCGCCTACCGTTGTGCCAAAGCGGTGGCTCCGGCCATGCGCGAGGCCGGCTGGGGTCGTATCGTCAACATCGCCTCGGTGGCAGGCTTACAGGGCGCCTCGGGGCGGGTCGGCTATACCAGCTCGAAGCATGGCATCGTCGGCCTGACCAAGACCTTGGCCATCGAAATGGCTCCGCTGGGCGTCACCGTCAACGCCGTCGCCCCGGGGCCCGTAGAGACGCCGATGACGGCCGTCGTCCATACCGAGGCGACGCGCGAGACCTACTTGCGCAACATTCCGCTCGGGCGTTACGGCACGCCCGAGGAGATCGCCGCCGCCGTCGCCTTCCTGGCTTCCAACGGCGCCAGCTACATCACCGGCCACACGCTGCCGGTCGACGGCGGTTTCGTCAGCACCGCCGCCATCTTCGAGATTGAGTGAGCCGAGCCTGGAGCTGGGTCATGCAACTCCGAGATTGAAGAAGGAGACCCGCTATTGCTCGAGACCTACGCTGCCGAGGACTCCGCGCCTCGGTGCAGGCGGTAGGAGAAGCCGCGGACCCGGCGCTCATCCAAAGGCGTGCCGTCGCCGTAGTAGAAAAAGAACGGAATGTCCTTGCGGTAGCGCAGCAGGCCCTCGGTGATCAGGCTGTTGTCGCAGCCCCAGCAACTGGCCACGACGACGCCATCATAACGGCCCGTTTCCCAGGCATGCACGACGCTGGCGATCTCCATCGGCGAACCGCCGACGGTGCTCGGGTCGATCAGCTCCTCGGCCAGCTCCAAGGCCACCTCGACCGCCGGCGCCGGCAGCCAGGGATGGATTTCGGCCACTTCCCCGTAGAGCCAGGCCCGTAATTCGGCCTGCTCTTCCGTCATCGCCCGGGCCTCTGCCAACGGCTTGGCCCGGCCGTACTGGAGGTGGGGATGGCGGCGAGCCAGGAATTCGAAGAAGTCGGTCAGGGGCTCGAGCACCAGCCGCAGGCCCTGCTCGCTGAGGCGCAGGAAGAGGCCGGAATTGGAAAAGTCGTTGCCCTTGGCCATAGTCTCGCCGCCGACGAAGACGGTGCGGAAAGAGCGGCGTCCCTGCCAGCGGCTTTCCATCTCGCCATAATGCCGGCCGGTCTCGCGCAGCGCCGCGGCGATGGCCACGGCTCGCCGCTCGACCTCGGGCCGGGCGCTGTCGCTTTCGGTTGCGGCCATGGGCGCCTCGAGGATCGCCAAGACCCGCTCGATGCCAGCGTCATAAATCGCCCGGGCGTCGCCGCGAAGGGATTCCACCGGTACGTGGTAGATATAGAGCTGGCGCAGGATCTCGATCGCCGAAAGCCCCGCCCACAGCAGCAACGACATCGACCGGTCGCCGCCGAACGGCATGCCTTGCATAGTCACGTTGCCGTCGAAGCCCATCTTTTCGAGCGAGATCTGGTCCTTCACACCGAAGGCGCCGGTGCGGCACAATTGGCCCGAGAAAGCCAGCAGCACGGTATCCTTGACCGGCGGATTCTGCTCCAGGTGCTGGCGGAAGGCACCCCACATCAACTGATAGCTCATGCACTCCTTGCCCGAGCAGTCGGCCTTGCCGGCCTGCCAGGTGCTGTCGCTGTGCGGCGGCGCGGTCACCACGTCGTAGCCGTAGGCGCGGTAGGTGGCGGCGAAGGTGGCGCCGACATTGTCGGCCATGCTCATGGCCACGTAGTGAACCTCGGGATCGAGAAAGCTGGGTCCGCTTTTCCGGGTCGGGCTGACATAGGAGATCCGCTTGGCGTTGTCGGGCAGCGCGCGGGCGCCGCCCTCGGCGATGTATTGCCGCACCGATTGCAGGAAGGCCTGGATGCGGGTGACGAAGCCGGCTTCACCGCCGTGGCCGTCGCTCTCCAGGATGGTGTGCGGGTAGCCCTCCATCAGAGCCTGGAAGACCTGCTCGGTGAACGAGGAGGGTCCGCAGCCGAAGGAAGCGAGCAGCACCGGGAAGATGTCGCCCAGCTCGCGGGCCTGGACCGCCGCGCGCATCGCGCGGTTGGCGTCGCCCCAGTAGATCTTCTTCATCGGCGGTGTCTCGTCGTCGAGCCCGAAGCAGTCCGCCGGTATTGCCATGGCGCCATTGCGCCTCAAGAGGTGCGGGATGTTGGCGTTGATGGCCGGATCGCAGATCACGTGCAGGTGGCCCAGCAGCAGGACGCTGGGCAGGTCGTTCCGCCGGGCATAGTCGAGCGCCTCTTCGCCGATCCGCTCGAGCCCGTCCTCGAAGGCGTGATGGGCTTCGGCGGCCTTGGCCACGGCTGCTTCGATGCTTGTGGGATCGACGCCGAGCTCGTCGGCCAGGCGCACCATCTCGGCGCTCAGCTCCGGCGCCGCCGGCCCCTCGCGGAAAGACAGCCGCGGCCGCACCAACTTCGTCTTTCGGCCCCGAGAGCGGAGCAACTGCTCGACCAGCGAGGGCATGACCTGCTCGGCGACGCAGGTCTGGCCGCCGCGGCCCCTGGTGTCGGCGATGTGGAAGATGGACGGAAAGAGCATCAGATCGACATCGGTGTCGCAGACGGCGTGCGCGATCTTCACCGGGCCGCAGGAATCGAAGCTGTTGCAAAGCTGCTCGCCGGCCGCCAGCGAGTGCTTGTCTGAGCGCAGGATCATTACCGAGAAGCCGAGCGCGCCGGCAAAGGTGGCGAGCCAGGGGACGTGGGGGGCGAGCGAGCTGACCGCGGGGATGGCCAGCACCGGCCCGCCGTTGGGCGCCGGCACGAAGCTGTCGATCAGGGCCTCGCGCTGCTCGAAGGGGTTCGGTGCCTCCTTGGGCAGCTTCGGTTGGCTCTTGGTCGAGACTTCGAACTTGGGGCAGGCGCCGCCCGAGACCGCCTGGCGGCTGATCTCGCCGACCTTGATGGTGGTGCGCTCGATGGGGCAGAGCGTCTGGCAGCGGGCGTCGCGGCACTGGAACTCCGAGCGTCCGGTGATCTCCGCCGCCAGGATTTGGCCGAGCGCGAGCCTGGGCGCCGTTGCCAGTGCTAGCCGGTCGAGCTGCTCGACGGCGCAAAGGCCTATCCCCCAGGCCCCCATGGCGCCCGGATTGGGCGGCACCACGATCTCGCGTCCGGTGACCGCCGCCAGGGTCCAGGCCAGCGAAGGATTGGAGGCCGGCTTGCCCTGGAAGAAGACACGCTGGCCGAGGGTGCGCTGGCCCATCACGCGGTTGAGGTAGTTGTGGATCACCGAATACTGGAAGCCGGCGAAGATGTCGTCGCGCCCGAAGCCTTCCTTGATGGCCAACGCCGCCGCGTCAGCCACGAAAACGGTGCACATGTGGCCCAGTTCCGGCGGTCGTTCGGCGACGGAGGCGAGATCGATGAACTCCTGAATGTCGTGGACGTCGTAAAGATTGGCTTGTTCCTCCAAGAACGAGCCGGTGCCGGCGCTGCAGGCCTTGTTCATGTCGCTCTCGACGATGCGGCCGCCTTGGACGCGGATGTACTTGGCGTCCTGGCCGCCGATCTCGATCACCGAGAGGTCGGCGCCGCCGTCGGCGTCACAGCGGCTGGCGGCCGTGGCGTGGGCCACGATCTCGTTGAGTACGACGATGTTGTCGCTGTCGGGATAGACGGCGCGCAGCAGCGTCGCCACCGCCTCGCGGCCCGAGCCGGTGACGCCGATGGCGCGCACGTCCGCCTCGGCCTGCTCGAGCAGAGCGCTGACCAGGCGCCGCGCCGCGTCGACCGGGTTGCCCCGCGTGCGGTCGTAGACGTCGAGCACGATCTCGCCGGTCTCGATCGAGGTCAGCACCGCCTTGGCGCCTGTAGAACCGAGGTCGAGGCCGAGGATCGAGGGCGCCAGGGCCGCACCCTCGGGGATCGCGGGCTCGTCCATGATGGTCACCCGGTCCCGCACGCGGCTGGCCGGCGCCAGGGTCTCGAAACGCTTCTCGACCGGCCGCAGCAGCGCCGCCGGGTCCCGGGGAAGGGCGGCCCGGGCTTCGCTGCCCGAGCGGGCCTGCTGGGCGGCGATGGCCATGGCGCCGGCGGCTTCGAAGCACTCGGCCAGCGGCGGGCTCTCGACCGGCGCCCCGATCAATTCCTCGAAGGCGCTGCGGAAGGATTGGATCTGGGCCGGGCCGCCGATCAGGTAGACCGGGCCCTGGACCCGGTTGCGCGCCGCCAGGGCATAGGCATTGCGCGCGACGGAACCGAAATAGCCCTTGAAGAGCTCGGCCGTCGGCCGGCCCTGGTTGGCGAAATGGGTCATCTCGGATTTGGCGAAGACCGAGCAGCGGGCGGTGATGGCAATGCTCTCATCGACGGAGAGCGCAAGCTCGTCGGCTTGCGTGACGGTGAGCCCGAAGCGCTCGGTGATCTTCTGGATGTTCTCGCCGGTGCCCGAGGAGCACTTGTCGTTCTCGAGGTACTGATAGACGAAATCGGACGAGCCGCCGTTCAGGGTGGCCCGGCGGCTCAGCGCGGCGTAGCCGCGGGCGCCGATGCTGACCACGTTGAGCGCGTCCTCGAGCTCGGGCGTGAGCTCGAGGGCGGCCTCTTGGCAGGAATCCTCGGGCAGGATCAGGACCGGCTCGCACAGCTCGTCGGCGTAAACGCCGGTCGCCGCCAGGGCGGCGCAGGAAGCGATGTCGTTGTCGCGGTACCACTCTTCGAACAGTCCCAGAGGGTCGCCCTCGTGCAACTCACAGGCGGTACCTTCCACCTCCGGCCTGCCGTCTTCACCCACGCTGGCGACGACGAAACCCACGGAAGCCTTGCCCAGATCGCAGCCCGCTATCCTCACCGTCACTCTCCTTGCAGTACTCCATCCCCCATTGCTGTTGATCCGGTCTTCCCCAAGTGAGTCCCCCCAGGGCGTGCTCGATCATAGCCAAACGAGCCACATTTGCGAAACAGGAGACCACCCCGCCATCTCGGTCGATCCCAGAGCCCGTCGCCGGCGGCCTCGACAGCGCGCGGGCCAAGGGCAGCAAGGCCGGCCCGCCGGGTATCGGCGAGCTCGCGCCGGCGAGCATGGCGTTAGCCTAGTCGAACCGAATTCTGCCGGGCAGCTCCTCGGTCAGGATATGGCGCGCGTCCTCGATCATCTCCGAGACGATCCGCCGGACGGGCAGAACCGCGTCGATGCGCGCCGTGCCCTGGCCGCAATAGATCCCGGACGAGACATACTCGCCGACCTCGACCGCGCCCAGAGTCATGGGCGCAACGCAGATGCCCTGCGCCGGCATGTCGAGGGGCTCCAGACCCGATGCCTCGCAGGCCCTGTCCCAGGCACCCTCGATATGGCGCGTCGTCTTGCCGGTGTACCAGCGGTTGCGCACCGTGGCCATGTCGTCAGCTTCGATGAGCTGCTGCTTGTACCAGGGCTTGGCGGCGCATTCCTCGCTGGCGATGAAGCGTGATCCGACCCAGACCCCGACGGCGCCGAGCGCCAGGGCGCCCGCTAGGCCGCGCCCGTCGACGATGCCGCCGCCGGCAACGACCAGGGTAGGCGCCACCATCTCCGCCACCTCGGGCACGAGCACCATGCCGTCGACGGCGCCGCTGTGCCCACCCGCTGCGGTGCCGGTGCAGATGACCGCGTCGACGCCGCCCCGCGCGACCCGGCGCGCGTCCTTCGACCGACCGACCACCGACATCACCTTGATGCCTCGGGCATGGGCATCGGCGACCATGAAGGAAGGATCGCCAAGGGCGGAGACGAAGAGCGCCGGCGCGATGTCGAGGATGGCCTCGACCTGGCGCTTGCCGAACTCGTAACCGAGCTTGAAGGCGGCGACGGAGCTCAACCCCGGCGTCGCCGCGCTGATGTCATCGACATAGGGGATGCCATTGGCGGCCATGAATTCGTCGCGCAGGCGGACATGCGCCTCGGGCAGGTCGGCCTGGGCGAGGGCTTCCCTGTAGTTCAGGGACAGGGCATCGGCCTTGATCGGCAGCGCCACGTCGATGCCGAAGGGCCTGTCGGTCAGTTTGCGGGTCTCCGCCGCCAGCTCCCTGATCTCGTCGGGGCTCTTGTCGGCGCAGGCGAGGACGCCGATGCCGCCGGCCTCGGAGACGGCGGCGACCAGTGTCGGGTCGGAGACATCGGGCGCCATCGCTGCCAGCATGATCGGATAGTCGATGCCGAGGAGATCGCACAGCTCGGTTCGAAAAACGTTCTCGCTCATGACCTCGCCTCCTCCTTCTCTCCGAACCGTTCAGCGATCCGTTATTAGTCTCGGCGCGGATACATGTCGAGATTCTTGGCGATAAGCACAGGCCGCGCGCCGGCCGCTCTGCCTGCCTATCGTGATGAGTTTCTATGCTCTCGTAGTCTGCCGCCATCCTGCTTGGTCGTCGTATCTACCCGACCATGGGAAGGAGAGCTGTAAACGTCTCCTGTCGGGGGTGAAATCCCCGTACGGCAGACCTGGCCAGAACCGACGCTTATAGACCCTATGTTCGACGCCTCAACGGACATAGGGTTTACAAATGCCTGTTCCAGCTGTCTCGGCCCGACGGGAATTTTACCTCCGAAAGACGACATCCCGTCATGCCTGCCGCAAGAGATCTACAAGCCGTTCAATACCCCTTCCCGGGCACGGCCTCGAAAAGAGGATTTACACGCGCATCCACTTGACGATGGGCATAGTAGTCGATTGCCGGCTTGAAGAAATCAAACACGCGGCGCAGTTCGCCAACCGGCTCATCGTGAGCATCGACCCTCAGGTCGACGCGAGCGAATTCCTTGTCCTCGTAAACCAAGATCGCCGCCGAACGCTGCCCACCTTTTTGTCCACCGGCATCTCTGCCCGCTTCGATCGCCGCCATCAGACGGTCCTCGATCTCGTCGTCTGGTCTGGCGTTGTAGCCTTCCTCGATTGCATTGAGGATGTGCTCGCCCTGCAGGACGTTTCCCAGCGCGATGAAATTGTCATGCACGTGATGACCGGCCCAATCTCGATTCTGTGTCCCGGTCCGGGCCGCGGCGAAGCCATCATCGTCGATGACGCCGAGCTGCCGGTATTCGCAATAGGGATCGCCCGAGACAAGCTGGTCGATGCCCGCGGGCGCCTTGTATCCGGTCTCGAGTAACTTCTGGGCCATCAAGCCAAGCCGGGTATCGGCGATGGCCATGATGGCCACAGCTCCGAGCCGTGGCCTAACGAACGGCACACGCGCACCGACGGCGAGCGAGCGTGTTGAAGTCGCGATGCCCAGCCGGTGGGTCTTTGGACAGCGGGCGATGGCCGTGAATGTGTTGAACTCGGGTCCCGGAGGCACCTGCGTCATCAAGGATCTCCTGCAATTTGAAGCCAAAATGTGATCGCCAGCCGATCGGCGCGCCGCCTCAGACCATAGCCTAACATTCCGACTGGAGAGCGACGAAGACGACGTTCTGGCTCCGGCGTGTTTTATCCCCGGAGCATCCGCCGAAACGGGCAAGAGCATCAGCAAATTGGGCTCGACTACAATGCTTATCAGCCCCAAACCAGTCCGCTACCTGTCGCCCCGCCGATGCGTGTCGGTAACCATGCGGGATAATTCTGTTTATCCCGCATGGTTGAGCTCGTCTGATTCTCTGCCTAATCGCTGGTAATCGTGCCGGTACGATCTTGGGAAGCCGAATGTCGCAAGCTCGGTGCAGTCTGGAGGCTGGGTGGGTAGGCCTTCGGATCACTCTGGCAGGACAGGTAAGTCGGCACTTGCTTGTGATCGGATTTGGCTTGTTGGTTTCTTCTCGGTTCCTTGCCAATTGGCTCAGTCGATCCGGTGCGCGGCCGCAAATTCGGCATCGAGCTCCAGCCCCAGTCCCGGCGCGTCCGGCGGCTTCAGATAGATCCCGTCAT
>JASLMY010000220.1 GCA_030746295.1 Alphaproteobacteria bacterium | reverse complement strand
CAAGCACCGCCTCGGCATCGACTACGAGGCGGTGCGCCGCGTCAACCCGCGCATCGTCTACGGCTCGATCGCCGGCTTCGGCCAGGACGGCCCCTATGGCGAGCGACCCGGCGTCGACCAGATCGCCCAGGGCATGGGCGGCCTCATGTCGATTACCGGCTTGCCGGGCCAAGGCCCGGTCAGGGTCGGCATCCCGATCTGCGACCTGACGGCGGGCATGTTCCTGGCGCAGGCCGTTCTCCTGGCCCTGCTCGACCGCGAGGTCACGGGCGAGGGCCAATGGGTCCATACCTCGCTGCTGGAAGCGATGGTCCAGATGCTCGATTTCCAGGCCTCCCGCTGGACCATAGCGGGGGAAGTGGCGCCGCAGGCCGGCAACAACCATCCGACCGGGATTCCGACCGGCGTCTTTCCGACCGCCGACGGCCATATCAACATCGCCGCGGCGGGCAACACCCTGTGGGCCCGCTTCTGCAAGGCGATCGGGGCCGAGGCGCTGATCGACGATCCGGACTACGCCGACGCGGAGGCGCGCTCCCAGAACCGAGAGGCCCTTAACGGCAAGCTTAGCGAGATCACGGCGACGCGCCCGAGCGGCGAATGGATCGATCTCCTGAATGCGGCCGGCGTCCCCTGCGGACCGATCTACTCGATCGACCAGGTCTTCGCCGATCCGCAAGTGCGCCACCTGCGGATGGCGCGGCCGGCCGACCATCCGGCGCTCGGCGAAATCAGCCTGGTCGGACAGGCGATCAACATGACCCGTGCACCTGAGCCGGATCGCTTCCCCAGGCCGACGCCCGAGCTCGGCGAGCATAGTGAAGAGATCCTGCGCGAGTGCGGCTACGACGCGGCGGCCATCGCCAGGTTTCGCGAGACCGGCGCGATTTGAGGGCTTGGCCGGGCGAAGGCCTGCCGCTCAGTCGCGCCAGCTCACCGAGCGCATGTCGTTGACGAACATTGGCGAGTTCCGCCAGACGCCGCCCAGCTTCTTGTCCTTGATGGTGATCTTGGCGAGCTGGAAGAGATAGCCGTTGACCGCGTCGTCGGCGAGCTTGCGTTGTGCTTGCTTCAGGTATTTGGAGCGCTCTGCCAAATCGCGGGTGCCGTCGGCCTTGGCCATGATCGCGTTGAACTCGGCATTGTCGTACTGGAAGTAATATTTCGGCCGCGCATAGATGCCGATGTCCATCGGCTCGACATGGCTGACGATCGAGAGGTCGTAGTTCTTCTGTTTGTAGACCTCCTTCAACCAAACCGGCCATTCGACGTTGACGATCTTGACGCGGAAGCCGGCCTTCTGCAGCTGCTGGGCGACGATCTGGCCGCCGTCGCGGGCATAGCCGGTCGGCGGCAGCTTCAGGGTCAGGTCGAGCCGTCGCCATAGCCGGCCTCGGCCAGAAGCGCCTTCGCCTTGGCGAGGTCGTGGGGATAGCCGAACAAGAGGACGACCGCACCGAGGACCGCCAGGCCCATGCTCCTGAGGTCGAAACCGCTGATGTCGCCGAAGCCGATCAGCGAGCCGATGATGCCGCCGACGAAGGCGCCGGCGATGCCGATCAAGACGGTGATGAAGAAACCACCGGGGTCCTTCCCCGGCATGATCAGCTTGGCGACGATGCCGGCGATCAAGCCGAACACGATCCAGGTCAAAATACCCACGTCGATGCTCCCTCTTTCGAAGACGCCAAGGTCGGCCAGCCGGCGACTGGCGTCGCGGTCGACTTAGCCGGAAGCACGGGCCCGGTCTGTGACATCGGTCACTATCGGGGCGCAAACGCCCTTTCGCCGAACCGGCGCCAGCCTTACTATTATCCGCGGGAGGAACGACACGCTGTTGGGTGATCTGCGACAAAGCGGCCCGACGACGACGCCCGAACGGAGCGAGCAGGACGCGCTGCGACGGGCCGAGGCGCTCAATCACCAGCTCATGGAGACGATCAAGGCGCTCAGGCGCGCCATGGAGAACCTCGATCGCGAGAAGGAACGCGCCATCGAGTTGGCCGTGGCGGACAGCGTCGACCGGGTTAGCCAGCTGCAGCAAACCGTGACCGCCCTCAGGGAAGAGTTGCACCGTCGCGACCAGAGCACGCAGCTGGCGCTCCATGAAGCCCGCACCGAGGGCGCGCGCGAGCGGGAGACGCTGCAAGAGACCATCGCCGCCCTGCGCCGAGAGCTGGTCGACGCCGCGGCGGCACGCGAAGAGGGGCTGCAAGCGGCGGCGGCGGCCAGCGCGGCCGATCGGGAGCAACTTCAAGACACGGTGTATTCGCTGCGCCGCCAACTGGCTGAGGCGCAGGCCGATGCCGAAGAAGCCTCGCAGCGGCAAGCGCGAGCGTCGGATGACGAGCGGCGGCAGCTCCAAGAGACGATCGTCGAGCTGCGCCGGAAGCTGGAAGAGACGACATGAGCCAGGCCGAAGAGAACGCGGACACTCCCCCGGCACAGAAGTCCCAGCCCCGGAAACGGCGCAAAAGCCCCAGTCTTCTGCTCGCCGTTACCAATCGGGTCGCGCAGGCATCGACCTTGGAGGAGCAACTCGAGGTCCTTGTCGAGATGACGGTGGAGGCGACCGAGGCCGACCGCGGCACTTTGTTCTTGAACGACGCCGCGAGCGGCGAGCTCTATGCCCGCGTCGCCCGCGGCGGCGAGTTGCGCCAACTGACGATCCCCAACTCCAGCGGCATCGCGGGAAAGGTCTTTACCTCCGGCGAGGGTATCCTGGTCCACGACGCCTACGCCCATACCGGCTTTTCGCAGACCATCGACCGGATCAGCGGATACCGGACCCGCAACCTGGTCTGCGCCCCGATTCGCACCGTCCGCGGCGAGATGCTGGGCGTCATTCAGTGCCTGAACAAGCGCGAGGGCAACTTCACCACGGCCGACCTCGAGCTCTTGGACGCGATGACGACGCAGGCCTCGATCGTGCTCGACGGCAACGTTAATCTCAGACACATGGAAGAGGCCCGGCAGACGGAGGCGAACGTCCTCAAGGTCGTCACCGAGCTCTCGACCGAGATCCAGCTCGGCCCCTTGCTGCAGAAGATCATGGTCGCCATCGCCGAGATGATGGACGCGGACCGCGCGACCCTGTTCCTGAACGACGAGAAGACCGACGAGCTTTATGTGGAGACCGGTCTCGACCTCGACGCGGCAAAGTTCCGACTGCCCAACAACGCCGGCATTGCCGGCAGCGTCTTCACCACCGGCGAGACCATCAACATCCCTTACGCCTACGCCGATCTGCGCTTCGACCCGAGCTTCGATGCCAAGACCAGCTATTTCACCCGCTCGATCCTCTGCGCCCCGGTCGTCAACCGCGAGGGCCAACGGATCGGCGTCACGCAGGTCTTGAACAAGCGCGGAGGGCCCTTCACACCGGAAGACGGCGAGCATTTGCGGGCCTTCACGGCCCAGATCTCGATTTGCCTCGAGAACGCCAAGCTGTTCGAAGACATCCAGGGGATGAAGAACTACAACGACACCATCCTGGAAAGCATGTCGAACGGCGTCCTGACATTCGACGAGGAGGCCACGGTGGTGACCTGCAACGCGGCGGTGCAGCGCATCATGCGGGCCCGCGCCTCCGACATCGTCGGGCTGCCCGCCGCGACCTTGTTTCGGGGCACCAACAGCTGGATCAACGAGCGCCTGCAGAAGGCCTTGGAGACACGCAGCGCCGACGGGGCGATGGACGCCAACATCGACGTGCGCGGCGAAGGCTGCTCGATCAATCTCAACATCCTGCCGCTGCGCCACGCCGAGGACAGCTACGGCTCGATGATGATGATCGAGGACATCAGCTCGGAGAAGCGGCTGAAGTCGACCATGTCCCGCTACATGGACCCGTCCCTGGCCGACCGGCTGATGGAGCACGGCCAAGAGCTGCTGGGCGGCCAGAGCAGCGAGGCCACGGTCCTGTTCACCGACGTGCGCGACTTTACCTCCCACACCGAGGAGCTGGGTGCGCAGGGCACCGTCAGCCTGTTGAACGAGTACTTCTCGATCATGGTCGACTGCATCAACGACGAAGGCGGCATGCTCGACAAGTTCATCGGCGATGCGATCATGGCGGTGTTCGGGACGCCGTTCGGCCACGAGGACGACGAGGACCGGGCGGTGCGCACCGCGATCTCGATGATCACCAAGCTCGGGGCCTATAACGTCAGGCGCATGCGTGGGGGTAAGAACCCGATCGAGATGGGCGTCGGCATCAACACCGACGAGGTCGTCTCGGGCAATATCGGCTCGCCCAAGCGGATGGACTACACCGTGATCGGCGACGGCGTGAACCTGGCCTCGCGCCTCGAAGGCCTATGCAAGCCCTATGGCGCCAAAATCCTGATCAGCGAGAACACGCTTCAAAAGCTGCGCAGCACCTACCGGACCCGGCCCGTGGACTTCGTCGTCGTCGCCGGCCGAAGCAAGCCGGTCGCCGTGCATGAGGTCATGGACCACCATACCGGCGAGAGCTTTCCCAACCTGGTCGAGGTCCTGAACCGCTTTCGCGACGGCCTGGCCTACTACCGCGAGCGCGAATGGCAGAAGGCAACATCCGAGTTCGCCGAGGCCCTGAGCCTGAACGATACCGACAAGGCATCCGAGGTCTTCATAGAGCGCTGCGCCCATTTCGCCGACAATCCGCCGCCCGACGACTGGCAGGGCGAGTGGGTGATGCTGAGCAAGTAGAGAGCGCCCCGATGGGTGCCAAGAACACCGCTCGCGCCGTCGGGCTCGGCCTCCTGGCGGCGCTGACGACGGCCGGAGGTGTCGAGGCCGCGAGCTGCGATGCCTGGTCGCTGCAGGAACGCTACGGCGCCGAGCTCGGGAGCCTCGCCGGCGCCGATCAGGCGGAAACGCTCTTCCGCGGCCACCTGAAGGACGCCTTCGGCGTGGTCAAGGACCAGGTCGCCTTCTTGGAAGCGCTGTCGGGCGGCAGCTATGCCCGAGAGATCACCTATCTGATCGAGGAGCCGCGCTGGAAGGTGTTCTTGCGCGACCGCTGGTCGGGGCGGCTGATCAAGCAGATCGACCATACGATCGCCACCGGCAGCCGAGCCGAGCCATTGACCCGAAACATCGATCAGGCGCTGGGTCGGATCGGCAATTCGGTGACGGCCCTCACCATCGGTGCTGAGATCGTCAAGGCGATCGGCGGCGACGACGCGGCCAAGATCAAGGCCGTCGCCGAGACCGTCAAGGCTCAGCAGGGCTGGCTCGTGGCCAAGATCGGCTCCAAGAGCCTCGGCTTGGCGATGAGCGGCGTCGCCTTCATCGACTGGAGCCTGGGCAAGTTCATCAAGACACAACAGCGCGACTATCACGACTACTGGTGGAACGCCTACACGAATTACATGGAGGCCAAGCACGCCCAGATCGTCACCGGCCCGCAATCCTGGTCAGGTTTGGTCGAAGAGGGTGGGCCCGACGCGGTGCAGGCCCGCCTGGAGGAGTTCTGGCAGGACACGGTCGACGGCGGACCGCTGGAAAAGGCGACGAGCTACTACCGCCGACCGGGGCCGTTCCAGCGCGACGCCCTGGCGATCGCCCGGTTCCGACGCTCGTTCGCCGCCCGCTACTATCGCGATTCCCTCGCGCCGACCCTGAAGACCTATTTCCAGCGCAAGGCCGAGGACGCCCAGATCGAGCTCGCGACCGAGACCAATCGCCATTGCGACCGGCTGCTCCAGGCGCTGGAGGAGCTGTCGGCACTGAAGGCCGCCGTCGACTGGGCAAGGGTCGAGCTCGAAGCCGGTACGTCGGCGGCTCCCAAGCCGGCTAGTGCCGGCGGCGTCACGGAATCGGTGCTGCTGGTCCTCGACGCTTCGGGCAGCATGAAGAACGGCGGCCGCATGGAGAAGGCGAAGCAGAGCGCGGCGCGCATCGTCGAGCGGCTGGGGGGCGAGACCGAGGTCGCGCTGATCGTTTTCTACGACTGCCGGAACGTCGTCGTCGAGCAGAGCTTCACCACCGACAGGCGGGCGCTGACGGCGGCGCTGGCGCCGGTCCGGCCCTCGGGCAGCACGCCGCTCGCGAAGGCCGTCGCCTTCGCCGACCACTATCTGGCGAAGAACGCGGCGTCCGAGCGCCAGAAGCTGATCGTCTTGACCGACGGCAAGGAGACCTGCGGCGGCGATCCGATCGCGGTCGCGGGCAACCTGCCGACACGCTAGGACAGGCCAATGGACGGATCAACGACAGCGAAGTTGCGTACCTGGAGCCGCCGGCTCGGGTTGGCTTTCATCGCACTGGCGCTGCTCGGCGTCGCCGTGCCGCCGCAAGCGTTGGCGCAACGGTCGGTCGAGCTTCACATCATCGGCTTCGGGGTCGACGCCGATACGGAAAAGCAACTGCGCGAGATCGCCTCGGCCGGGGGCGGCCGCTATCAAGGTTCGGAGGACGAGGCGGGTCTCACCCGGGCGCTCGGCGCCGCCACCGGCGTCGCCGTCGGCGACCTGGACGATATCGCCGAGCCGGCAACGTTGTCCGCCGAGCGCGAACCGAACGACAGCTACGGTCGGGCCAACCGCGTCGCCGCCGTCGCCGCCGTCGTCGGTGCCATCGAGCCCAAGGGCGACGCCGATTGGTACCACGTCACGGTCCACCGGCAAGGTGAGCTGGGGGTCCGGATCAGCGAGGTGGCGGCTGAGCTCGACATCGCCTTCCGGGTTTGGAGCGGCGAGAAGCGGGTGATCCGCGACTGGCTCGGGCCGAAGGTCAAGGGCGGTGAGACCACCGGCAGTGCCGATCTTCCCAGGCCCGGCCACTATACGATCGAGGTCCGAGACGGCAGCAACGACGCCAGTGCGGCCAAGCCCTATCGCCTTGGTCTCGCCTTCACGCCAACCGCGGACGAGTTGGAGCCCAACGACAGCTTCGGCACGGCCGCCCTGATCGGGCCGCGCCAGAGCTTGCATGCTGCGATCTTGCCGAAGGGCGATGCCGACTGGTATCGCTTTCGGGTCGACCAGCAGGGCGCCTTGACCGTGCGCATCGGCGATACGCCGGAATCACTCGACGTCTCATTCCGGGTCTGGAACGACGAGAAGCGAGTGCTTCGCGATTGGATCGGCCCGAAGGCGAAGGGGGGCGATACCTCGGCCGTCGTCGACCTGCCGGCGCCGGGCGTCTACCGGCTGGAGGTCCGCGACGGCAGCAATGACGCCCGCGACGTTCGCCCCTATCGTCTCGCCCTCGCCTTTCAGCCAACGGGCGATCAGGCCGAACCGAACAACAGCTTCGCCAGCGCCGCCACGATCGCCGCCGACGGCTCGGTCGCCGCAGCCATCCTGCCGAAGGGCGACGTCGACTGGTATCGCGTCGAGGTCGCGGATCAGGGCGCGCTGGCCGTCACGGTCGAGGACGTGCCCGAGGCGCTGGACGTCTCGTTCCGCGTTTGGGACATGGAGAAGCGCGTGATCAGCGACTGGATCGGACCAAAGCGGAAGGGCGGCAACACCGAAGGCGTTGTGGATCTACCCCGCGCCGGTGCCTTCTTTCTGGAAGTTCGCGACGGCAGCAACAACGCCCGGGCGGTCGAGCCCTACCGCTTGGTTCTGAAGTTCACCCCGACTCGCGATGGCGGCGAGCCCAACCCGACCGTCTCCCAGGCGACCCCGCTGGTCGCCGACGCCCCCTTCCGCGCCGCCATCCTGCCCAAGGGCGACGTCGACTGGTACCGTTTCGAGGCGCCCGACCAGGGCGCGCTCGGCGTCGTCGTCGACCAGACGCCCGAGGCCCTCAACATCTCGTTTCGCGTCTGGGACGACGAGCGGCGGGTCATTCGCGATTGGATCGGGCCCAAGGCCAAGGGCGGCGAAACCGAGGCCGAAGTGGAACTGCCGCAAGCCGGCGAATACCTGATCGAAGTCCGCGACGGCAGCAACGACGCCCGTGCCGTCACCCCCTATTCCCTGACCGTCGGCGCGCTCTGAACGCGGCCGATCGGCGGCCGCCGCCGGCGCTCAATGGCCGCGACCGGCTATGCTAGACTTGCGCCGGTATGACGCGCGGAACAGGTCGAGGCGAAGAGATGTGCGAGGGTAGGGCTGTCGGGAGGCTCGGGGCGGCCCGGCTGGCCGCGATGCTCTCGGCGTTGCTGCTCCTCGGCCCGATCCTGCGGGCCGAGGCGGCACCGAGTGTCGACGTCGCCGATCTCTACGCCCGCTCCTACGCCCTGGTGATCGGGATCGACGACTACGCGGGCGGCTGGCCCCGACTGCAGAACGCGGTCGCCGACGCCGAGGCGATCGCCGAGGCGTTCCGGGCACGGGGGTTCGACGTCACCCTGAAGACGGACTTGAAAGGCGCCGAGATGCGCCAGGCCTTGCACGAGTTCTTCGCCCTCAAG
>JASLMY010000021.1 GCA_030746295.1 Alphaproteobacteria bacterium | reverse complement strand
TTGACCCGGAGCAGCATCAGGAAAGCGCCCAGCTGCTCGGGCCGGACCTCGCCGGCCAGCACCATGGCCATTGCCGTCTCGGCCTCGTCCTCGGTCAACGAGCGGCCGACGTTCTTGCCGCGCCCGAGCGTGCGGACGTACTGGGCGAATGGATGCTCCGTCACCATGGCTCCCCTAATCCCCTTGACCCGCTAGGTGGCGTGGCAGGAAGTCTAGCACGCGCAGGCCGACGGCGACGACGAGAACGGCCAGCGCAATGCCGCCGAGGCCGAGGCCGAGCTCGGGCAGGCTCGGGGCATAGCGGGCGACGTCTCCGTAGAAGGCGGTCTGCATCTCCAGGCCGGGAAAGAGCGTCATCGGATAGGCCTGGCCGCCGATGACGATGACGTAGATCTGCGCCAAGCCGCCCGCCGCCGCCAGCACCGCGGCTGCCAGGACCCGGCGTGGCGAGGGGCCGGCACCGTTCCAGAGCAGCAGGGCCAGCGGCAGGATTCCGCCGAGGGTCACCTGGCCGAGCCAGAAGAGCGCCGTGATCGCACCGCCGTCCAGCAGCAGGAAGCGTTCCACCTCCAAGTGCTCGGCGGCGTAGAGATTGGCGAGGTGCGGCAGCGCGGTGAAATAGAGCACGGTGCCTGTGAAGACGGCGAGCAGTCGGCCGAGCCTGCGCACGAGAGCGGAATCGAGGGCCGCCGCGTCGTAGAGGAGAAAGAGGGCGATGATGAAGAGGGCGAGGCCGAAGGCGAACGACATGGCGATGAAGAGCGGCGCCAGCGCCGCCGAATCGTAAGCTTCCCGCGCTACCAGGAAGCCGAAGATGAGGCCCGTACCGGTGGTCAGCACCAGGCGCCAGAGGAAGGCCAGGACGCCGGCGGCGGTGCTCCACGGCTTCATCCGCCGCTCCATCAGGCACCAGAGATAAAGCGCCACGACGGCGAGAAAGCCGACATACAGGAAGATGTTCCAGGCGAAGATCGAGGCGAAGTTGTAGGTCGTCATGGCGACCACCAGGCGGTCGGGGCGGCCGAGGTCGAGGACCAGCACGGCGAGCCCGCCGATCAGAAGCGCGATCGCCATCAGGCCCGAGAGCCTCGCCAACGGCTTATAGGCCTCGCGGCCGAAGACGGTGCCGATCGAGGCGACGTTCAGGACGCCCGAGGCGGCGACGATCAGAAAGATCGCGAAGACGTGCGGCAACCCCCAGACGGTCCGGTTGTCCATGCCGGTGACCCAGTGGCCGTGGTGCTCCATGTACCAGGCCGCCGCCAAGCCCAAGGCGACGATCAGGCCGGCACCGGCAAGCAGGACATAGTAGGCGCCGCCGAGATCGAGCCGCCGATAGATCGTGACCGCCATCCCCGTCCCCTCAGATGCCCAGGTAACGGACGCCCGGGTCCAGGCCCAGGTCGGCGCGGATCTGCCGCCCGCTATGCCCGGCGATCCGCTTGGAGATCTCGGCTTCCGGGTCGTTGAGGTCGCCGAAGGTCATGGCACCCTCGCCCTCGGCCCGGCAGGCCTCGACGCAGGCCGGAGTTCGGTCGGCGTCGACCCGGTGGACGCACAGCGTGCAGCTTTCGACCGTGCCCTTGCCGCGCGGCGCGTGCGGCTTCTGGTCGCGCAAGCTCTCATGCACGAAGGAGCGGGCCTGGTAGGGGCAGGCCATCATGCAGTAGCGGCAGCCGATGCAGGTGTGCTTGTCGACGAGGACGACGCCGTCGGCCCGCTTGAAGGAGGCGCCGGTCGGGCAGACGTCGACGCAGGGTGGCTCGGCGCAGTGCTGGCAGAGGAGGGGGAGCGAGATCTCGCGGCCGCTGGCCGGGTCGCGGAGCTCGGCTTTGCGAATCCACTCGGGATCGGTCGCCGGGCGGCCGGCGGCGCCGATGCCGTTCTCGGTCTTGCAGGCGACGACGCAGGCCGTGCACTCCTTGGTACACTTGGTGGCGTCGATCAGCAGGCCCCAGCGCTTGGCGGCACTCGCCGGCGCGCCCGCCGGCCGGGCCTCGGCCATGTCGTAGAGCAGCACGCCTGGCGCGATCGCGACGGCGGCCGTCGTGGCGCCGGCGGCGGCCAGGAAGTCGCGGCGGCTGGTCTTGCAGCTCATTGCCGGCTCGCCGATTTGTCGGGGCGCGAGGCGTGACAGTCGAAGCAGTCGATGCGGACCGCGGCGTAGTCGTGGCAGGCGCGGCAGAAGTGCTTCGGGCTTTCGAAGCTCACGGGATGGCCGTCGCCGCCGGCAATCGCGTGGCAGTCGAGGCACTGGCGCAGGCTCTCGGCCTTGGGCCGGACGCCTTGGCGGACGGTGTCGTCGCGCTGGTGCACCAGCAGCTCCATGTGCCGTGTGCGCATGAAATCGGTGTCGCGGACGCAAACCTCGCCACGGCCCTTGGCGATCTCGGGCACCGGCACGCCCTCGCCGGCGCAAGCCGCCTCGATGCCGCCCGGGCGCGCCAAGGCGGCGACGGCGAGGAGAGCGATCAGGGCCAGGTGCCGCATGGAAGCGCTATTCCCCCAGCCCCATCTGAATGTAGCCCGACGGGCAGACATCCTTGCAGATGTGGCAGCCGATGCAGCGGCCATAGTCGGTGTCGACATAGCGGCCGAGCGCGCGGGCGTCCTTCTTGACCCGGAAGACGGCGATCTGGGGGCAGTAGATGACGCAGTTGTCGCACTCGAAGCAGATCCCGCAGCTCATGCAGCGCGCGCCCTCGGCAACCGCCTGCTCCTCGGTAAAGCCCTTGATCCGCTCCTCGAAGTTGCCCAATACCTGATCGGCGGTGATCTGGATCTCCGGCCGCTTGTTGCGGGGCTCGTCGTTGAAGTGGCCGAGGAAGAGTTCCTCGTGGGCGATCACCTGGGTCGCCGAGCGGTCCTCGAAGTTGTGCACGGCGAAGTCGGCGGAGGCGGTGCCGCGGGTCGGCACGTGGTCGTAGTCGGCCGGCTCCAGGTGGCGCTGATCCAGCTCGGCCAGCAGGCTGAAGTGATGCACGTCGACCTTGGGCCGGCGATCGAGCGGCGCGCCGGCGAGGAAGTGATCGATGCCCTCGGCGGCGATCCGACCCTGGCCGATCGCGGTCGTCAGCAGGTGCGGGCGAACGATGTCGCCGCCGGCGAAATGCTTCTCACGGTCCTTGACTTGATAGAGCCGGTCGGTGGCGATGAAGCCGTTGCCGCTGTCGAGCGCTTCCAGGCCCGAGAAGTCGCCGAACTGGCCGATCGCCGAGACCACCATGTCGCATTCGATCTCGAACTCGGTGCCTTCCCTGGGCACGGGCGTCATGCCGTCCATGTCGCATTCGGCCATGATGACGGTGCGGGCGCGGCCGGCGTCGTCCTTCAGGATCTCGACCGGCACCACGCCGCCGATCAGCTCGACGCCCTCGCGCCGGGCGTCCTCGATCTCGTGCTCGGCCGCGGTGGTCTCGGCCAGCGGAAAGACCGAGCTCAGCACCACCTCGACACCGGCCCGCTTCATCGCCCCGGCGACGTCGTGCGCGGTGTGGCCCAGGATCACAGCTTCTGGCCGGTCCTTCTCGTGCTCGTGATCGATATGGCCCAAGCGCCGGGCCACCGAGGCGACGTCGATCGAGGTGTCGCCGCCGCCGACCACCAGCACCTTCCGAGTGGTGAACTGCAGGCGTTGCTGGTTGAAGGCTTCCAGGAAGTCGACGCCGATGACGCAGTTCGGCGCATCGAAGCCCGGCGTCGGCAGGGGCCGGCCATTCTGTGCCCCGATGGCCCAGAAGATGGCGTCGTAGTCCCGCTCCAGCGCTTCGAGCGTCACGTCGTGGCCGACCCGGGTCTTGGTCCGGGCCTCGACGCCGAGATCGAGAATGCGGCCGATCTCAGCATCGACCATGTCGCGCGGCGTGCGATAGCCGGGAATGCCGTAGCGCAGCATGCCGCCGAGCTGGTCCTGGGCCTCGAAGACGGTGACGGCGTGGCCCTGGGCGCGCAGGAAGTAGGCGGCGGCGAGCCCGGCCGGGCCGCCGCCAATGACGGCGACGCTGTGGCCCGTGTCGGCGGCGGGTGTGGGCAGCCTGGTGCCATTCTCGATCGCCCAATCGCCGACATACTGCTCGACCGCGTTGATGCCGACGAAGTCCTCGACCTCGTTGCGATTGCAGCCGTCCTCGCAGGGCGCCGGGCAGACCCGGCCCATGGCGGCGGGGAAGGGGTTGGCCTCGACCATGCGCCCGAAGGCGTATTCCTGCCAGGGCATGTCGTCTCGGGGTGGCTTGTCCATGCCACGCGCGATCGCCAGCCAGCCGCGGACGTCGTGGCCCGAGGGACAGCTCCCCTGGCAGGGCGGGGTGCGGTGGACGTAGGTCGGGCATTTATGGCTGTGGTCGGCGACGAAGATCTTCTCCTCCAGCGGCGGCGGCTCGTGGTCGCCGTCCTGGTAGCGGCGCCAGGTCCGCCGCGCCGTCTCGGCCGCCGTGGTCTCACTCATCGTCGGTGTCCTCGTCTGCGTCGCCGTCTCCGTTGGCGCCATCGAGGACGATGGCGTTGGAGACCAGCTGGTGGATGCCCACGATCTTGTCCATCGAGAAGCCGTAATAGGGCATGACCTTGCTGAACTGCGCCTTGCAGATGGCGCAGATCGCCGCCATGTGGGTGACGCCGTGGTCCTCGGCGACCCGCTGCAGGGCCTCCATGCGGGGCTTCGCCCCCTTGACGCGCAGCTCGATCAGGTCGTCGGTCAAGAGGCCACCGCCGCCGCCGCAGCAGTACGAGCTCTCGTTGATCGTCTCTTCGGCCATGTCGTGGAAGTTGTTGCAGCAGGCCTTGATGATCTCGCGCGGATAGCGGAACTGGCCGCCGGGCTCGGCCCCCATGCGCGAGCCGCGGGCGACGTTGCAGGAATCATGAAAGGTCAGCGTCATGTGGTCGTTGGCGGACTTGTCGAAGGTGAGCCGGCCTTCTTGGATCAAATCGTAGGTCAGCTCGCAGATGTGCTGCGGTGCCGGATAGGCGGGATCGAGAAAATCGAAGGGGCCGGCGAGCGTGTTCCAGAACGAGTAGGCGACCCGCCAGGCATGGCCGCATTCGCCGACGACGACGCGGGCAACGCCCAGGTCCTGGGCCGCCTTGCGGATCCGCTCGGCGAGGCCCTGCAGCTGCTCGTAGGAGCCGATGAAAAGGGCGAAGTTGGCGGCCTCGGAAGCGGCCGACGACAGCGTCCAGCTGATGCCGGCCTGGTGGAAGACCTTGGCATAGCCGATCAGGCTGTCGACATGCGGTTCGGCGAAGAAGTCGGCGCTGGGCGTCACCAGCAGAACCTCGGCACCCTCCTGGTTCAGCGGCAGCTTGACGGCGACGCCGGTCTCTTCCTCGATTTCCTCTTCCAGGTCCTCGAGCGTCGCCTCCAACGCCTTCTCGGGAATGCCGAGGTTGTTGCCGAGCTTGTGGACCTTGCCGATGATCTCGTTGCAGTACTTCTGGCCACGGCCGACGTGGTCCATGATCTCGCGCGCCGCCATCGAGAACTCTGCCGTGTCGATGCCGTAGGGGCAGAAGACCGAGCAGCGCCGGCACTGCGAGCACTGGTGGAAGTAGGTGTACCACTCGTCCAGCACCTCTTCGGTCAGGTCGGCCGCACCCACCAGCTTCGGAAACCACTTGCCGGACAGGGTGAAGTAGCGGCGGTAGACCTTGCGCATCAGGTCCTGGCGCGCCACCGGCATGTTCTTGGGATCGCCGGTGCCGAGATAGTAGTGGCACTTGTCCGAGCAGGCGCCGCACTTGACGCAGATGTCCATGTAGACCTGCAACGAGCGGTACTTGCCCAAGAGGTCGCCGAACTTGGCGATCGCCTTCTCTTGCCAGCCCTCGACCAGCTCGCCCGGAAAGCCCAACGCCTCCTGGTGCTCGGGCGCCGCCTGGAAGGGGTGGCTGTGCGCCATCGCGCCCGGGCGAACCGGCGGCACGATCGTGTAGTCGTCAAGCGGCGGTGCCTCGACGTCGCTCATGCCCCGCCCTCCTTCCGCTCCAGCTCGCGGGCCCAGGGGCTGAGGTGGCGGCGTTCGCGGGGATCGTCGACCTGGTTGCGGCTCGGGCTGAAGAAGAGGCCGGGAGCGTGCAACAGTTTCGAGAAGGGCAGGACCAGCATCAGCACCACGACGAGTGCCAAGTGGATCAGCAGCAGCGGGTCGCTCGGCAACGGCTGCCAGTCGAAGCGCAATAGCCCCAGGACGAAGGCCTTCAGCGCCACGATGTCAGTGCGGGCGACGAAGCGAAGGCCGATGCCGCTCGTCACGATGCCGGCGAGGAGAGCCAGCATCAGGTGGTCGGACGGCCCGGTGACGTAGCGCACCCGGTCGACCACCAACCGGCGGACCCAGAGCCCGGCCAGCCCGACGACGAGGGCGAAGGCAGCGTACTTGCCGAAGGGTTGGATCCAGACCACCCATTGCCAGACCGGCTCGATGGCGTAGCGGAGGTGGCGGAAGAAGGCCAGCAGCAGGGCGGCGTGAAAGAGCCAGCCGAAGACCCAGGTCCACTTGTTGGCGCGGAACAGGCTCTCGAAGAAGACCACCTCGCGCAACAAGCGCAAGACGACGCCGCCACGGCTCGTCGGTGCTGGTGTGGTCGGGATCTTCAAGGGCGCCGGGACGGCGGCGTATTGGCGGACTTTACGCGCCAAGCCGAGGATCAGAACGAGGCCCGCGGCGTAGAACAGGACCGCGAATGCCGTCGTCAGCATGGGCCCACCGACGCCCCCGCCGTCGGCCTAGACGCAGCCGGTCGGTTTCGGCAGTCCGGCGATCTTGCAGGCCTGCTTGGCGGGGCCGTAGGGGAAGAGCTCGTAGAGATACTGGCTGTTGCCCTTGTCGGCGCCGAGCTTCTTCTTGATCGCCTTGGTCAGGACCCGGATCGCCGGCGCGATCTGGTATTCCTCGTAGTAGTCGCGCAGGAAGTTGACGACCTCCCAGTGGTCGTCCGACATCTCGATGTCTTCCTCCTCGGCGATCAGGTCGGCGAGCTTTTCCGACCACAGGCTGATATCCGTGATGTAGCCTTCCTCGTCGGTCTCGACGCTGGTTCCGTTCAACTGATAGGCCATGTCATTACCTCCATTTGGCTGTCCTCGAAGCCGGCTCAGAGCCAGGCGTGAACCGCGTCGTGCTCGGCGACGAGGTCGACGAAGCCGCCGTAGTCGACGACCGTGACGCCCTCGATCAGCGCCTTGGCGCCCAGCCCGCGGGCTTCGATATCCGGTCCCAAAACGAAAATGCGATAGTCCTCGACGGCGCCCTCGATCCGGTCGCTGGCGCCCGTGCCTCGGAGCGCGGCATAGACCCCGTCCTCGATGAGGAGGATGCCGCTGCCCTCGACCGCCAGGCGCAGGCAGCTGTCGAGCGTGTTGCGCTCGAACGGCGACTTGTTGACCGTGTGCAGCATCTTCCGCCCGCCGCTCATGCCGAGATCACCACCTCTTGCTGGTTCATCAATTCGGCCAGGGCGTCGGCCGCCAGGACCTCGACGTCGACGACGAAGTCGTCCGGGCCGAGGCCGCGCGCCTCGATCGATTCCTGCTCGACCACGATCCGCCAGACCATGTCGATGTCGTCGTCCTCCTCGGCGTCCTCCTTCTCCATCTCGATGACGCCGTAGGTGGGGGAGAAGTTCTTCATGCCGACCGCCTTGGTGTCCTGGCCCTTGACGATCTGATAGACGCCGTCGTCGATGAAGGCGATCACCGCATCCTGCTCAAAGGCGGCCGAGATCAAGACCATCTCCAGGATCTCCAACGCATAGATGCTACCATAGGGCGCCTTGCGGTTGACGAACATGAAGCGCTTCTTGACGCCCTCGGTATCGAACTCGGTCTCGACACTCATACCTGAACCACCACGCTAGTCGCCGAAGACCACGGTCCGATCCACCGCCAGGCCGAGCTCGATCAGCTGGCCGAGGCCGGAGATCCGAAAGCCCTCGGCCAGGATCTCGTCCTTGATGCCGCGCCGAAGTGCCGCCGCGACGCAGACGACGAGGTCGATGCCGTGTTCTTGCCCGAGCTCGCCCCAGAGCTTGACCAGGTTGCGGTCGTCGGCCTGCGGCTGCGACAGCTTGTTGGCGTTGTTGACGCCGTCGTAATAGAAGAAGACCCGCGGCACCCGGTAGCCCTTCGCAATCGCCGCCTCGGCGAAGCGATAGGCCGAATCCGAGGCCTGGTGCGTGAACGGCCCCTCGTTCACCAGGATCCCGAATGTCTTCACTGCCGCCATCTCGTCCCCGTCGGCCTCAGAAGTGGACGTGCGCCGAGGCGTTGAGGGCGTGCCTGCCGCCACGGAAATCGTCGATGTGGTGGCGGGTGAAGGGCTGGTCGATGAGCTGGAAGAAGCGCGGCCAGCCGATCCGATCTATCCACTCGCCGAGGCGCTCCCAATCGCGGCCGCCCTCTTTGTAGGCGTAGAGGATCCTCTTCACGACCTCGCCGACCTCGGGCCAGCGCGGCGGGTTGTTCGGCAGGCCGGCGACCACCAGCTTGTGGAAGGCGGGCTTGGTGCGGGCGTTCGAATGCTTGCCGCCGACCCAGACCGCGAGCTTGGTCGATTCGTCGCTGTTGATCTGCATCGGCGGGCAGGGCGGATAGCAGGCCCCGCAGCAGACGCACTTCTTCTCGTCGACCTCCAGCGAGGCCTTGCCGTTGACGATGGTGGGGCGGATCGCCGCCACCGGGCAGCGGGCCACCACGGCGGGGCGCTCGCAGACGTTGGCGACCAGGTCGTGGTTGATCACCGGCGGCTTGGTGTATTGGACGTTGATGGCGATGTCGCCCTGACCACCACAGTTGATCTGACAGCATGAGGTGGTGATGCGGACCCGGTTCGGCATCTCCTCGTTGACGAACTCGTGGTGCATCCAGTCCATCAGCGACTTGACCACGCCCGAGGCATCGGTGCCCGGGATGTCGCAGTGCAGCCAGCCCTGTGTGTGCGAGATCATCGAGACCGAGTTGCCGGTGCCGCCGACGGGGAAGCCCTCGGCGACCAGCTTGTCGACCAGCGGCTCGACCATCTCGACCCGGCTCAGCATGAACTCGATGTTGCTGCGCGAGGTGAAGCGGACATGGCTTTCCGCATACGCGTCGGCGATGTCGCAAAGCTTGCGGATGGTATGGACGTCCATCTGCCGCTGGGTGCCGGCGCGCACGGTCCAGACCTCGTCGCCGTCATGCGCGACGTGGTGCAGCACGCCCGGGCGCAAACGGTCGTGCCAGGCCCAGTTGCCGTAGTTCCGCTTCAGCACCGGGTGCATGTAGGGGAAGGGGTCGGGGACGCCGGTCTCGACCGGGCGGCGCGGCGTCGGCTTCTTCTCTTTCGCCATCTCTGGATCCTGCTCGTCGCTGGAATGACCTACTTTGCCCGGTACTCTCTACCCTCGGTGCTCAGTCGTTTTCGCCGGCGGCTTTTCGTTGCCGCCATTTCTCCGCTTCCTCGTCCCAGTCGTCGGTGCGCACATAGGGGTTCGAGCGCGGATGGGTGACCATGTTGGGGTCGACCTCGACGCCGATTCCTTCGAGGAAGAGCGGCAAGCCGATGCGGTCGATGGTTTCGCCGATGCGCTCGTGCTCCAGCGCGTTCTCGGCGAAGAACTCGATGACCCGCTCGCAAAGGTCCTCCAGCTCTTGGAAGTCCTCGTCCGACTCCAACTTCATGAAGGGGATGATGACGCTGCCCATCAGGTCGCCGATCTTGAGCGCCCGCTTGCCGCCGATCAGGATCGTCACGCCCTTATCGTCGCCCGGCGACAGCGCCTTGGTCATGACGTTGATGCAATGCATGCAGCGCACACAGCTCTGGTTGTCGATATCGAGCGTGTCGTCGTCGTTGAGGCTGAGGGCGTTGGTCGGACAGCGGGCGATGACGTTGTCGATGGCGTATTTGCGCCCCGCCTCGGCGACGTACTTCTTGACCTCCTCCTGATCGACCTTGATCTCGTCGCGCCAAGTGCCGATGACCGCGAAGTCGGCCCGATGGATGGCATTGACGCAATCGTTGCCGCAGCCGGAGAACTTGAACTTGAACTTGTAGGGCAGTGCCGGGCGGTGCATCTCGTCGAGGAAGGCGTTGATGACGGTGCGGTGGGCGCGGATCTCGTCGTAGCAGGACTGCTCGCAGCGGGCGTGGCCGACGCAGCTCATCGATGTCCGCAAGGCCGGGCCGGCGCCGCCGAGGTCGAGGCCGATCTCGTTCAGCTCGTCGAAGGCCTTTTGCACGTTCTCGGTCGAGCAGCCCTGGAACATGATGTCGCCGCTCTGGCCGTGCAGCGCGATCAGGCCCGAGCCGTGCCGCTCCCAGATGTCGCACATCTGGCGCAACAACTCGGTCGAATAGTGCATGCCGGCCGGCGGCTGGACGCGAAGGGTGTGGAACTCGGACGATTCGGGATAGTCCTCGGCGACCTCCGAAAAGCGCGGGATGACCCCACCGCCATAGCCGTAGACGCTGACCGTGCCGCCCTTCCAATAGCCGCGCCGGGTCTCGTAAGAGTGCTCCAGCTGGCCCATCAGGTCCTTCATCATCGCGCCATAGGGCTTGTCGTCGTCGTTGGCCAGACGCTTCAGGCCGGTGACGAAACTCGGCCACGGGCCGTCCTCCAACTCGTCCAGGAGCTTGGTCTCGCGCGCTTTCTTGGCCACCACCGTTCTCCATCCCCCAAGGCGGGAAAGGGCCTTGCCCTTTGCCCCGCCAGATTATGCCCCAACCCCGCCGCAGACGGCGTGACATAGAGCCGCACCGCGCATGCGTCGTGACCGGCAAATCATATTCGATTTTGGTAGATTATCAAGCATCGAGACCCGGCCGAGGATTGCCAAGCGGGTATCGCTCCGCCCATCATCCATGCCCCGTTCGATCCCTCGCGCAAGGAGATCATGGCATGCCGAGAGCGCTGATCGCGGACCCGTGGCTCGCCTCGGTGACGGTCTCGCGCACGCTGATGACGCTCGTCTTCATGACCTATGCCGCGACCATGCCGGTACTGATGGGGGAATGGGGGATGTCGGCGACCGAGGCGGGCACGATCGCCGGCGGCTTTCACTTCGGCTACTTGGTCTCGCTGGCGACCTTCTCCTGGTTGGCCGACCGGATCGGCGGCTTCCGGGTCTTTCAGATCTCGGCCGGGCTCAGCGCCGTGAGCGCGCTCGCCTTCGCCTTCTTCGCCCGCTCCTACGAGACCGGCCTCGTCTTCTTCACCTTGGTGGCGCTGTCGCAGGGCGGCACCTACTACCCCGCGATCATGCTGATCTCGGACCGCTACCCGCCCGAGCGTCGCGGCGGTGCCGTTGGCTGGCTGATCGCCAGTACCTCGATCGGCTACGCGCTGTCGCTGGTGCTGTCGGGCGAAATGCTGGCGCTGGGCGGCTATCAACTGGCCTTTCTGGTGACCGCCTCGGCCACGGTCGCCGGCTCGGCGCTGGCGCTGGTGGCGCTCCGCAAGACGCCGAACGTCGTCCATGCCCGCGCCCGCGAGCACAGCTTCGCCCGGGAGTTGGCGCGCAACCGGCCGGCGGTGCGGCTGGTCGCCGGCTATACCTGCCACAACTGGGAGCTTCTCGGC
The DNA here is from genome assembly GCA_030746295.1 of Alphaproteobacteria bacterium. The sequence continues at coordinate 22,954 of JASLMY010000021.1, read as the reverse complement.
ATGTGGGCCTGGATGCCGGCCTTCCTGGCCGCGGTGTTCGCTTTCGGCGGCGCCGGCTCGGTCGAGGCGGTGGCGAGCGGGGCCTATCTCGCGGCCGGATTCCATGCCGTCGGTTTCCTCGCCGCCTCGTCGATGGGACGGCTTTCCGACCGGCTCGGCCGGCGCCGGGTGCTGCTGGGCCTGGCTGCCGCCAGCACCGTCTGCTCCTTCGCCATCGGCTGGATGATCGCCTGGCCGATCCTGCTGGTGGTCGCCGTCGGCGCCGTCTACGCGTTCACCGCCCTCGGTGATTCGCCGGTCTTGTCGACGGCGTTGACCGAAGTCTCGCGGCCAGCCTTTCTCGGCTCGACCTTGGCGCTGCGCGGCGTCTTCGGTTTCGCCGCCGGTGCCTTGGCACCACCGGTCTTCGGCATGGTGATCGACGCCACCAACCCCGCCGGTGCGCCGCCCGTGGTCTGGGGTTGGGCTTTTGCCACGCTCGGCATCGGTGGCCTGCTCGCCACCACCGCCGCCTGGGGCGTCCGCCGCGGCCGGCTCACCGCCGCGGCCGATTGACGGCGCGGTGGTGACGACCTTAAATCCGCTCGGCCGCAACCAAAGGGAATGCAAAGCCCGTGACCCCCAGCAGAGACCTGCGATCCTTGCCCAAAGCGCATCTGCATATCCACCTGGAAGGTGCGATGCGACCGGAGACACTGGCCGAGCTTTGCGAGCGCTACGGCATCGAGCGTCCGGCAGACACGCGCGGTCAGCGGTTCGACAACTTCGGCGGCTTCAACCAAGTGTACTGGGCCGCCTCTCACTGCGTCCGCAGCCGAGAGGACTTGGCACGGCTTGTCCTCGAAGTGGCTGAGGACGCGGCCGCGCAGGGGGTCTTGTGGATCGAGCCTGCGTTCGACGCCGATCGATACAGCAACTTGCGCGATGGCAGCCCGCATCGGCTGTTCGAAACGCCCGAAGAGGGCTGGCGGTTTGCCCTCGCGGTGGCGGAAACGGCGAGCCGGGCCACGGGGGTTGGGATCGGCTACATGTCGGCCATCGATCGCACTAGGCCGCTCGAGCAGGGTCTCGAACGGGCACAGCTCACGGCCCGGCTGGTCCGCTCGGGCGAGCACCTGATCGAGAGTGGAATGACCTGCTGCGAGGGCCGCCATCCCGGGATCGTCGCGCTGGGGCTGCACGGCAACGAGGAGGGATACCCGCCCGAGCATTTCGAGGAGATCTTTCGGGTCGGCGCCATCGATGCGGGTCTGCTCTCCACGCCCCATGCCGGTGAGATCGCCCCCTTCCCGGGTGGGGGCTCAGCGTCGGTGGCAAACGCCATCGACTATCTAGGCGCCGACCGGGTGCTGCATGGCGTGCTCGCCGTCGAGGATCCTGCCCTCGTCGATCGGCTGGCGCGCGATGGCGTCTGTCTCGACGTCTGTCCGTCCTCCAACATGCAGCTCAGCGTGTTTCCTTCGATTGAAGCGCATCCTCTCCCGAAGATGCTGGAGGCTGGTGTGCCTTGCGACATCGGCAGTGACGATCCGCTGCTCTTCGGCCCGGACCTCCTCGACGAGTACGAGCTCTGCCGTGATCAGATGGGGCTGAGCGACAACCTGATCGCCACTCTCGCCCGAAGCTCGTTCGAGCACAGCGGCGCGCCGCCGGAAGTGAAGGCGGCAGGTGTTGCAGCGGTGAACGCTTGGTTCGACGACGGGGCTGCCGAAAATTGATGGCCAGGCGCACGCGGGATTAGCAAGGGATGACGGCTCGCCGGCCCCGTCGACGGCGCCGACCGAGGTCTCGCGGCCGGCTTACCGCCGACTGACCGTGGTACTGTCTCTCGGGACTTCGCCTTGTCTCTGTCGGGGGTCGGGAGCATGATTGCCTTGCCGGCCCTGGAAAGGCACGGGAGGCCGAGGCGTGACGGAGATGATTCGGCCGGAAGCTCCGCGACGGCGCGTTTTGCTTGGCGTGCCGGTGCTGGTTTGCGTCCTCGCCCTGGCAACAGCCACGACGGCGGCCGGTCGACAGCTTCAGCTCGCCAAGTCGTCCGGCGGTTGGTTCGGCGTCATGGTCATGGATCTGTTTCCGGAATCGGCTGCGGCCCGCGGCTTCGGCGAGGGGCGTGGGATTCTGGTAACGGCGGTGCTGCCGGGCTCACCGGCGGAGCGGGCCGGTCTGCGCCCGAACGATATCGTCCTGGAGATCGATGGCCGCCGGCTGATCTGGTACAAATCGATGATCGCGCTGGTTCAGTCGCTGCCAGCGGACCGGACCGTCGAAGTTCTGATCGCACGGGCCGGTGAACGATTGCGCACTTCGGTCGCGCTTGGCGACCTCGAGGCTGCGCGCGCCGGCATTCGCAGCCGCGACGCCATGAGCCGGGACTACAAGGCAGGCATCGCGGCCTACGGGGCAGGCCGCCACGCGGAGGCCGCGGAGGTCTTCGAAGGGCTGGTCGATCACGGTTGGGCCGGTGCGCGCTTCGCGCTCGGCCTTCTCTACCAAGAGGGCCAGGGGCGGCCCCGGGATCCTGCCCGGGCGGCGCATTGGTATCGACTGGCTGCCAAACAGGGAGAGACCAGTGCCCAGCACAACCTGGGCCAGCTTTATCGGAACGGCGATGGCGTCGCCCGGGACTTGGCGCATGCCTACTATTGGGTCAAGCGCGCCGTCGACGGCGGAGGACTGGCTAGGCTATCAAGCCCGAGAGCCCACGGACGCGGAGCTGGAGCGGGCCGGCATCGCCAAGACATCGACTGGCCCCAAGCCGGCGAGGCAGGCCGCAAGACCCAGCGGCCCGGATAGCCGGGTCAAGCAGGTTCAGATGATGTTGCGCGATTTGGGCTACCGGCCCGGCCCGGTCGATGGGCTGATGGGCAGGCGCACCGGGTCCGCAATCAAGAGCTACCAACGCGACCGGGGCTTGGCCGCGGATGGACGGATCGACGAGTCCTTGGTCGCCTCGCTCCGCGGCGCGCTCGCGAGCATGCGGAGGCCGGCCCGGTCCGGTGCCGCCCGAACGAAGCTGTCCTCGAGGGCTGGCGTGAGGGTGAAACTGGAAAGCCTCGAGGGGCTCGACAAGTTTTGACCGGCCTCGGGCGGACAGGTGCTGCGCAATGAGAAGGAATCAACGGCGGTCCCAATAATGCACCCCTGCATGAGGTCGGTTGCACGACTCCGAACAAAGCAAAGGAGATGGTGACATGAAACACGGAAACGAACCCATTCATCGCGCGAGGCTCCGATCGACGATCACCAGCCTCGGCGTTCTGGTCGCCTTGTCGGCGTTTATTGTCGCGAGCCCTGCGCAAGCGGAAGCCAAACGCGTGGACGTCGACTGTCGCGAGGGATTGACGAAGAAATTGGTCCTCAGGCCGAACGAGGATGAAGTCCAGATCACCATCTCGGGCTGTCTCTGTGCGTGGCAAGGACAATCGGCTGCCGACCTGAAAGCATTGCTGAAGGATAGGGCGGCAGCGCACATGGCAGCGGCCGCCGAAGGGCAACCGGCGATCTTTCCAGCTGGAGGCCTTCCCATTTACACCTACCCGGTCGCCCAGGGCGAAAAAAAGGACCTCACGTTCTCCTGCTATACGTCTGAGCAGATGTCCGAGTACTACGCCCAGGCCGTGCGGGCCCTCGAGAGCGACTGAGCGGGGTCCATCGCGACCGATCGTCAAGACCATTCTCGCGGGCGGATCGTGCAAATGAAACGCTGGTCCAGGTTTCGGCGTCCTCATGGAGTGATCACTGCCTGGCTGTGTGCCGGGACGATCGCTTTGGCGTGGGATCCCTCTGGCCAGGCGCCGCGTGCCGAGACGCTACCGCCGCCCGAGCCCACCACTGTTACCGTAACGGTCGCCAAGCCTGAGCCGCCATCTCCGCCCGAGCCGACCGCCGTCACGGTCTCGATCAGCAAGCCCGAGCCCCCATCACCACCGGAGCCGGCCACCGTCACCGTAACGGTCGCCAAGCCCGAACCGCCGCCACCACCCGAGCCCGCCGCGGTCACCGTGACGGTAGCCAAGCCCGAGCCGCCACCGCCGCCGGAGCCCACCGTCGTCACCGTCACGGTCGCCAAGCCCGAGCCGCCGTCGCCGCCGGAGCCCAGTGCTGTTACCGTGACGGTGACCAAGCCCGAGCCACCACCGCCGCCCGAGCCCAGTGCTGTTACCGTGACGGTGGCCAAGCCCGAGCCGCCGCCACCGCCCGAGCCCGCCACCGTCACCGTTTCGGTCGAGCGACCGAGCGTCGATCTGTCCCAAGCACGAGCGGCGCTGGCAGCCTGCGATTTCGCGGCCATGAAGACCGCCCTGGAGGAATTGAAGGCGCGGTCGGACCGGCTCGACCCGGAGGGCCGCGACCTCTTGGGCAAGCTGGAGAGCGAGGGTGAGGCCGACGCGGCCTTCGGGCGTGCGCGCGAGCGTTATTTCGCCGGCGACCTCGATCGGACCGAGGCCGAGCTCGATGCCGCGGATGCGACCTCCTGCCCGGAGCGCAAGACACGGATCGCCCAGAACCGGGTCAAGATAGAGCGGTTGCGCCGCTTGGAAGCCTCTGCCGAGACCGCGATCTCTGGGTGCCGGCTGGCGGATATCGAAGCCATGTCGGACCACTTGAGCGGCGTGAAGCTCGTGTTCTTGACACGTGTCAGGGCAAAGCTCGAGCAGGCCAGGGGGCCGATCTCCTCGGCCCGGGCCAATGTGGATGGGTCGGAGCCACTCTACCGTCAGGGCGATCTGGGCGCGGCCGAGCGCCGCTTGACGAAGGCCGAGAGCCAACTCGGTAAACTACCGGAGGGGCGCGCCTGCGAGGCAATGCGAACCGAGATCCGAGACCGCCTGACGGAGATCAACTCCCTTCGCCGTGATCTCGCTCGGGCCGATGCGGCTATTAGCTCGTGCGACCTGCCGGCGATCGAAAGGCTTTCCGCCCGCTTCGAAGGCCGCGACCATGTCCTGATCGAGGCCAAGCGCCGCGAGCTTCGCGGCGCGGCCGAACGCTGCGCCGAGCAAGAGGAAGAAGAGGCAGTCGCGACCGCGACGGCGCGCTGTCGCGCCCGTCTTGGGACCGGTTCGGAGGCCTACAAGGACCCGGCTTCGGGCTCGTTTCGCTGCAAGTGCGCCGACGGCTATTTGAAGCAAGACGGTGGTAAGAGCTGCGTCAGCGTCGCCGAGTCCGAACGGGCCGGTCAGCGGTACTGCGCTGACAACTACCGGGGCGGCATCCTTCGCGAGGTCAAGGCCGACGGCAGCTACAGCTGCGCTTGCGAGAAGGGCAAATACGCCGACAACGAGCGGAAGGCCTGCCTCACCTGGGACGAAGTAGTGGCCAATGCGCGAGCCGCCTGCGAGGCCGAGGGCACGATCCTCGCGACCGTGAAGGGCCCTGGAAAGCACCGCTGCTGTCCGGCTGGCACCCACACCTACGACCAGGCGAGCAAGCGCTGCTGGACCTGGGATGCCATGGTGGCCGATGCCCAGGCGCAATGCCGCCAGAAGGGCCAGGTCGCCGCCTGGGTCAACGGCGTCAACGACTACCTCTGCTGTCCGGCCGGGAGCAACCGCTTCGATCGCAAGACCAACACCTGCCACAACGATGCCGCCGCCGCGCAGCAGATGATCCAGGGCCTGGGCACGATCATGCAGGGACTGGGCGCGGCCTCCAGGGCTAGAAATCGGGACCGTCGCTCGCGGCGCAACCGGTGCGCCAACCCGCCGCCCGGATGCCATTGCCGGCCGGGCACGACCCAGCTGCACTGCGGCAAGGAGTCCGGTGGCAGCCGCAAGACCGTCGCCCCGCGGCCGAGCGGCCCCAGCCTCACCGGCTGCCGCTGGGTGCGGGCGACGATTGCGGGCTTCGGCAAGAGATCCGGCTGGGCCTGCCGCTGCAACGAAGGGACGATCAGCTATCTCGCGCCCAAGTATTGCGGGCCCAAGCCGAACTAGGCTCGGACCCGCTCTTGCCTGGCTGGCTGTTATGGCCGCGCGGCGTTTCGGCCGCGGTTTGTCGCGCGCGAGCATGCTGCTAGCATGTGTGGAGGGTGAGCGTAACCAAATCGAACAAGGGGAAGATGGGACCATGAAGGACGGGATGCGGTTCGTCGACTGCGACATGCACATCATGGAGCCGGTGGACCTCTTCGACCGATATCTGGACCGTCAATTCCGCGACCGGGTGTCGCTGCCGGTGGGCGCCGACGGCAGGCCCAAGCGCGGCATGGTCATCATCGACGGTCAGCCGACGACCTACGACCTGGAGATCCAGCAGCACCGCAAGCCGCACCGTGGCAACCAGAAATCAGAGACCTCGCAGCCGCTATCGGGTTCGCGGATCGCCGCCGGCGGGCATTTGGACTTCGCCATCGAGCGCGATTACGACGCCGTGGCCCAGGTCATGGGCATGGAGATGGAGGGGATCGACATCGCGGTCCTGGTCCCGACCATGGGTCTCAGCCTGTTGGCTCGCGACGGCATGGACCCGCGGCTGTCGCTGGCGCTGGCGCAAGCCTACAACAACTGGATCCACGAATTCTGCCAGTACAGCTCCGACCAGTTGAAGTTCGTCGCCATGCTGCCGCCGCACGACGTCAACCTCGCCTGCGCGGAACTCGTCCGCTGTGTCACGGAGCTCGGCGCCGTCGGCTCGTTCGTGCGGCCCAACGCGGTCGATGGACACTTCTGGCATTCCAACTACTGGAACCCGCTTCTGGCCCTGCACGAGGAACTCGACGTCACGCTGGGCTTTCACGAGGGCACGGGTGCGGCCTACTCGCACATGAACGTCCTCTACGGCGAGAACCGCTTCTACCGGCATGTCGCGAGCCACTGGATCGAGATGCAGCAAGCCCTGATCGCGATGCTGGTCGGCGGCGTCTTCGAGTTCTATCCCAAGCTCCGGGTCGGCTATCTGGAGGCGCAGAACTCGTGGGTGCCGGGCATCCTGACCCGCATCGAGTGGGACTACCCGCAGTACCGCGAGTCACACGCGCCCTATCTCTCGCTCACGCCGAAAGAATACTTCCAGCGCAACTGCTGGGCCGCGGTGGAGGGCAGCGAGCCCGAGATCGAGGCGACGGCGAGCCTGATCGGCGCCGAGCGGATGTGCATCTCGACCGACTACCCGCATTTCGATTCGAACTTCCCCAACGTCGCCAACAACCTGCTCGCCAATGTCGATCGAGAGACCGCGGAGAAGATCCTGATGGGCGGCGCCCATCTCTACAATTTCGACGAGACGCACTTCGCCAAGGCGGCAGCGGCGGCGGAAAAACACCGCCGCGCCGCCGCGGAATAACGCGCCGCGTCAGGGTCGCGGCGGTCGGGCGAGACCCGCGTGCAACCTCAGACGATGCCGCCTTCGCCGCCCCGCGCGGCCTCGAGGGCCCGCATGACGGCGACGAGGCAGCGGTCGCGGTGTTGCACGAGCTCGGCGATCGAGCGCGCCCCCGAGGCGCTCTCGCAGCTGGCGACGAGCGCCTGGCGCAGGGCCGGCGTCAGTTCCGGCGAGGCCAACCGGGTCCAGGGTGCGGCGACCTCGGGATCGAAATGGTCCAGGAACTGCGCCATGCCACCCTCGCCGCCGGCGAGGTGATAGGTCAGGCAGTGCCCCATGATGGCCCAGCGCAGGCCGGGCCCGGCGGCGATCGAGCGGTCGATCTCGGCCGCCGTCGCCTCGCCCGCCTCGATCATGTGCAAGGCCTCGTGCCAGAGCGCCTGCTGCAGGCGGTCGGCGATGAAGCCCGGCACCTCGCGCCGCATCCGCAGCACGATCTTGCCGGCGGCCTCGTAGAAGGCGGCGGCCCAGTCGACCGCGGCACAGTCAGTCGCGTCGCCGCCGACCACTTCCACCAGCGGCATCAGGTAGGGTGGATTGAAGGGATGCCCGACCACGAGGCGCTCCGGGTTCGCCGCGCCGGTTTGCAGCTCCGTCATCAGGAAGCCCGAGGTCGAAGAGGCGATGACGACATCCGCGGGTGTCGCCCGGTCGATCTCTGACAGGAGCGTGACCTTGAGCTCGAGGCGCTCCGGTGCGCTCTCCTGCACGAAGTCTACCTCGGCGCAGGCGGCGGCGAGCGAGGGCGCGAAGGTCAGGCGAGACGATGCTGCATCAAGGGGCAGCCCCAGGTCCGCCAGCGCCGGCCGGGCCGCCGCGATCAACTCGCCCAGCTTCGCCCCGGCGTCCGGTGCCGGGTCCCAGGCGACGACATCGTAGCCCCGGGACAGGAAGTGCGCCGCCCAGCCGGCCCCGATCACACCGCAGCCGATGCAGGCGACCCGGCCGACGGCGTCGGGCGCGGGGCGGGATGTCGGCGCGTTCGTCATGCGCCGGCCGGCCCTAGCCTCGGCCGAGGCCGAGCTTCCGGCGGGCCTCGTCCGATGTGCAGGGCCGGGCCCCCAGCTCGGTGATAATCCGGATCGCCTTCTCGACCAGCGCGCCGTTGGAGGCGAAGACGCCGCGCTCCAGATAGAGGTTGTCTTCCAGACCGACACGGGCGTGGCCGCCCAAGAGCACCGCCTGCGCCACCATCGGCATCTGCATGCGGCTGATGCCGAAGCCGGCCCAGACCGCACCCGGTGGCATTTGGTCGACCATGTTCTTCATGCTGCCGGTATCCGCCGGCGCCCCCCAGGGGATGCCGAGGCAGATCTGGAAAAGGGGTGGGGCCTCGATCAGGCCCTCCGCGACCAGCTGCTTGGCGAACCAGAGGTGGCCCGTGTCGAAGACCTCCATCTCCGGCTTGACCCCCAGTTCCCGAATCCGCTTGGCCATGGCACGCAAGATGTTGGGCGTCTGGATGACGACGTCGTCGCCGTCGCCGAAGTTCATCGAGCCGCAGTCGAGGGTGCAGATCTCGGGCTTCAAGGCCTCGACATGGGCCAGCCGGGTCATGGCGTCGACGAGGTCGGAGCCCTCGCCAGGGGTCTCGGGCGCGTTGTTCGGGACGACCAGGTCGCCGCCCATGCCCGCGGTCAGATTGATGACGAGGTCCGTGCCGGCCTCGCGAATCCGCTCGACCACCTCCGTATAGAGATCGACGCCGCGGGCACCCTTGCCGGTTTCCGGGTCGCGGACGTGGATATGGGCGATCGCGGCGCCGGCTTCGCGCGCTTCCAGGGCGGCATCCGCGATCTCCTTGGGCGTCACCGGCAGGTCGGGATGCTTGCCGTAGGTATCGCCGGCGCCGGTCACCGCGCAGGTGACGATGACTTCGTGGTTCATGGCCCCGGGCCTCCCCAATTTGCGCAGGTGACGGTTTCAGGCAGGCGTGGCGGCCTCGGACGCCGGCAAGCGGCGTCTCAGCGTGCGGGTGCGGCTCTCCACCTCCTCGCGCTCCAAGTAGGCACCCTGTAACAAGCGGCGGCCGGTGCCGGGCTCGAAGGCGCGGCGGCCGTGCAGGACGCGCCGGTTGTCCATGCAGGCGATCTCTCCGGCCCGCATCATCACCTCGACCTGGTTGGCGGGATCGCGCGTCAGGGCGACGAGCTGGCGATAGGCGGCGTAGACCGCCCGCGTCTCCCGGACCGGCGCGTCGAAGCCGGTAATCAGCGAGGTGTTCAAGCGGACCTCGGCCACGGCGCCGGCACCGTCCAGCACGATCAGCGGCTTCTGGAAGGCATAGTCGCAGCCCTCGTCCTGATAGCGATGCTGCGCCGGCGTCGTGCTCAGGATGGCGAAGGCGTCGGGCGCCTCGGCCCGCAAGCGCTCGGCCATCTGGAACCCATCGCCGTAGACCGAGCCGCCGCCCAGGGCGTCGTTGGCGAGGCAGTGGAGAAACTGATATCCCGGCTGGTACTCGCGCGTCGGCAGGTCGACGTGCAGCGGCAACTCGACCGACGTATAGGCGTTGGAGACCGTCCCGACCATCGCCTCGACGTCGAAGATGGTGCCGAAGTTGGTCTCGCGCAGGAAGCCGACGCGTTCGATCAGCCGGCCCAAGGTGCCCGGCACGGTCGGGGCGTCGGCGACGTAGACCAGGCCGACGGCGGCCAGGGTCTCGAGCCAATCCAACAGCGCGCCGTCGTCCATCATGATCTCGTCATGACCGAAACGGCGGAGCTTGTCGTCGAGCTCGCGGCCCCACAACTCCTTGGAGCGATCGGGCGTCATAGCCTCCGGGCGGCCGCCGGCACGCAGCCAGCCCGCGGCGAAGCGGCTGACATGGCCATCGTCGGGCCATTCGGTACGGAGGTCGCCCCGGCCCGTGATCGCGACCGCGCGCGGTGCGATGTCGAGGGGGTAGGACAGCTGATCGAAGGTGCGCTCGAGGCTTTCATGGTGCCGGCAGGACCGGCAGGGACAGTGCTCGCGCAAGGTCAAGCTATGGACCGTCTGCTCCAAGCCGTCCGACCAGCGCAGGATCATCACTTGCGGATCGTCCGGTGCCGGCGTCGCCGACAAGAGGCGATGCGGCGTCTCGTAGGGGCAGCAGTCCGCCATCGGCACCGACGGCGCATCGAACGCGGACGCCGCCTTTGGCTCTGCCGTTGCCGTGTCCGTCGCTGCGATGCTCATCGTCGCCGCCGGGGCTCAGAAGCGTCCCGAGTCGGCGACGGTGCTGATGCCTTGGTTCGATGTTTCCATGACGCGGTCCCGAACGTCGTCAATCTATCGGCCCCATCGGTGTGCAACACCGAAGGCCACGATGCATCCGATGTATCTATCTGAAAAGTGAATTTTTGTGGTAAGTATGATCAAGTTTTTCGATTATAGGCACGGCATGAACATCGAGCATCTGAGGACCTTCCTGGACGTCGCCGATACCGGCAGCTTTCACCGCTCGGCCGACCGCCTGAACGTCGGTCAATCCACCGTCAGCGCCCGCATCAAGGCTCTGGAGGACCGCCTTGATCGCATCCTGTTCAATCGGATGAAGAACGGCGTCACTATGACTGGCGCCGGCCAGCGCCTTTGGCGCCACGCCGACGTCGCTGTCCGTGCCTGGGAACAGGGCCGTCAGACCCTGGCCCTGCCCGACGCGATGCGAGCCGCCTGTGCGCTGGGCATCCAGCAGGCCTTGGCCGAGTGGCTGGCGCTCGAATGGCTGAGCTGGATGCAGCAGCGGCACGCCGACGTGGCGATCCGAATCGAGACCGGCTATTCGAACCTCCTGCTCCGGCAGCTCGACGACGCGCTCTTGGACATTGCCGTGCTGTTCCTGCCGCAGACCCGGCCCGGCCTGACGGTTGAAACCCTGTACGTCGACGATCTGGTCCTGGTCGCGACCGAACCACGCGACGTCGCCTCCGGCTGGCTGGGCGACTACGTCTTCGTCGACTGGAGCTACGATTTCCGCACCGACCACGCCAAGGCCTTTCCGGAAATGGAGCTGCCGCGCTTGACGGTGCCGCTGCCCAACGTCGCGCTGAACCACATCCTGGCCCGAGGCGGCTCGGCCTATCTCGCCCGGGCGACGGTGGAGCCATGGATCGAGGACGGCCAACTGCACGAAGTGGTCGGCGCGCCCACGTTTCAGCGGCCCGTCTTTCTGGTCTATCGCGACGACCCGGTGGACGCCGAGGTGCAGGAGACCGCGCTCGCCGGGCTACGGCAGATCGCCAGCGCTTATACCTGACGACGAGAGGCCGCCGCTGCGGATGCGGCCATTTAGTCCGGCTGGCGGAAGAGGAAGATCGGGCTGCTCCAGGCCTGAAAGCCGTCCTCGGTGGTGACGCAGACCCAAAGCGGGTTGTCACCGGTGGGCGCCAAGGGCACCTCGATCTCGGCTGTCAGCTCGCGGTGCGGGTTCTCCTCCGGCAGGCGGAAGACGCGGAGGCGGCGCTCCAGGCCGCCGGCCTCGAGAACCACGTCCTCGAGGCCGACCTCGGCCAGCGGCAGCCGCACTTCGCCGAGGTTGGTGACGACTTCCAGCTCGCCTGCCTCGCGGACGTCGAGCCAGGCATCGAAGCCGCCGAAGTTGCCGGTGGTGATGGCGTCCCAGACCACGGTGTCGGCCGACTGCTGCTCCAACAGCCGCTCCGGGTTCCAGGCGTTGATCTTGGCGAGCTTGGCAAGCACCGCGCCGGCGAAGCGGGCGCGGCCCTTCCAGTTGGTCTCGCGGCCGCGGCCCCGGTATTCGGCGCCGCTCCAGACGACGCGGATGCGCTGGCCCAGGTCGTCTGCGCCATAGCCCCGGACCGTACGCACGCACTCGGTGCCGTTCCGGATCTCGACCCGCTCGATCGGTGTTTGCGCTACGACCTCGAAACGTAGCTTCACCGTCTCGTCGCCGGTCTGGGCGATATCGCCCATCATCACTTCGCCAACCTCGCCCGAGCCGCTGTCGGGATAGACCTTCGGGTCCCGCTCGAAGAGGCGGCCCGAGGTGGTGAAGGCGGCGCGCACGTCCAGGTGCAGCCGGGTGCCCGTGGTGCCGTAGTGGTGGCGCCGGCGCAGGCAGTCGAAGATGCCGTCGCGGCTGAGCTCGTCCGTCAAGAAGCAGGTCAGGCCGCCATAGGCGCCAAAGGTCGAGGCGCCGGGGTAGCTGGCGCCGGGCCGGCCCTTGTGGCCGTCGGAGTTGCAGACGACGCCGCTGCGGTGGCCGAGCGGAAAGCCGTCGGTCAAGAGCCACTCGAAGGTGCCCCAGGCGGAGTGAATCTCCATCGCGGTCTCGAGCTTGGGATCGTGGGCGTAGCCGATATCGGCATAGCGGCCGCCGACATGGGCGTAGACGACGCAGTCCTCGTCCGTCAGCGTCTCGAAGAGGGCGTTGGCGTTGGCTGCGTCGGTGTCGAGGTCGGTGCGGTCGGCGAGCAGCGCGTGGCTGGAGCGGTGGATCTGTCGGCCCTCGGTGCGGAAATAGACGTTGCGGTCGCCGCCGACCGCGGTGTTGCCCGACCACTCGTAGCCGGGGAAAGTGACGAGGCGGCCCTCGTCGAGGTATTCCGCCGACAGCTCGTTGAGATAGGCCCAGAAGGCGTTGTTGACCTGGAAGTCGTTCGCCTGGTGGCTGGTGACGTCGAGGAAGGCCATGTCGCGGGCGAAGTCGAAGTACTCGCGCGATGTGGTGACCCCGATCGATTCACCGCTCTGGCCGTGCAGGTCGCCCCAATAACCGCTGTAAGGCCCGTCGCGGATCACGAGCGGATGGCTTTCGGCGACGATACCGCCGCCCTCGTCCCGCACGGTGATGCGGAGCGTTCCCGCCTCGTCGACGGAGAGCCCTTCGAAGCTCTGCGCCTTCTGGCCGAAGGGATAGTCGTAGCCCTCGGGCAGGCCGTTCACCGGCAGCGTCGTCTCGAAGTTCAGGCGGGCGGTGGCGCGGTCGGTCGGGTTGCCCCACTTGTCCTCGGCCTTGAGGCCGAACTGAAAGCGCTCGCCGGGCCGCCTGAGGCTCGGCAGCACCGCCCGCCAGACCGTGGCCTCGCCCGGCACGATCCGGATCGAGGGCGTGTCGGGGATGGGGATGAAGTGGCCGACGGCGCAGACGTCGGCGACGACCTTGAACTCGAAATCGGACTCGACATGGGTCTGCATCCGCATGCCGGCCGAGCCGCCGGAGGTGTCGCCGAAGACGATGGTGATGCGGTCGCCCTCGCGCAAGTAGCCGCCGCGGACCCGCGCCGTCAGGCATTTCCATCGCGGCCGGGCGGAGACCCCGCGGTGGCTGTAGTCGACCGCCAGCCGCACCCCGCTCGAGGTCGTGGCGGTGACGTAGTTGTCGGCGGTCGGGTCCGTGGTCTGCAGCCGGCCGGCGTCGCTCATCGCCCGGAACAGCACCCGGATGGCGCCGGTATCGTCCAGGCCGTAGCGGCCGACGGTGTAGATCAGGCGAAAGGTCTGCGAGCTGCGGACCTCGAAGGCGCCACGCGGCTCCAGCTCGGCATGGCCGTAGAGGACCGGATCCTCGCCCGGCTGACCCGCCGGCCAGAGCTCGCCGACAAGCTCGGAATCGACGAGAAGACGGTTCGACTTGTCGGGCATGGGTGCTCCTCGGCGAGGCAGGATTTCTGCTTGGCGGGCGTTCGCTGCAGCCTCGCCCGCCGACGCGGGAAAGGTCAAGACAGCGCAGGATTTCTTGACTTGGATGGCCCGATCGGGCATAAGCACCGGCCGCGCCGTCGGTGTGACGGCGTTCGTTTGAGGATGGCGAGATGCCAGGACTGACACAAATAGGCGAGATCGCGTATCGCGGCGCCGGTAAGGCGGGCGCGGTGAGCGATCTGTCGCCAACGCGGCGGGAGCGCCCGGACATGCCGTAGACCTCGGCACCTACGGCCTGGATATCCGAACCCTCCCAAGGCGCCGGCCCGGGAGGGTTTTTTCATGCCCGGAACCGACGCTTCGACCGCACCCCGAAGCCACCGTGCCGAGACCAGGCAGTAGAAAGACGCGTGATGTCACGCAACGTGTTGAATACCGGCGATGTCGATCGCTTCATCGAGGCGTTCGCGGCTCCTTGCGAGAACGAGGCGGTAGCGCTTTGGCTGCGAAGGACTGTGCGCCGCTGGATCTTGAAGAGCTATGAGCGCTGCGGTCAGGTGGTGGCGGTCGAGCGTCACGAGGCCGGGGCCAAGCGCGGTTTCGTCCAGGTGCGCTGGCCAGACCGGCCACCGACCCGTCATTCGAGCCCCTTGCCCGGCTGGCTGGAGCCGTCGCTCGACGACGGTGTCGATTGGCTTGACCTGTCGGGACGCAAAGCGGCGCGTCTCGGCGGCAAGATCGCGTTGCTGCTGAAATTCCTTGACCGTCCCGGCGCCGGCCTCGATGTCCACCGTCTGCCGCGGCTGTCGTTTCCGGCCGCCCTGGCGCTGGCCCGCCGGGCCGAGGCTGTCGAACGGGCCGCGGCCAAGGCGGACGACGCGCTGATGCTGTTTCCCGACGGCTATCGCATCGTGGTTCTGGACAGCCGGCGTGAGTTCAAGAAGGAAGGCAGCCAAATGCGCAACTGTGCCGCCGACTACTGGAAGGGTCGCAGTCCCGGCACGGAGGTTCTGTCGCTGCGCTCGCCCACCGACCGGCCCTGCGTCACCATGGAGATCGCCGACGGCAACAAGCTCTTGCAGATCAAGGGCCGGGCCAACAATCCGGTGGCGCCGCGCTATCGCGGCTACATCCGGGCCTTCATCCGCGCCCTCGAGCTCCGGATTGTCTACGACGCTCCATGGATCGGCTATATGCACCGCTCGTTCGATACCAGGGACCCCGCGGCCTGGTGGCATCAGCCCTGGCTCTCCGAGGCCATCCTCCTCGACGGCGTCGGCGCGACGCTGCCCAATAGCTGGCCGTTCGGTCGTTTCGTGGAGGACCTCTGGGCCTCGGTTGACACGGTCGACGACGACACCATGGATCGCCTGATCGGGCTCTTCCGGGCGCCAGACGGGGCCTTTAGCTGGTTCCTGCCTGAGGAGCACTACGAGGTCTACGGCCTGACCGTGACCGTGGCCGGGCTCGGCTTCCCTTGGCGGCTCCTCGACGCCTTGCGCGAGGCCGGGCGCGGCGACCGACGGGCGCTCCGGCGGCCGATCGTCGAGCGCTCGGAAGAGGCGCTCTGGGGCTTCTGCCGGGCGCGGACGACGGCCCTGGTCGATGCCGGCGGCCTTCCGAGCCATGGGCAGCTCGACTTCTCCGGCCTTCGGCACTGCCGCCGCGCTGCGTTGCAGCGGCGCATCGCGGCCCAGCGTCGCAGCTATCGGCGGACCCGGGGCCTTCGGGTGCCCGAGGCCCGCCTCGAGGCCTGGGAGACGGACCGCCGCGCCCTCCTGGAGGCGATGGAGGACGGTGCTCGCCGTCTGATCTGAGGCTCGGGCGGCGCGCGCCGCCTCAGCCGATCATGCTGTAGCCGCCCGAGACGCTCAAGATCTGGCCAGTGACGTGGCCGGCGACGGCGTCCGAAGACAGGAATAGGACCGCGTTGGCGATGTCGCGCGGCCGGCCCAGCTTCTTTAGCGGCAGGGCATTGGCGATCTTGGCGAACTGCTCGTCGGTGAACATGTTCTCCTTGTTCGCCCACATGCTGGAGCCGCCGACCTCTTCGTCGGTCTCGGGCACGGTGACGCCGGGGCAGACCGCGTTGCAGCGGATGCCGTAGCGGCCGTTCTCCTTCGCCACCGTCTTCATGAAGCTGTTGACGGCCGCCTTGGTGCCGCCGTAGACGGCCTCGCGCGGCTCGCCCTGGCGGCTCGCGTCCGAGCTGATCGAGACGATGGCGCCGTGTCCGGCCTCGATCATCGGCCCCAGCACCGCGTGGGTGCAGTTCAGGTTGCCGACGTAGTTGACCTGGATGATCTTCTGCCAGAAATCCGGCGTCGTCTGCGAGAAGAACATCAGCTGGTCCCAGCCGACGTTGTTGACCAGGACGTCGACGGCGCCGCAGCGCTCGACCGCGCCCTGGACCATGGCTTGGACCTGCTCGTGGTCGGTGACGTCGCATTGCACCAGGGAGACGTCGGCGGCACCGGCCGCCTTCGCCGCCTCGGCGACGAGGCCGCCCTGCTCCATGTCGATCTCGCCCAACGTGATGTTGGCGCCCTCGGCGGCGAAGCCGAGGGTGATGGCGCGGCCGATGTTCGAGCCACCGCCGGTGACGATGACGGACTTGCCCTTGAGTTCCAGATCCATGGCGCTTCCTCCGGTTTCTTTTTCGGGACCGCGCATCCTCGGGCGCTATGCGAGACGGTGGCGCGGTGACAAGAAATCTAATATCCGTTAGATTTTACCTTGCGGCGCATTTGCGAGTCAAAGTGCTCCGGTCGCGGTGTGGCCTTTTGCCGCGCGCCCGGGCGGGTCCGCTTTCGACCCGGCACGGCCGGGGCTACACTCGCTGGTCAGGACGCGTACTGAGGGAGAGAATTCGATGCAGCTCGGCATGTTCATGCAGCCGGTCCACGATCCGGCCCGCGATTATTCGGAAGTTCTGGCACAGGATCGCGAGACCGTGATTCTGGCCGACCAGCTCGGGTTTTCCGAATGCTGGATCGGCGAGCACATCTCCGCCACCACCGAGCCCATCACCTCGCCCTTGATCTTCCTCGCTTCGCTGTTGCAGGAGACGAGCCAGATCAAGCTCGGCACCGGCGTTTTCTGTCTTGCCATCAAGCACCCGGCGGTGGTCGCCGCCGAGGCGGCACTCTTCGACCATCTGGCCCAGGGCCGCTTCCTGATGGGCATCGGCCCCGGCGGCCTGTCGTCCGACCTGGAGCTCTTCGGCGTCCAAGGCGACAACGTCGACCGCGGCGCCATGGTCCAGCAATCCATCAATACCATCCTCGGCATCTGGGCCGGCGAGCCCCCCTATCGCATCGAGGGCGACTACTGGAACGTTGCCATCGAGGACCTGTCGCGGCTCGACGATTTCGGCGTCGGCCGAATTCCGGGGCCCTACCAGAAGCCGCACCCGCCGATCGGCGTCTCGATCATGAGCCCGGGTTCGATGAGCGCCTACGGCGCCGGCAAGAACGGCTGGATCCCGATCTCGGGCTCGAGCCTGGTGCATCCGCGCTACGTCCGCAGCCACTGGGAGAAGTACGTCGAGGGCGCGTTGGCCGCCGGCCGGCCGGAGCCGAGCCCGGAGATCTGGCGCGTCTGCCGCTCGTTCATGGTGACCGAGAGCGATGCCGAGGCCGAGGACTACATCGGCAATCCCGACGGCCCCTTCCGCTACTACTACCGCTACATGATGTCGGCCTTCGCCCAGCGCGGCGCGCCGTGGCTCAACCGGCCGACCGGCCGCGAGGAGGACGACAGCGTCGACTGGCACGACATCGCGCGCGACATGGTGGCCTGGGGCAGCCCGGCGACCGTGCTCGACAAGCTCGTCTGGCTGCGCGACGAGGTCGGCGACTTCGGCACGCTGACCCTGACCGCGCACGAATGGCACGACGTCGAGACCGACAGGCGCTCGATGCGGCTGTTGGCGGAGGAGGTGATGCCGCGCTTCCGCCAGCACATGCAGGCGCTCAGAGCGGCGTAAGCGAGCGGAGGTGGAGATGGGCAACGCATTCGACCTGAGGGGCAAGCGCATCGCCATTGCCGGGGCCGGCGGCGGCATCGGCCAGGCGACGGCGCGGCTGGTGGCGGAGATGGGGGCCGAGGTCCTGCTCTCGGACCTGGAGGCGCCGGCGCCGCTGGCCGACTATCTTGCCGGCCAGGGTGGAACGGCGACGGCGAGTGCCCTCGACGTCACCGACCGGGGCGCGGTCGAGGACTGGGCCAATTCCTGCGGCGCCGTCGACGCCCTGGTCGACTGCGCGGCCATCTGCCCCTTCGACGATTGGGGCGACGATGGCTGGGACCAGGTCGCGGCCCGCGTCTTCAACATCAACCTGCAGGGGCCGATCAATCTGACCCGGGCCTTCATGGCCGGCATGATCGAGCGTGAAGGCGGGCAAATCGCCCTCGTCGGCTCGATTGCCGGGCGGCTCGGCGGGGTCCGGGCAGCACCCCATTACGTGATGAGCAAGGGCGGCATCCACGGCTTCGTCCGCTGGGCCGCCAAGAAGGGGGCGCCGCACGGCGTCCTCGTCAACGCCGTCGCCCCCGGCCCGGTGGCGACGCCGATGACCCAGGGCGAGCCCTTCGAGCCCGAGAGCTTTCCGATGCGCCGCATCGCCCAGGCGGAGGAGATCGCCGGCCCGTTGGCCTTCCTGGTCTCGCCGGCGGCGAGCTACGTCTCCGGCGCCGTCCTCGATATCAACGGGGCCATGCACTTCAGCTGACGGCCGTCACCCCAACTTCGGAGGCCAGAGCCATGAGCGCGGACTACAAGGACATCCTGTTCGAGATCGAGGATCTCGTCTGCACCATCACCATCAACCGGCCGAAGGTGCTGAACGCCTTCACCGGCGACACCATCGCCGAGCTGGAGGACGCGGTGCTGCGCACCTACGACGACAGCAGCATCGGCGTCGTCGTCCTGACCGGGGCCGGCGAGCGGGCCTTCAGCGCCGGCGGCGACGTCAATTGGGAGGCTTCGGGCGGCCTGGAGGACACCGAGTGGCGGCTCGGCCGCTATGTCGTCGACTGCCCTAAGCCGGTGATCGCCCGGGTGCCGGGCTACGCCATCGGCGGCGGCAACCACCTGGCCTATGTCTGCGACTTCACCATCGCCGCCGAGCACGCCCGCTTCGGCCAGACGGGTCCCCGTGTCGGCTCTCCGGCGAGCGGCTATCCGGTCTCGCAGTCGGCCAACATCCTGGGCCACAAGCGGGCCCGCGAGATGTGGATGCTGACCCGCCAGTACTCGGCCCAGCAGATGCTGGACTGGGGCCTCGTCAACGTCGTCGTGCCGATGGACCAGCTCGACGCCGAGGTCGACAAGTGGTGCCAGGAGCTGCTGGCGCTCAGCCCGTCGTGTCTCAAGGTGCTGAAGGCCAGCTTCCGCATCCACATGGAGCCGATCATGGGCGACAAGATGGCCGACATCGTCGACCGGGTCGCCCCCGGCTATCATGCCTCCGGCGAGCAGCAGGAAGGGGCGTCCGCCTTTTTGAACAAGCGCCCGCCCGATTTCAGCCGCTGGCGCTAGCCACGATTTCATCAACGAACCCAAGCAAGAGGAGGGGAACCATGGCGTTTTACGAGCTCCGGCAATACAAGGTTCGGCCCGGCAAGATGGCGGAATGGCTGAAGGTGATGGAAGAGGAGATCATTCCCTTCCAGGTCGCCAAGGGCATGGTCATCACCGGCAGCTGGCAGGGCGAGGAGGACGATTCCGTCTATGTCTGGATGCGCCGCTTCGAGAGCGAGGCGGAGCGCGAGAGGCTTTACGCCGCCGTCTACGAGAGCGACTTCTGGAAAAACGAGATGTCGCCCCGGATTCCCGACATGCTGGACCGCGAGGCCATGGTGATCACCCGCCTGACGCCGACCTCGCGTTCGACCGCGCAGTAAGCCCTCAGGCGAAGCGTTCCTCGGTGCCGATCAGGTGCCGGGGCGCTTCGCCGGCGAGCGTCCGGCGGCAGTTCTCGACCGCGCGGCGGAGCGCCACCTGGCGCCAGGCGGCGACCGAGGCCGAGTTGTGTGGCGAGGCGATGACGTTGGGAAGCCTCAGGAAGGGCTGGTCCATGCGGAATTCGCCGTGCCGCACCGGCTCCACCCACCAGGCGTCGATGCAGGCGGTGAAGGTCGGCTCTGCCTTCAGGTGGGCGTAAAGGGCGGCTTCGTCGACGATCTCGCCGCGGGCTAGGTTGACCAGGATCGCGTCCGGCTTCATCAGCGCCAGCTCAGCCGCGCCGATCAGGCCTTCGCTCGCCCGGGTCAGCGGCACGGCGATCACCAGCACGTCCGCTACCGCCAACAACCGGTCGAGATCGTCGGGCGTGCCGATCCAATCGACCGGCGCCTCTGATGCGCCGCGCCGGTTGATAGCGTGGACCGTCATGCCGAGGCCGCGCATCAGTCTGGCCGTCTCGACGCCGACGCCACCCAGGCCCAGGATGCCCGCGACCATGCCGGCGGCCATGCGGTTGGGCGTGAACTGGTTGAAGTTGCCCGCTTCCAGGTGACGATGCTCGACGAAGAGCCGCTTGGCGGCGGCCAGCGTCATCGCCAGGGCATGCTCCGCCATCGGCTCGGCATAGGCGCCGCCGTTCGCCGCGATCGGTAGGTCGGCTGGCATCTCAGCCAGCGGGATGAAGTCGACGCCCGCGGTCACGAACTGCAGCAGACGGGCCTCGGCCAACAGCACCGCCTCGCCCGGTCGCAGGTCCTTGGCCGTGTTCCGGGCCAGCACGGCGCCCGCGCACCGAAGGGCATCGGCGCGCTCGGCCTCGGCCAAGTCGGCCAAGTAGACCGCTTTCGCCGCCCCGTCCAGCACCTCGGCGACGATCTCGCGGCCGGCCGCGTCCATCTCGTAGGTCACCAGCAGCGAAGCCGTCGTCGTCGCGTCGCCCACGTTTCGATGTCCCCCCAAGCCGGCCGCGCCCGAAATACGTTTGCCTACGCGCCATCCCTGGCGTATGGTATACCAAATTCCAGAGGTGCGCCGCGCATGTCCCAGATCATCGTCGAGCCTATCGAAGCCAACTTCAGCCTGAAAGACCGAATCTACGCGACGCTGAAGGAGGCCATCGCCTCGATGAACATCTATGCCGAGGATGCCGAGCTGAAGCTCGACGAGCGCCAGCTCTCGGCCCGCCTCGGCATCAGCCGCACGCCCTTGCGCGAGGCGTTGGCCCGGCTGGAGCAAGAGGGCCTGGTGACGGTCGTGCCCCGGCGCGGCGTCTACATCGTGCGCAAGTCGAAGGCTGAAATCCTGGAGATGATCACCGTCTGGGCGGCGCTCGAGAGCATGGCCGCGCGTCTGGTGACCAAGGTCGCGACGGACCAGGAGATCGCTTCGCTGCGCCGGCTCTTCGGAGACTTCCAGGACGGTGAGGTGCAAGCCCGCATCGACGAGTATTCCGAGCGCAACATCGCCTTCCATCAGACCATCTTGGACTTGAGCCGCTGCGAATTGCTGCGGGTGACGGCGGACGGCCTCTTTCTGCACATGCGTGGCATTCGGGTCCGGACCATCGGCGAGGAGGACCGGGCGGCCCGCTCGATCATCGACCACATGACGATCATCGAGGCGATCGAGCGGCGCGACACCGAGCAGGCCGAGAAGCTGGTGCGCGAGCACGCCTTGAAGCTCGGCGAGCACGTCGAGCGGCACGTCGACTATTTGAACTGAGCGGCGCCGGCGGGGACCGGCCCGACCAAGGGGAGGAAGAGGAACATGGCAGACACGGCAGCCGATACTCTGGCAAAGAAGGATCGCTCCGGCGACGTCGTCTCGGGCGGCCACCTGGTGGCCCGGGCGCTCCGCAACGAGGGTGTCGATACCATCTTCACGCTCTGCGGCGGCCACATCATCGACATCTATGACGGCTGTCTCGACGAGGGCATCCGCATCATCGACGTCCGGCATGAGCAGGTCGCGGCGCACGCCGCCGATGGCTACGCCCGTCAGACCGGCGGCCTCGGCTGCGTCGTGACGACGGCGGGCCCCGGCTGCACCAACGCGGTCACCGGCATCGCCACCGCCTTCCGCTCCGAGAGCCCGGTGCTGCACATCGGCGGCCAGGGGGCCTCTACGCAGCACAAGATGGGCTCGCTGCAGGACCTGGCGCATGTCGACCTGATGGCGCCGATCACCAAGTTTTCCGCCAGCGTGCGCAACACCGAGCGGGTCGCCGACATGGTCTCGATGGCGGCCCGGGAATGCTTCGCCGGCGCTTACGGGCCGTCCTACCTCGAGATCCCGCGCGACGTCCTCGACCGCGAGGTCGCGGCCGATGCCGCCGTCGTGCCCGAGCCCGGGCACTCCCGCGCATCCACGAAATCGATCGGCGACCCAGCCGATATCGAGCGGCTGGCGGACCTGCTGGTCAAGGCGGAGAAGCCGGCGATCCTCTTGGGCTCGCAGGTCTGGATGGCGCGCGGCCACGAGGCCGCGATTTCCCTCGGCCGGAACCTCAACATTCCGCTCTACATGAACGGTGCCGCCCGCGGCATCCTACCGCCCGGCGATCCACACTACTTCAACCGGACCCGGCGGCATGCCTTCAACAACGCCGACGTCATCGTCATCGTCGGCACGCCGTTCGACTTCCGGATGGGCTACGGCAAGCGGATCACCGCCGACGCGCTGGTGCAGATCGACATGGACTACCGCACCGTCGGCAAGAACCGAGACGTCACGCTGGGCCTCGTCGGCGACCCGGGCGCGGTCCTGGCCGCCGTCGAAGAGGCCGCATCCGGCCGGTCCGACAACGGCGCCGCGAAGCGGGCCGGCTGGCTGGACGAGCTGCGAGGCGCCGAGGCCGCCGCGACCGAGAAGCTGATGCCGCTTTTCCTCTCCGACGCCTCGCCCATCCACCCCTACCGGGTCGCCTGGGAGATCAACGAGTTCCTGACCGAGGACACGATCTATATCGGCGACGGCGGCGACGTGGTGACGATCAGCGCCCAGGCGGTGCAGCCGCGCTCGCCCGGCCACTGGATGGACCCGGGGGCGCTCGGCGGCCTCGGCGTCGGCACC
>JASLMY010000219.1 GCA_030746295.1 Alphaproteobacteria bacterium | reverse complement strand
TGCTGACCGGACACACCTCGAACGTCTATTCCATGATCGGCATCATCACGCTTGTCGGCCTGATCACGAAGCATGGGATCCTGATCTGCGAGTTCGCCAATCAGCTCCAGGAGGAGGGTCTGGACCGGACCGAGGCGGTCGCGAAGGCGGCGGAACAGCGGTTGCGCCCGATCCTCATGACCTCGGGCTCGATGATCCTCGGCATCCTGCCCTTGGCGATCGCAAGCGGGCCGGGCGCGGTCAGTCGTCAGGCGATCGGCGTCACGGTCATCGGCGGGCTGCTGGTCGGCACCCTGCTGACCCTGTTCGTCGTCCCGAGCGTCTACAGCTTCGTCGCCCGCGAGAAGGAGACGGTGCCCTCGCCCGCGGCTCGATCGTCCGACGGCGCCAAGCGAACGCCGCCTACTCTCGGCGCCTAGGTCAGGCCTTCATCAGGAACATAGAACGACATCGTAGCCTTGCCGCCGGGCCTGAGGGCGAAGGTCTCGAGTTGTCGCGGGCTCTCGCCATCCAAGTCGAGCCCCAGGAAGAACGGATGGTCGTGCAAGGTCAGGTCGAACATCTCTGGCGCCGCCGCCGCCGCCCCCTCGCCTTCAAGCACGAAGTTCAAGCGGAACTCGCCGCGGTGGTCGTGGATGACGTCCTGCCCGACGCGGGAGAACGGCTGAAAGGCGTGATCGCGACCCCTGGCGGCGAACGACAGAATGGCCCCCTCCCCATCACGCACACGGCCGTCTAGCCCGGAGGGCGCAATGTCGAATTCCAAGCCTTGGCCGCCATGCACCCGGTAGCCGCTGTCCCGGCAGATCTCGAGGTAGTCCTCGGATGTCGAGACGATGTTCAGCACATGCGCCGCCGATGCCGCCTGAGGCAGGCCGGTATAGGCGGTGTTGTCCACCGGCACGGCGACACCGATGTCGATTTCGTGGTTCTGGGGCAGGTCGACCTGGTCGCCGCCACCGAGGAAATGCACCAGGTTGACGGCGAGCAACGCTTGACCTGGGGTCCGCTCGACCGGGGCGATACCCGGCGGCAGCAAGGAACGCAGCGGCGCCGCCGCCACTTCCAGGACGAAGAACACCCCCCAATCCATATGGATCGCGGCGTTGTACCCCATGCCCCGCCTCAGCCCCGGCCGCCGGCTATCTTGGCTGCGCCGGCGAGGGCTCGGCCTGGAGCAACATCTGCAAGGCGTGCGCGAAGAGCACGATGTTAGTGGTCAGGCTCTTGATCGAAATCCTCTCGTCGTCCTGGTGGAACTTGTTGACACTCGGATCGGGGTAGATATCGACCGGCCCGAAGTTGACGAAGTTGTCGACAAGCTTCAGGTAGGTGGTGCCGGGCGAGAAGAAGCGGTAGGGAATCGTGGATGGGTACTTCGGATTGACGTCGCGGTAGCTTTGCACCGCCATCTTCATCACCGGATGCTCGCCGGAATGATAGACCGGGTCGTAGTGAGAGCCGACGCCCGGCGCGTAGGCAGCCTCGCCGCCGTGCAGGCGCGCCGAGGCTTGGGTGTGCTTCAAGAGCTGGCCATTGCTGTTGCCGAGGCCAGTGCGAAAGTCGACCGTCAGCACCAGGATGTCCTTGTTGGGGTCGCCACCCACCAACCCCAGGTTGATCGAAGAACCGTAGTACTGAAGCGCCGTGAGGCCGAGCGGCGGCTTGCGGAGCCCCTCGGGCGGGTCGAAAGGGATGCCTTTTCCGCTGGCATTGACTATTCCCTGGCCGTACGGATTCAAGCCGATGCGCTTGGTCACGAAGTCGATGGCCCGGACATAAGCGCTGTCGGACAGGTTCTCCAGCAGGCTCGCCGCGAGGGCGACCTCGATGATGGCGTTGCGGCCGGCCCAGGGCGCACTGCCGTGGATCGCCTTGCCGCGTGAAACCAGCACGAGGTCGCCGTCTTTGGGGGCGTCCTTCGGCCCATACTTCTCGATGAAGGCGGCGTAATCCATTACCGAGAGATCCGCCTGATAGGGCGCCGTGACGCCGTAGAAGCGGTCGGACTTGCCGGCCTTCAGGGCCGCCGTCGCCTCTTCGACCGCCCGTGTCAGCTCGTCGCGCGCGGCAGCCACGTCCGTCGACGCGAAGATCATGTAGGAGAAGTCAGGCACGCTGTTGACGACCGTGCCGCCCCTCCAGTGGATGACCGTATCGCGCTTGCGCCTTGTCGGCTTCAGGCCGGGGAAGGAGATCGTCATGTCGGCAATGCCCTTCTCGCCCTCGATGAAGTAGACGCCGTCCGGCACCAGGCCGAAGTCGGGCTGCTTCTCTTCCTGGAAGTATCGGGTCAGGCCCTCGAAGCTCTTTTCCTCCTTGGTGCCCAGGATGATCCGGAGCTTGCGCTTGAAGGGCAGACCGTTGTCGATGAGCAGTTTCGTCCCCCAGAGCGTCGCCGCCAGGGCGCCCTTGTCGTCCTGGGCACCGCGGCCCCAGACGTAGCCGTCCGCCACCACGCCGGCGAAGGGCGGGTGCGTCCATTTCCCGCTTTGCGAAGCTGGCACCACGTCGACGTGGATCAGGACGCCGACGGTTTCCTTGCCGGAACCGTATTCCAGCACGCCGGCAAGGCCACCGGCGGCCAGGCGCGTATCGAACCCGAGCTTCGTGGCTTCCGCGAAGATGAACTCGAGCAGCGCCTTGGTGTCGGGCTTCAACTCGTAGCCGAAGTCCTCCACCGACTTGTACCGAAGGCTCTTCGACAGAAATGCCACTGCCTCTGGCGTTGCGGTCTCGGCCTGCTGGCGCAGCCGCTCCACCGAGATCAGAGCATCGGCGACCGCGGGTCGGCTCGTGGCGGCCAAGCAGAGCGAGAGGACAAGAAAGGCGGCGGCGACTGGGCGACTGATCTTAGTCACGGTCCTTGGCTCCCCCTGTTCGCAAGGCCGACGCGCGGGTCGCGATTGACAGCGAAAGCCGGTACTGGCTGAATTTTCCCCATCGGGTACCTTTTCCCCATCGGGTACCTATGTTATCGGATCGGGGTGCACTTGTAAGTTGAGAATTCCATACCTCTAGTGCGTGATAACATTAGAGGGCCGGGCTATGGTCCCGTTCGTCGGGGGCCGGAAAGAATACGAAAGCCGGGGAACGGCTTCGCATCGTTTCGGGGGACGCCTGTCTTGTATCGAAAGCTGCCTATTGAGACCGTTAGGAAGGCCCGTGCGTCCGCAGGTGATGCGCCGCGGCAACCTGGATGGCGAAGCCGGTCGTCGAGCCACGCGGCTCGATCCGTCGGCAGGGCCCCTTGATGCGGATCCGGCCCGGATTGGAGAGCCCCTTTTTCGCCAACCACATGGTGTTTGGGGAGGGGTTGTTTCCGGCCGTTGGGTTTTTGGGCCTGGTCGTCGAGGCGCTGGCGGAGTCGCGCGGCGAAGCGGCCGTGCCCTTCCCGCTGCGCTTCGCCGACGCCCGATGGCTGACGCCGTTCTGGGCCGGAGACGGCAACGGCGATCTCGTCGTCGATCTGGAAACGCGCGGGCCCCAGGCCCGCTATCGCATCCAAGGTGCCGAGACCGCAGAGAGCGTGCTCCACGCCATGGGGACCGTGACCGCGGGGCCCGAGGGCGAGCCGCCGACACCCCCCCTACCCGTCGATCCGTCCGGCATCGAAAACGATCCGCATCGCCTTGACCGGCGGGAGATCTACCGGACGTTCGGTGCCCTTGGCCTCCGCTACTCGGGCACCTTCGAGGCCCTCGAAAGCATAAGCCTGGGCGCCGAAGGTGCCTCCGGCCGTATTGCCGTCACCGAATCCGCGGGCAATCTGCTCCTAGCGCCGGGACCTCTGGATGCGGCCATACAGGGCGCCCTTCTTCACGTTCACCTGCGTCGGGATCGGGAACGGCTCTATGTGCCGTTTTCGGTGGGGCAACTCGTCTGCCACGGCCCCCTGCCCAGCGATTGCGATCTCCTCTTGAAGTCCGTCGGCAGCGGCGCCGACGGTCTCGACTTTCGCTACGACGCGGCGCTCGTCGATGCCGATGGACATGTCGTCGTCGAAATGAAGGATCTTTGCGTCAAGGCCTTTCCAGCACCGGGCGGGCGCGAGGCGGTGGCCGCAAACGGCAAGGAGGTTTGGGCGGTGGCCGCGACCTTCACGGCGGAGCCGCTGGAGACGCCGTTGCGGTTCTGGGCCGAGGCGCTCGGCAGCGACGCGGACATCGCCTTTGCGCCTTACAACCAGGTCTTCCAGCAGCTACTGGCACCCGACAGCCTCCTCAGCGAGCAGCGATCGGGGGCGCGGTTCGTACTGCTACGCCTTGAGGATCTCCGCCCCCGCCCCACCAGCGGGCTGGCCCGCCCGGCGGCCGACGAGGTCGACGCCGCGCTTGCCGGCACCGAGCGCCACAGCCTGCCCAATGGCCTGGAGATCGCCCACCTCAAGGCCTACGAGACCGATTACCTCTACGAAGAGATCTTCGTCGAGCAGACCTACCTGAAACACGGCATCGAGCTGCCCGAGGACGCCGTGGTCGTCGATATAGGTGCCAACGTCGGCCTATTCTCGCTGTTCGTCGCCGAGCGAAGCCCAGGCGCGCGCATCCTTGCCTGCGAGCCGTCGCCGATCACCCATGCGGTGCTGGAGAAGAACCTGGGCCTCTATGCGCCCGGTGCCGCGGCGATCCAGGTGGGCGTCGGCGAGGGCGAGGGCGAAGCCGAGTTCACTTTCTACCCCAATTCGTCGGTGTTCTCGGGCTTCCACGCCGTGGACGACGAGGAACAGGCGACCTTGCGGACCATCGTCGCCAACGAATTGGCGGAGACCGGCCGCCTTCAAGAGGCCGACGACGCCGAGCCGTATCTGCAAGCCGTGTTGGAACACCGGCTCCAGCGCGAGGCCTTTCGCTGCCGCCGGTGCTCGCTCTCCGGTCTGATCCGCGACCACGGCCTCGATCGGATCGACCTCCTCAAGGTCGACGCGGAAAAGTGCGAGCTCGAAATCCTCGACGGCATCGCCGAGGCGGATTGGCCGAAGATCCGCCAGATCGTGGTCGAGGTCCACGACAAGGAAGGCAGCGTCCTGGAAGAGGTGAGACGGCGGTTGTCGGCGCACGGCTTCGACGTTGCCGTCGTCGAGGAGCGGGCGCTGGCGAATGCCGGTCTCTACAACCTCTATGGCCGCCGTCCGCAGGGGGCGGCGCGCGCGGCTCCGCGGTCCCCGGAGGCCGACCTCGGAGCGACCGTCGCCGAGCTGGTGGACGCCTGCCGCCACGCGGCCCCGGGCCCGAGCGCCCCGCTGATCGTGGCACTCTGCCCGCCTTCGCCCAATTTCGCCGCCTCGGTTCCCGCCGCTGAGATGGCGCGGCTGGAGGGACTGCTGGCCGAAGGGTTGGACGGGCTCGCCAACGTTTCCCTGCTGCGGCTCGCCGATTACGCGGGCGCCTACGCGTGGGGCGACCCGCACGATCCGCAGCGCGACGCCATGGGGCACATCCCCTATACGCCGCGCTTCTTTGCGGCGCTGGCGACGGTCCTCGCGCGCCGACTGCACCTCTCGCGTCGACCGCCCTACAAGGTCATCGCGCTCGACTGCGACAACACCCTTTGGTCGGGCGCGGTCGGCGAGCAGGGGGTCGACGGGATCGACATAGCACCTGCCTATCAGGTGCTGCAGCGCTTCATGCGCCGCCAGAAGGAACAGGGCATGCTGCTCTGCCTCGTCAGCAAGAACGACGAGGCCGATGTGCGCGCGGTCTTCGAGAACCGACCGGAGATGGTGCTCGGCTGGAACGACGTCACGCTCAGCAAGATCAACTGGGAGCCCAAGTCCGACAACCTGCGCGCCCTCGCGGACAAGCTCAACGTCGGTCTCGACGGCGTCATCTTCGTCGACGACAACCCTGTCGAATGTGCCGAAGTGCAAGCGGCCTTGCCGCAGGTCTTGACCTTGAATCTACCGACCGATCGGGAGGCAATTCCCGGCCTTCTCGATCGCGTCTGGGCCTTCGACCAACTTCGCTTCACCGCCGAGGACGCCAAGCGCACCGAGCACTACAAGCAGGATCTGGCGCGTCAGCGGGCCCGCAGCGATTTCCCGACCTTGAAGGATTTCATCGACAATCTGCGGCTGGAGATCCACCTGGACTCGCCGAAACCGGCCGATCTCGCACGCCTTGCCCAACTCACCCAGCGGACCAACCAGTTCAACGTGCACAAGCGGGCTCTGAGCGAGGCCACGTTCGAGGCATTGGCGGCGGCGGAGGATACGGGCTGCTTCACGCTTCGAGCCGCCGATCGCTTCGGCGACTACGGTCTCTGCGGCCTCGCGACTTACGCAGTGCGGGCAGGCAGTCTGGATGTCGATGCCTTCCTAATGAGCTGCCGGGTCTTGGGCCGCGGGGTCGAGCACCGGATGCTCGCGGCCTTGGGTGCGGAAGCGGCCCGCCGCGGCCTCGGCACCGTGCGAGTGCCCTTCGTCGCCGGCGCCCGCAACCGGCCGGCGGAGAAGTTCCTGCTCGCGATTGGTCCTTCCCAGTGCCTCGAAGAGGACGACCGTGTCGTCTTCGTCTTCGCCGCCGACGACCTGGTCGGGTTAGCGTTCACGCCGCCGGAGACCGCGCCCGCGGCCGGCCCGGACGTTGCCTCCGGGGCCCCGGATCGAGTGCCGACCGCAACCGCGGCATCCAACCTCATCCGGCGCGTCGCCACCGAGTTCGCGAGCCTCGATGATCTGCTCGCCGCCATAGCACCGGCACGCGGCTCGAGACAGGCACCGGAGCCGGCGGCGGCCCATGCACCCGTATCGGCGGGGACGCTCCCGGGTTATGCGCGGCGATTGGTGCTGGAAACGCTCGGCGACCAATTGGGCGTGGCTGTGGACGATCTCGATGGCGCCGTCGTCTTCTCCGATCTTGGCATGGATTCCATAGCCGGCATCGATCTGATCGTGCGGTTGAACGACGCGCTCGACATCGTCATGCCGCCGACGACCGTGTTCGACTACGTCCGTGGTGACGATCTCGCTGCCTATCTCTGCCGGGATTTCACAGAAGCACTGCGCCGCCACATGGGGGAAACCGAATTCGAGGCGTCGGCCTCGCGGGTCTCGAACACCGAGCCCGCCCCTGCCCCGGTCGCCGACACTCTCGCGCCTTCGACGGAGGCGGTCGCCATCGTCGGCCTATCCGGCCGCTTCCCCGGGGCCCCGGACGTCGATGCCTTCTGGGAATTGCTGGCGACCGGCGGCAGCGCCGTCTCCGACGTGCCCGCGATGCGGTGGGATGCCGAGGCCATATTCGATTCCGAGCCCGGCCGCCCCGGCAAGTCCTACAGCACCGTCGGCGGCTTCCTCGACGATGTCGACCGCTTCGACGCCGCCTTCTTCGACATCGCCGACGACGAGGCCGCGGCGATGGACCCGGCGCAGCGGCTCTTCCTCGAGGAATGCTGGCGAGCCTTAGAGGACGCGGGCTACGCCGCCCACCAGTCGGACGAGAACGCCTGGGGCGTCTACGTCGGCACCGACGGTGGCGACTACGCCGAGCGCCTGAATGCGGCCGGCGTATCCCCGGGCGGCGCTGCCTTTATCGGCAGTGACGCTTCCATGCTGGCCGCCCGGATCGCTTATTTCCTCAACCTGAAGGGCGGCGCGCTGGCCGTGGACGCTGCCTGTTCGTCGTCTCTGGCGGCAGTCCACTTGGGGTGCAAGGGCCTACTCGACGGTGACATGGACCTCGTGATCGCCGGCGGGGTCTCGGTGGCGACCACGCCCAAGTACCACATCCTCTGCAGCCAGCCCACCATGCTGGCGTCCGACGGCCGGTGCAAGCCCTTCGACGATGCAGGCGACGGCTTCGTGATCGGCGAGGCGGTCGGGGCGGTGGTGCTCAAGCGCCTGTCCGACGCACGCCGCGACGGCGACCCCATCCACGGCGTCATCCTCGGCTCGGCGCTGAACCAGGACGGCACCAGCAACGGCATTACCGCGCCCAACAGTGCGGCGCAGTCGGCGCTGGCGGCGCGAGCCTACCAGCGCGCCGGCGTCGATCCGGCCGCCATCGGCTACGTGGAAGCCCACGGCACGGGCACCCGGCTCGGCGATTGCGTCGAGGCAGAGGCCTTGAGCCGCGTCTTCCGCGACCACACCGATCGCACCGGCTTCTGCGCCTTGGGCTCGGTCAAGGGCAATATCGGGCATTGCCTGCATGCCGCGGGCATCAGCTCGCTGATCAAGCTGGTGCTCTGCCTGCGGCAGGGCAAGCTTCTGCCCAGCGTGAACTTCCGCCAGCCCAACCGGCACGTCGACTTCGCCGCCTCGCCCTTCTATGTCAGCACGGTGCTTTGCGACTGGCCGGCGCAGGACCGCCGGGCGCGCGTCGGAGCCGTCAACGCGCTCGGCTTCAGCGGCACCAACGTCCACATGGTGGTG
>JASLMY010000218.1 GCA_030746295.1 Alphaproteobacteria bacterium | reverse complement strand
AAAATTACCATGTCAATTTTACCTGAGCAATATTCCAGACAACCGACACCTGCCCGGACGTGAGCAGGGCAAGCTCGCGATCGCAGGCAGCGCTGCATTCGATCGGCTCGGGATCGCGCGAGGCCCGCGGGGGGCAGGCCTCATTCAAAGCCCAACAGCTTCTCCGGCAGCCAGAGGGCGAGGTCGGGGAAGAGCATGACGAGTGCAAGCACCACGAAATGCAGCGCGATGAAGGGGACGACACCCCGGTACATGTCGCGAAGGCGGATCTCGTCCGGCGCGATGGCGCGGAAATAGAAGATGGCGCCGGCCATCGGCGGCGTCAGCAGGCTCGTCTGCATCATCAACAGAAGCGCGATCGAGAACCAGATCGGATCGAAGCCGTAGCCGGTGACGATCGGCAACGCGATCGGCACCAGCACCAGCATGATCGAGATCAGGTCGAGGACGAAACCGGCGACGAAGGTCACCAGCAGGATGAGCCAGAGCGTGCCCCAGGGGCCGAACGCCGCCGCGGCCAAGAGCTCGTTCAGCGCCACCAGGCCGCCGGCGCTGACGAAGACGCCACCGAACATGGTGCCGCCGACGACGATGGTCAGAATCATCGCCGTGATCTGTAAGGTCTTCAG
This sequence comes from Alphaproteobacteria bacterium, assembly GCA_030746295.1. The sequence continues at coordinate 7,797 of JASLMY010000218.1, read as the reverse complement.
CAAGGCCTCGCGCAGCACCTGCAACGAGAAGGTGCGGTAGATCACACTCAGTGCCAAGCTGCCGCCCGCACCGGCGGCGGCGGCCTCGGTCGGCACCGCGACGGCGAAGATGATGCTGCCCAGCACGGCGACGATCAGCGACAAGGGTGCCAGCAGCGCCACCACGGTGATCCAGAGCTTAGCGGCGAAGGACGGCTCGTCCTCGGCCGGCGGCAGGCGCGGGCCGAAGTCGGGCCGCATGAGGCAAACGCCCAGGATATAGAGGATATAGAGCCCGGCCAGGATCAGCCCCGGCAGCAGCATGGCGGTGAAGAGGTCGCCGATGCCGAGGTCGGCGATGGTGGCCAGGATCACCACCAGGACCGAGGGCGGAATGATCGAGCCGAGCGAGCCGCCGGCGCAGATCGTGCCCGAGATCAGGCCCTTGTCGTAGCGGTATTGGAGCATCACCGGCACCGCCAGCATGCCGACCACGGTCTCGGTCGCGCCGACGACGCCGGAAGAGGCGGCGAAAACGACGCACATCAAAATGGTACCGACGGCGAGGCCGCCCGGCAGCCGCCGGGTCCAGAGGTGGATCGCCTCGAAGAGGCCGCGGGCGATGCCGGAGCGCTCCAACATCGCGCCCATGAAGATGAAGAGCGGTGCGGCGGCCAGAATGTGGCTGGAGGCGATGTCCTGTAGCTTGTGGGCGAAGAGGATCACCGCCGCATCGCCGAAATGCGCCAGGCCGAAGACAAAGGCGACCGACATCAAGGCGAAGGCCACCGGCACGCCGATGAAGATCGCGCCCAGCAGCACCGGGAACATCCAGAGCGCAAAGTCGACGCTCATGCCTTGTGCCGGGTGAAGACGATGCGGGCGGTCTTGGCGATCTCGGCCAGGATCTGCAGGCCGAAGAGCGCGAAGCCCAGCGCGACGACGGCCCGGAGCGGCCAGATCACCGGGTTCCAGCCGCTTTCGCCCGAGACCTCGCCGCCTACGAAGGCTTCGACCGCGACGACACCCAAGCGCCAGGTCATCCACCAGACCACGGGCAGCAGGAAGGCGAGGTAGACCACCAGGTCGATCGCCGCCCTGGCGCGGGGTGGCAGGGCGGCGTGGAGGAAATCGACGCGGATGTGCTGGCCCGAGCGCAGCACCAAAGCGATGCCGAGGACGAAGTGGGCACCGGTCATCATGTAGGCGAGCTCGTAGGCCCAGAAGGTCGGCAGATCGAAGAGGAACCGGGCCCCGACCTCGTAGAGCATGACCGAGAAGAGCGGCACCACGATCCAGGCCCCGAGGTTGCCGACGATGCCGGTCAGTCGGTCGATCAAACGGACGATGTGGCCCACGGCACCTCCCCTCGGCGTCCAGCTACTTAATCACCGAATCATGATAGAGGGTAGCGAGCGAGCATCTCGCCGTCGGGGAACAGGAGGGACCAGCCATGGAGATCACACGACTTGCCGGCGCTGCCGTCGGCCGCAGCCGCGCTGTGGCCTGGGAGGGCTTGGCCTTCGCCGTCGCTACCGCCGGCCATCTCGGCGACGACCTGAAGGCGCAAACGGCGGCGACGCTGGCGCAGATCGAGCAGAACCTGGCCGATGCCGGCAGCGACAAGAGCCGGATCCTGCAAGCCACGGTCTACCTGGCGGATATCACCCGCAAAGCCGAGATGGACGAGGTTTGGAACGACTGGATCGGCGATGGCGACTGGCCGCAGCGGGCCTGCGTCGGGGTCCAACTGGCGCCGGGCGACTTGGTCGAGATCGTCGTCGTCGCGGCCCGTTAGCGGGGCGTCCGCACTCGCAATCGGCGCTCGCTTCGGCCGTTGGCTTCCTCGCCGGCGCCGATTCCGTTATCATTCCGCCATGGCGCTCGTGCGATTTGCCGCCACCGTCGGCGGCTACACCATGGCGAGCCGGATCCTCGGCTTCGTCCGCGACATTCTGATCGCCGCCGTGGTCGGCACCGGGCCGGTGGCGGACGCCTTCTTCGTCGCCTTCAAGCTGCCCAACTTCTTCCGCCGGCTCTTCGCCGAGGGCGCCTTCAACGCCGGCTTCGTGCCCCTATTCTCGAAGATCTTGGAGGTCGAGGGACGGGCGGCGGCGAAGCTCTTCGCCGAGCGGGCGCTGAGCCTGCTGCTGGTGATCCTGCTCGTCTTCGTCACCGGCTTCCAGATCGCCATGCCCTGGGCGATGCACGGCCTGGCGCCCGGTTTCGTCGACGAGCCCTGGAAGTTCGACCTCACGGTGACGCTGACCCGGCTGACCTTCCCCTATCTCCTGCTGATCAGCCTGGTCTCGCTACTGGCCGGCGTCTTGAACTCGATGCGGCGCTTTGCCGCCGCGGCATCGGCCCCGATCATCCTCAACCTCTGCCTGATCGCCGGCCTGACGCTCTTCGCCGACGTCGGCCGGACGCCGGGCCACGCGCTGGCCTGGGCGGTCTCGATCGCGGGGATCTGCCAGTTCCTCTGGCTGATGCTCGCCTGCCGGCGGGCCGGTATGGGCCTGCGGCTGCGTCGGCCCCGGCTCAGCCCCAGGGTCGCCAAGCTCATGCGGCTGATCCTGCCGGCAGCGATCGGCGCCGGGGTCGTGCAGGTCAATATGGTGATCGACATCATCCTGGCCTCGCTTCTGCCGTCGGGCTCGGTTTCCTTCCTCTTCTATGCCGACCGTCTGAACCAGCTGCCGATCGGCGTCGTCGGCGTCGCCATCGGCACCGCACTCTTGCCGCTGATCTCGCGCCACCTGGCCGCGGGCGAGGAAGGGGCGGCGAACGCGGTCCTGAACCGGGCCCTCGAGGTGGCCCTGATCCTGACCCTGCCGGCGGCGGCGGCCTTCCTCGTCATCCCGGACGAGGTGATCGCCGTGTTGTTCGAGCGCGGCGCCTTCGACGCCCACTCGACCGCGATGACGGCGGCCGCCCTCGCTGCCTACGCCACCGGCCTGCCGGCCTACGTACTCGTCAAGATCCTGGGGCCGGCCTTCTTCGGCCGTCTCGACATCAAGACGCCTGTGGTCGTCGGCGGCATCGCGGTCGTCGCCAATCTGATCTTGAACCTGATCCTGATGTGGTTCTTCCTGCACGTCGGCCTAGCCATGGCGACTGCGATCTCGGCCTGGCTGAACGTCGCCCTGCTGGCCCTGATCCTGCGCCGCAGGAGCCAGTTCGAGCCCGATCGGCGTTTGCTGGAGAAGCTCGCGAAGGCGGTTCTGGCGACGGTCGTCATGGTCCTTTGCTTGGGCCTCGCCGGCTGGGCCCTGAGCCCGCTCTTCGAGGGCGGCGTCGCCCTTCGGTTCGGCGGGCTCGCCGCCTTGGTCGTGACCGGCCTCGCCGTCTACGGCCTGGCCGCGCTGGCCCTCGGGATCGTCAGCCCGACGCAGTTGCGCACGCTCCTCGCGCGCGGCAGTTGACCGCGGATGCCGGCTAGGCCATAACCCGGCCGCCGCCCATGAGCGCGGCACGAACGACGACCAATGGGGCGACGCCTGATGCAGCGCATTTTCTCCGGCGTGCAGCCGACCGGCAACCTGCACCTCGGCAACTATCTCGGCGCCATCCGCAATTTCGTGCGCCTGCAGGAGTCGTACGAGTGCGTCTTTTGCGTCGTCGACCTGCACGCGATCACCCAGTGGCAGGAGCCGGAAGAGCTCCGCGCCTCGACCCGCGAGGTAACGGCCGCCTTTCTCGCCGCCGGGATCGACGCCGAGCGCAACATCGTCTTCAACCAGAGCCAGGTTCCAGCGCATGCCGAGCTCGCCTGGATCTTCAACTGCGTGGCCCGGCTCGGTTGGCTGAACCGGATGACCCAGTTCAAGGAAAAGGCGGGCAAGCAGCGCGAAAACGCCTCCGCCGGGCTCTACGTCTATCCCAACCTGATGGCGGCCGACATCCTGGCCTACAAGGCGACGCACGTGCCCGTCGGCGAGGACCAGCGCCAGCACCTGGAGCTGACCCGCGACATCGCGCAAAAGTTCAACCACGACTTCAACGTCGACTTCTTCCCCCTGGTCGAGCCCCTGATCCTGGGCGAGGCGACCCGGGTGATGAGCCTGCGCGACGGCAGCGCCAAGATGTCGAAGTCGGACCCGTCCGAATACTCGCGCATCAACCTGACCGACGGGCCGGACGACATCGCCCTCAAGATCCGCCGCGCCAAGACCGACCCCCACCCCCTGCCCGAAAGCATCGAGGGATTCGAGGGCCGGCCCGAGGCCGAGAACCTGATCACCATCTATTCCGCCCTCTCCGATACGCCTGTGGAGGAGCTTCTGGCCGAGTTCGGCGGGGCCCAGTTCTCGGACTTCAAGCAGCGGTTGACCGAGCTCGCCGTGGCCCGGCTGGGTCCGATGGGCGAGGAGATGCAGCGCCTCACCAAGGATCCGGGACATGTCGAGGCGGTGCTGAAGGACGGCGCCGAGCGGGCTCGGGCCGTGACCGAGCCGATCCTGGCCGAGGTGCAGGAGATCGTCGGCTTCCTGATGGTGTGAGGGCCCGCAGACGACGTCCAAGGCGGAAATGGACGGCCGAATTCCGGGCTCGTGTCGGGCCAGTGCGCTTGATGGCGCCGCCGCCAGCCCCCATCTGCAAGACAACCCGCAGCTTGGCGATCGGACAGCCAGATGAGCGAGCAAATCACCGGTCGGGCGCGACGCCTGTTGCCACCGGCCCTGAAGGGACGAACCGCCCTCAGCCTGGTCGCGGCACTCGTCTTCGTTGCCGTCTTCTACTACCCGGTCGGCATGGTCTTGACCCACACCGTCGACGACGACGTCGACTTCACAGTCACGGATGCGGACGAGAGCGCCGGCGGATCCCGTGCCGTCGCGATCGCCACGGCGCTGATTCGGCGTGAGGTCGACGACAATCGCTGGGTCGCCAACGACCCGTGGTTCCTGGCCCCGGCGGCGCTCGACAACATGCCCAACTACCAGCAGGGCATCATCGGCGCGCTGGCCCGCTTCGCCTTCGAGCTGACCGACCAGATCGGCCGCACCCGCGGCTCCAGCCAGACCGACCCCGACCTGCAGGAGGCGTCGGGCCAGTTGCAGTACGCCGGCAACGTCTGGGTCTTCGATTTCTCGACCTCGATTGCGCCGACGACGCCGTCGGAAAGCCGCTATCGCAAGGCCAGGCGCTCGCTGCTGGCCTACAACCGTCGCGTTGCGGAAGGCACCGCCCCATTCGAGCGCCGGGCCGACAACCTGCTGGCGACGCTCGACCGAATCGCCCTCGACATCGGCGCCTCCTCGGCGGTGTTGGACCAGCACATCGCGCGGCACTCGGGCGGGTTCGTGGACTTCCGTGCCGACGACCTCTTCTACGGCGTCAAGGGACAGACCTACGCCTACTACCTGCTTCTGCGCGAGCTGGGGCTAGACTACGAGAACGTGATCGCCGAGCGCGAGCTGCAGAAGGCCTGGGCGCAGATGCTGGAGAGCATGCGCAACACCGCCGAGTTGTCGCCCCTCGTGATCATCAACGGCGACCCCGACGGGGCCATCCTGCCGAGCCACCTGGCAGCACAGGGATTCTACTTGCTGCGCGCTCGCACCAGGCTTAAAGAAATTACCAATATTCTATTGAAATGAGCACTTGGCGTTGCTTGCCCGGCCGACCCCGGCCATGGCACCATGATCGGGCAGGGAAAGCAGGTCTCGAATGAGCGATACGCAGGACGCGCGCACCGAACGGCGCAACTTTCTGGTCGTCATCGACGACACGCCCGAATGCCGGGTCGCGTTGCGCTTCGCCAGCATGCGGGCGAAGACGACCGGCGGCGGCGTCGTCCTTTTGCACGTCATCGAGCCGCCGGATTTTCAGCATTGGATGGCGGTCGAGAACCTGATGCGCGAAGAGGCCCGGGACGAGGCCGAGCAACTGCTTCAGGGCCTGGCCGCCGAGGTCAACCAATGGTCCGGTATCACGCCGGAATACCGCCTCCGCGAGGGCCGCAAGCTGGATGAGATCATGGCGCTGCTCGCCGCCGAGCCCTCGGTCCGGGTCCTTGTTCTCGGCGCCTCGCCCGAAGCAGAGGGGCCGGGACCGCTGGTCTCGCGGCTCGCAGGCCAGGTCTCGGGCTCGTTTCCGGTGCCAATCACCGTGGTGCCGGGCAGCATGACGGCGGAGCAGATCGACGACGTCAGTTGACCGGCGCGGCTCCGCGCCTCAATCCCGGTCACGATCCGGAGCGAAGATCTCCTGCGGCTCGGAGACGCCGCGAAGGGCGTGGAAGCCGAGGCTGACGAGGCCTTCCAGGCCGGCCGCCTCGGCAAATGCGGCCGAGATCAAGAGCCGCCGATCCAGCACCTTGCAAAGCGCTTCGACGCGGGCCGCCTCGTTGACGGCGGGACCGATCACCGTGAAGTCGAGCCGCTCGCGCGAGCCGATGTTGCCGAACTGCACGTCGCCCAAGTGGAGGCCGATGCCGAAACGGATTTCCGGCTGGCCCTCGCCGGCACGCTCCCGGTTGACGCTGTCGAAGGTGGCAAGCGCCTGCTCGGCCGCACTCAAGGCACCGACACATTGGTCGCAAGCCGCCGTGCCCTCCTCGAAGATCGCCAGCAGGCCATCGCCGAGGAATTTCAGGATCTCGCCGCCATTGCGCTCGACCACCTCGGCCAAGACATCGAAATAGTCGTTCAGCAGCGCGATCACCGAGCTGGAGGGCAGACGGTCGGTCATCCGCGTGAAGGCTCTCAGGTCGCTGATCCAAATCGCCGCCCGGATGCTCTCTACTTGGCCGCGCCGGATACTGCCGGAAAGGACGCGCCGGGCCGGCTCGCGGCCGAGATAGGTGGAGAGCAGCGTCTCGCGGGTCTGATAGGAGGCCTCGAGCTCGACCCGGAGCGCGATCAGCGGCAAGAGATCGTAGAGCAGGCTCAGCTGGTCGGTGGCGAAACCGCCGGGACGGTCGGACGCCCAGGAGATGAAGCTGGTATCGCCGGTCGAGAACAGCAGCGGCATGATCACGTAATCGGTGACGCCGAGCTCGGCCAATTCGTCGAGGATCGGGAAATCGCGCACCGCGCCCGAGCCCTCGAGGCGACGGCGAAAGGCCGCGGCACCTTCCTGCACGAGACGCACCGGCGAATTCTGATAGGCATCGGAAAGCTGCATACCATAGCCGTGATCGACCTGGACGTGGCCGGCCTCGCCGCGCCGCCAGACGACGGTGCGCGCCGCCACCTCGGGGTGCATCGGGCGCACCCCCATGTTGACCCGATAGAGCGGCAGGCCGGTGGCCACCAGCCGCTGACAGATTTCCTGCAACAAGCGGCCGAGATCGATCTCCCGGCCGCCGTGCTCGACCAGCCAGTTGGCGATCGGGTGCCTGGACCAGGAGGCATGCTCCGGCAGCACGATGTCGTCGTCGAGCGTCGGTTCGGGTTCTACCGCCATTCCCTCTCCCCCGAAGGCCGGCGCGGCCGGCGCCGCCTCACCCCTTAGGTAAGCTGAGTTGCGGCCCGAACCAACGCCAATGGCCGCCGGCCTCCGACCCGGCCGAACACGATCCCATCACCACATGGCCGCGAGATTTCTATTACACTTGCCAGCACCGTGAAACAGCCTAGCTCTTTCCCGATCGCGCGCCGCCGCTTAGAAAGGCGGTGTCGGCGGCGACCGGCCCGAGCGGCCGCAACAGAGGGGATACGGCGATGCTGAGCGACAAGGGCATGGAGCTCATCTTCAGGAGCGCGCGCTCCCATTCGGCCTGGCTCGAGCAGCCGGTCTCGGAAGTCACCGTGGAGGCCCTCTACGAGCTTCTGGCCCTGGGTCCGACGAGTGCGAACTCGTCGCCGGCAC
>JASLMY010000217.1 GCA_030746295.1 Alphaproteobacteria bacterium | reverse complement strand
CGGCACCCGGGCCGACGACGTCTTTCGTACCGCCGAGCGGCTGGAGGCATGGGTCCGACGGCTGAACGCGCTCGATCTCCGCCCCGATGTGGTGTTGGCCACCGGAGACCTCGTCAACGACCACTCGGCGCCGGAATACGAGCGCCTGGCCGGGCTGCTGGCACCGCTCGCCATGCCGCTCTACCTGATCCCCGGCAACCACGACGACCGCGCGGCGCTCGCCGCCGCCTTCCCGGCGCACGACTACCTGGCCGCGGACGGCGGTTTCCACAACTACGTGATCGAGGACTATCCCCTGCGCCTCGTCGCGGTCGACACCCTGAAGCCGGGTGAGATCGGCGGCGAGTTCTGCGAGGCCCGCCGCGACTGGCTCGCCCGGCGACTTGCCGAAGCACCGGCGCAGCCGACGTTGATCCTGATGCACCACCCGCCGTTTCGGAGCGGGTTGCCGAAGATGGACCGGCTCGGCCTCGAGGGCATGGACCGCTTCGTCGAGACCATCAGGGGCTTCGACAACATCGAGCGCGTGATCGCCGGGCATTTGCACCGGCCGATCTTTCGCCAGCTCGCCAACACCGTGGTCTCCACGGCACCCGCGACCGCGCACCAGATCGCCTACGAGTTCGGGACCGAAGGGCGGCCGACCATGACCGCCGAGCCGCCGGCCTGCCACATGCACCTCTGGCTCGGCGCCGAGGAGGGCCTGGTGACGCACACGATCTATTTGGAAGACGAGCACTACGCGCGCGATTGAGCGGCAAGGGAGCCAGCAATCGACGGCCGGACGATAGGGAGACCCGTAGGCGGATGAACAGCCCCTTCCCCCATCTCTTCTCACCCCTCAAAATCCGGGGCCTGGAGATCCGGAACCGCATCTTCACCACCGGCCACGACACCAACATGGCCGAGAACGGTCTCGTCGGCGACACCTACGTCGCCTATCAGGAGGCGCGCGCCGCGGGCGGTGCCGGCCTCATCATCGTCCAGGTCTCGGGCGTGCACGAGACGGCGCGCTACACGGCCCACCTCCTGATGGCGACGGAGGACGATTGCATCCCCGGCTACCGCCGCCTCAGCCAGGCCTGCCACCGCCACGGCACGAAGGTCTTCTTTCAGCTCTTCCACCCGGGCCGGGAGATCATGGAAAGCCAGGACGGTACCCTGCCCGTCGCCTACGCGCCCTCGGTCTCGCCCGCGGACCGCTTCCACGTCATCCCCCGCGAGCTGTCGGTAACGGTGATCGAGGAAATCGTCGACGGTTTCCGCGATGCCGCCCGTCGGGTCGCCGAGGCCGGCGGCGACGGTGTCGAGATCGTCGCCTCCCATGGCTACCTGCCGGCGCAGTTCCTGAGCCGCCGGATCAACCGGCGCGACGACGAGTATGGCGGCAGCGAGGAGAACCGCCTCCGCTTCTTGCGCGACGTGATCACCGCCGCCCGCCAGGGCGCTGGACCCGACCTCGTCGTCGGCATGCGCATCTCGGGCGACGAGAAGGACCCGGAGGGCCTCACGCAGAGCGAAGCATTGGCCGCCTGCGAAGCGCTCCAGGGCGAGCTCGACTACGTCAACGTCATCGCCGGCACCTCGGGCACGCAGGGCGGTGCGGTCCATATCGTGCCGCCGATGATGATCGAGCCGGGATACGTGGCGCCGGAGGCAGAGTCCATCAAGGGCCGGCTGTCGATCCCGGTCTTCGTCGCCGGGCGCATCAACCAGCCGCAGATCGCCGAGCAGATCCTCAGCGAAGGCCAGGCCGACATGTGCGGCATGACGCGGGCGCTGATCTCGGACCCGGAGCTGCCGGCGAAGGCGGCGGCGGGCCGGCTCGACGACATCCGCGCCTGCATCGGCTGCAACCAGGCCTGCATCGGCCACATGCAGCTGGGCCACTCGATCTCCTGTATCCAGCGCCCCGAGACCGGGCGCGAGCTGATCTATGGTGCCCGCCGGCCGGCCCCGGCCAGGCGCCGCGTTCTGGTCGCCGGCGGCGGCCCGGGTGGGCTCAAGGCGGCGGCGGTCGCGGCCGAGCGCGGCCACGAGGTCAGCCTCTACGAGGCCGGACCCCAGCTCGGCGGCCAGGTCCTGCTGGCCCAGCTCTTGCCCGAGCGGGCGGAGTTCGGCGGCCTCGTCACCAACCTCGCCCGCGAGGCCGAGCTCGCTGGCGTCGACGTCAGGCTGAACACGGCGGTGACGCCCGAGCTCGTGCGCGAGGCGGCACCCGACGTCGTCATCCTGGCCACCGGCGCCCGGCCGCGCCGGCCCGAGATCGAGGGCCAGGCCGAAGCCCACATCGTCGACGCCTGGCAAGTGCTCCGTGGCGAGGCAAACCCCGGCAGCAGGGTGGTGATCGCCGATTGGCGCGCCGACTGGGTCGGCCTCGGCCTGGCGCAGAAGTTGGCCCTCGACGGCTGCGGCGTCCGCCTGCTGGTCAACGGCCGAATGGCGGGGCAGACGATCCAGAACTACACCCGCGATCACTGGATCGGCACACTGCATCGCCTCGGTGTCGAGATCGTCACCGAGGCCCGCCTCTACGGCGCCGACGCCGACAGCGTCTATGCCCAGCACACGGTCAGCGGCGCGCCGATGGTCTTCGAGGACACCGACACCCTGGTCCTGGCGCTGGGCCACGAGCCCGAGAGCGACCTTGCCGAGGCGCTGGCGGACTGGGCGGGCGAGTTGCATCTGATCGGCGATTGCCTGGCGCCGCGGACGGCGGAGGAAGCGGTGCTCGACGGCCTGCGGGTCGCCAGCGAGATTTGAGTTGAATTAGAAGACCGCTAAACCACCCGCTCCCCCGTCCCAACCACCCATAGATGGTACCCACGGGGTGGTTGGGACGGGGGAGCGGGTGGCCGGGAACCGGCGCAAGTCGAGTTAGATAGGTACCGCTCAGCGGCTGACGGCGATCAGCATCACCGCCGGCACGACGACGAAGACGGCGGCGACGATGCGGCCCGACAGCCGCTCGGCCCGGGAGACCGCGTAGCTGAGCAATAGCGTGAAGACCGGCGAGGCTGCGACCACCGGCACGACGGCGATGATCTGGCCCCGCTGCAGCGCGGTGTTGAGGCAGATCAGCGCCACCGAGAACGTGGCGCCGGCGGCGATGAACCAAAAGGGGCCGCGGGTCCGCCAGGGGATCGGCGCGCGGTCGCGCCGACCCAGGTGAACGACGATCGTGATCAGGCCCGAGACGGTGAAGCCGACGAGGCCGGCGAAATAGGGGCTCGGGATGTAGACCATGCCGATCTTCGAAAGGTCGTGGCCGAGCGCTCGGATCGCCGCCGCCGCCACTGGCAGGCCGAGCGCCCAGAGCGGCCAACTCCGGGCCTGGCGCCCGCCGCGCTTCGCCAGCAGCATCACCGCCCCGACGATACCGCCGGTACCGATGGCGATCGGCCAGGTCAGCACCTCGCCGAGCCAGAAGATGCCGAGCAGTGTGCCGAAGACCGGCGAGGTGGAGCTGAGCGTGCTGGAGACCGTCGGCCCCAGATATCGCATACCCGCCAGCGCCAGGTTAGCCGAGAGCGCCGGCCGGAAGAGACCGATGGCGACAAAGATCAGCACCGCCGGGTGCAGCCAGTAGTCGAGCTTCAGGAAGAACGGCGCCGCGAGCCAGAAGAAGACCGCCGAGGAGCAGATGGAGACGGCGGCACCTGCGCGCGAATCCATATAGTCGAGGCCGATGTTCTGGAACTGTGCCCCGACTGCGAAGAGCAGCGCGGCGGCGAGCGACAGCAGGACGGGAAGCGCGTCGTCAAGCAAGAGAGGTACTCGGGCGTTGCCGCGATCAATGCCGGCCGCTACCGGCCGGATCAAGCGGTTTGGAGCTCAGGTCACCGGGCCAGTGCCGGCGATCGTGGTGCGGTGCAGGCGGCGGCGGTAGCTGTTGATGTCGTATCGCGTCGCCCGGTGCACGGCGCAGCGGTTGTCCCACCAGACGAGATCGCCCGGCCGCCATTGGTGGCTGTAGGTGAAGCGCGGCTCGGTCGCGAACTCGGTCAGCTCGTCCAGGAGCCGGCGGCCCTCGGCCTCGTCCATGTCGACGATCCGAGCCGCATGGCTGCCGAGGTAGAGCGACTTCCGCCCGGTCTCGGGATGGGTGCGGACGAGTTTGTGCTGGACCGGCGGGATCAGGTCCATCTCGTCCCCGCTCATAACCACGTTCTCGATATCGCGCCGCGACCAGTTGAAGTCGTGCACCGCGACCAGGCCCGCGATCCGCTGCTTCATCTCCTCCGAAAGCGCGGCGTAGGCGGCGGAGAGATTGGCGAACTCCGTATCGGCGCCGGCGTCGGGCACCTCGATCGCACGCAAGAGCGAGGCCATCGCCGGGACCTTCTTGAAGGAGGAATCCGAATGCCACTGCATGTTGCCCTTGTTGAACTGCATCAGCGGATGGTCCTTGGGCAATACGCGGCCGTCGGCGCCGATGTTGGTGGCCTGGTAGATCTCGGGCTTGCCGTCGAGCTCGACACCGGCCATGCGAATGAGCTCCAACTCGCCGATGCGGCGTGAGAAGGCGATCTGCTGGTCGTCGTCGATTTCCTGGTTCGGGAAGACCAGCACCACATGGTCGAGCCAGGCCTGGCGCAGGGCGGCCATGGTATCGTCGTCGAGCGGCCGGGCGAGGTCGATCCCCGTCACCTCGGCGCCGATCGCCGGCGCCAGCTTAGCTACCGAAAACCCCATCGTCCCCTCCTCCGGCAGTGTCGAGGGCACGATAGCACGAGGGCCAGTCAGCTTTCGAGCGCCAGCCCCATCTGCCAGAAGGCGGCCTCGAGGCGGGTCGCCTGAGCGAAAGTCCGGGCGAGGGCCGGAAAGCGGGCTTCGGTCAGGCGGGCCTCAGCCAGATAGTCGAGCTGCGCGACCGCAGCCACGGCGACCTCGCGATATTCGTCACCGGCATACATCTCGATCCAGGCACGATAGGGGTTGTCGGCCAGCGGCACCGCCGGGCTGGCCGCCAGACGCGCCCCGATCTCACCATAGCCGACGACGCATGGGGCGAGCGCGGTATAGAGATCGAGGATGTCGCCCGACAAGCCCTTCTCCAGCACATAGCGCGTATAGGCCATGGTTGCCGTCGCCTCGGGCAGGGCCTCCATCTCGGCCTCGCTCATGCCCCAGCCGGCGCAGTACTCCACGTGCAAGCTCATCTCGACGTCGAGCAAGCCTTGCACGATGGCCGCTGCCTGGCGCATCTCGGCCAGGGTTTCCGACTTGTAGATGGCGAGCGCATAGGCCCGCGCGAAATGGATCAGGAAGAGGTAGTCCTGGCCCAGGTAGTGGCGGAAGCAGGCCTCGGGCAAGCTGCCATCCGAGAGGCGCTCGACGAAGGGATGCGCGACATAGGCGCGCCAGTCCTCGGCCGCCGCCGCCTTCAAGCGCTCGAAGAGGCTCTCCGGCGGGGCCAGTGCGTGGTCGGCGGCGGTGCCCATCGGCCCACCTCAGGCCAGCAGCATGTTGCGGGTCGAGGCCGGCAGCCGCACGACGAGACCGTCGAGCGCCTCGCTCATGACGATCTGACAGCCCAGGCGCGAGGTCTTGGTCAGGCCGAAGGCGAGATCGAGCATGTCCTCCTCGTCCTCCGAGGCCGCCTCCAGCCTCTCGAAATCGGCCGCATCGACGATGACGTGGCAGGTCGAGCAGGCCATGCAGCCCTCGCAGGCACCCTCGATATCGACGCCGTGGCGATGCGCGACCTCCATCACCGACAGCCCCACCGGGGCGTCGACCTCGAGGCGTTCGTTACCATCGGCGCTGATGAAGACCATCTTCGGCATCACGTGCTACTCCCAAGGACTGACTTGAATTGGTGGCAAACCTCAGGCGGCGTCGACCCGCCGGCCCGCGCGTTGGTAAATCTCTGCCCAGACCTCGACGAAACGGTCGATCTCGGCGGCGCTGGTACGCCAGCCGAGGCTGACTCTGAGCGCCGTTGCCGCGACCTCGCGTTCGATGCCCATGGCCTCCAGGACATGGCTGGCCGCGACCTTGCCGGACGAGCAGGCGGAGCCGGCGCTGACCGCGATGCCGGCAAGATCGAAGGCCATGACCTGGGTCTGCGAGTCAACCCCCGGCATGGTGGCGCAGGAGGTGTTGGGAAGCCTGGCGACGCGGTCGCCGAAGACGCGGCGATCGGGCGCGATCTCGGCCAGTCGGCGCTCCATATCGTCGCGCAAGCGGGCGAGACCGGCATAGTCCGAGAGGTTCTCGGTAGCGATCTCGGCGGCACGCCCGAAACCGACGATGCCGGCGACGTTCTCGGTGCCAGAACGCCGGCCCCGTTCTTGGCCGCCGCCGACGATCTCGGCCTCCAGCGCCAGGTCGCTCGCCAGCACCAGGGCACCGACGCCCTGCGGGCCGCCGATCTTGTGGCCTGAGAGGCTCAGCATATCGACGCCCAAGCTCGCGATATCGACCGGGATCTTGCCCGCCGCCTGCACCGCGTCGGTGTGCACGAGGGCGCCATGCGCCTTGGCCGTCTCGGCGATCTTGGCCAGCGGCTGGATCACGCCGGTCTCGTTGTTGGCCAGCATCACCGAGACCAGGGCCGGCTTGTCGCTGGCCCGCAGCGCCGCCGCCAGACCGTCGAGGTCGAGTAGGCCATCGCCGTCCACGGCCAAGATCACGGCACCGGCATCGTGCAGCAGCGCCGGCGCCAGTATTGCACCGTGCTCGCTGGCGGCGATCATCAAGCGGCGCTCGCCATTACCCTTGAGGGCCAGGTTGTCGGCTTCGGTACCGCCGGAGGTGAAGATCACGTTCGCGGCCTCGGCACCCACCAGGCGCGCCACCGAGGCCCGCGCCGCCTCCACCCGCTGCCGCGCCGCCCGTCCGGGTCCGTGCACCGAGGACGGGTTGGAAGCATGGGCCATGACCGCACTCACCGCCTCGACGACGTCCCGATGGGCCGCCGTGGTGGCGTTGTAGTCGAGGTAGATGTGCCCGTCAGCCATGGCAGCCGCCGCCTGTCGAGATCCGCCCGTCAACGACTGGCGCCGGCGACGAGGCTCGGCGCGTCGAGTGGCCCGGCCGACTCCGGGCTGCGCGTGCCAGCGGTGGAGTCCGCCTTAGGGGCCATCGGCCGGCGCTCCGGCCGAGACGCCTTGGGAAGCGCGCCGTCGATGACGTCGCTCAGGCAGACCGCGCTCAAGAAGAGGTCGATCTGGCTGCCGAGCTCCTCCCAGAGGTCGTGGGTCATGCAGCGCCGGCCATCGGCGAGGCAGCCCACCGTATCGGTCGGCGCACAGCGCGTCGCCCGGATCGGCTCGTCGACCGCGCGGACGATGTCGGCGATGCGGATGGCGCGTCCCCGCGGCCCCAGCAAATAGCCGCCGCCCGGGCCACGCACGCTCGCGACCAGGCCGGCCCGCCGCAGCCTGGCGAAGAGCTGCTCCAGGTAGGAGAGCGAGATCTGCTGTCGCCCGGCGATCGAGGCGAGCGCGACCGGCGCGCCGTCGGTGGCCGCCGCCAGGTCGACCATCGCCATCACCGCGTAGCGGGCCTTCGTCGTCAGCTTCAAAGCCTATCCCCTTCCCCGCGCGTCAGTGCGTCGACGGCCGTCGAGACGGCGTCTCGTTCAGCCGCCACGCTTGGGATCGAACGGCGGCTCCTCCTCGTAGGTGTCGTCCTCGCCGCCGAGGTCGTCGTCGACGTCCCAATCTTCGACGCCCTGCTCGACCAGCTGCCGCTCCAACTCCTCGACCCGCATGGAAAGGCCCTGCACACGATCGAGCAGCGCGTCGAGGATCCGCTGCGTCGGGTCGGAGACGTCGGCGCGGGTGCCGTAGGCATCGAAGCGCGGATGCTCACGGCTCTCGCGCGCCGCCCGGCCGCGAACCTGCTTGGCTGGAATGCCGACCATCGTGGCGCCCGCCGGAACTTCGTGCAGGACCACCGAATTGGCGCCGATGCGGGCCCCCTTGCCGACCGAGATCGGTCCCAGGATCTGCGCCCCGGAGCCGACGATGACCTCGTCGCAAAGGGTCGGGTGGCGCTTGACGTCGCGTTGCTGGTCGGAATCGACCGAGGGCGCGATCCCGCCGAGCGTGACGTCGTGATAGAGCGTCACGTTGTCGCCGATCTCGCTGGTCTCGCCGATGACGACGCCGAGGCCGTGATCGATAAAGAAGCCCCGACCGATATGGGCGCCCGGATGGATCTCGATGCCGGTGATCATCCGCGCCAGGTAGGACAAGAGCCGCGCCAACAGCCTGAAACCGCGGCGCCAGAGCGGATGCGCCATTCGATAGGCCATCACGGCGTGAAAGCCCGGATAGGTCAGGACCACCTCGAGCTTGGAGCGCGCCGCCGGGTCGCGCTCCATGCAGGCGCGAATATCCTGCTTCAGGGCATTGAACATCGCATCACCTAGTGTGTTAGATTGCACCCCGGCCACGCCGTGCGAGTCGAGGCGTTCCATCCCAGCCCAGAGATTGGTACATAATTTACCCGACTAAGATGGTCAA
>JASLMY010000216.1 GCA_030746295.1 Alphaproteobacteria bacterium | reverse complement strand
CATGCTTTCTGGGCGAGGGCGGGGTTGTGCAACACATCCGGCCCGGCAGCCTGGTGATCGATTCCAGCACCATCGACCCGGCGACGACGGACCGCTTGGCCGCTGAGCTGGCAGCGGCGGGCGTCGCCTTCGTCGACGCGCCGGTCGGCCGCAGCCCGATCCAGGCCGCGGAGGGCACGCTCCTCTTCATGATTGGCGCCGAGGCCGCCGATCTGGCGCGCGCCCGGCCGCTGCTCGATGCCATGGGCAGCGACATCGTTCACTGCGGTGGCGTCGGCAGCGGCATCCGCACCAAGCTCGTCAACAACCTGCTGTCGCAGGCGACCTGCCAGTTGAGTGCCGAGGCGGTGGCGCTCGGCCTCAAGATGGGTCTGTCGCTGGAGACCCTGTTGCCGGTGATGACCGGCGGTCTCGGCAGCAACGGCTTCTTGAGCGGTTATTGGCCCGCCAAGGTCCTGGCCGGCGATACCGAGCCCGGCTTCGCCATCCGCCTCTCGGCCAAGGACTTGGGCCTCGCGGTGGCGATGGCCGAGGCGGCCGGCGCCCCGATCCCGACCGGGACCGCCGCTGCCGAGGCCGTCGCCCGGGCCGCGGAGAGCGACGGCGATCTCGACGTCTCCGGCCTCTTGACGCTCGCCTGCGCCGCTGCCGGGACGAAGCTGCCGGAAAAGTGACCGATCTGCCGCCGATCCGCTGCTAAGGTTCGGCATGGGCTTCTACCTGCTCTACTTCGTCCTGCTGGCCCTCTGGCCGGCGCTTCTGTGGCCGGCGCTGCGTCTTGCCGGTTGGCGCCGGGTCTGGCTGCTGATCGTCGCCGCCGCCGGCCTGCTCGCGACGCTGCACGAAATCCGAATGTGGTTCTGGACGACGGCCGCGATCCGCCTCGACATCCTGCTGATCGCCGTGGTGCTGGTCTGCCTCTACGGCAGCGCCGCGGCGATCCTGTTCCGGGCCCGCTGGTGGAAGAGCGCGGTGACGCTCTCCCTCGTGCTGGTCCTCTTGGGCGGCACCATGTGGTTGAAGTGGATGTTGCTCCGCGGCGAATCGGAGCGCCTGCGGGAGGTTATGCATACCCGCTTCACCCTGCTTTTCGAGGCCAAGTTCCGCACCCGCGCGATATACGATTCGCACTTCGGGCCGATCGACGCGGACACCGCTCGTCATCCGGTCGGGCACTGGCAGGTCCGCGAAGAGGGCTATTACCGGCGCCTGATCATCAACGCCGCCGGCGACGTTTGGCTCTTCCACATTTGCAGCGCGGCCGAATGTGCCTTCGCCTCCAGCGGTCGGGGGGGCCGGAAGCTCCTGGAGGCCGCCGAGGGCGGCTGGCAGGCCACCGTGGGCCAGCGCGTCGGCACCCCGGTCGACTTGCACATCAGGCGTGACGGCCCCGACGATCTCGCGGTCGTGGCGAAGGGAGAATCTCTCGAATTCGTCAAGGCACCGCCTCCGATCCTCGGCACCGCGCCGGGCCCCGAGTCCCTGGACTATCTCGGCGCCTTCGCCGCCCTGACCTGCATCCACCAGCACGCCGCCGCCCTCAGACAGCTCTGGCTCTGGCGCGAGGGCGAGCGGCTTTATGCCGTCGGCGTCGTCTCGACCCTCGCCGCGGGCCGGCGCGCCGAGTTCGTCTCGCCTACGCCCCTGGGCGAGGGCGAGCCGGTCGCCGGCGGTTGGCGCTTCGCCTGGAAGCAGGGCCGCCAGGGCTGGCGCGCGACCGTGTCGCTGGCCGGGCCCCGGCCGGTGCTGGATCTCCGGGGCGACGGCGTGCCGCCGGAGAAGATCGCTCTCGACCGCCCGGCCGTCATCCGGGACGAGGCCGTCTCCCTGGCGCCGCTGACCTCGAAGGCGAATTGGGACCGCTGGTTCGAGATCGTCCTGGTCGGCCATTTCGCCTCCGGCGAGGTGCCCGCCTGCTAGTGCGTTTTCCGCCCGCGCGGAATCGCTTCTCCAGAGTGGCAATGTCTGGATCCTGCCAGTCTGCGTCCGGACGACCACCAGGGGTCACCGCTATATTAGAGACTGTTTGCCGGCGACCATTGACCCGAAGGTGCCATTTCTTGCTGATAGACTCGTCACAACCCGATACATAGACTCGCGACCAAGGCGTGGATGGGGGAACCGATACGTCCGATGGCCGAAGGGCGCGTTCAAAGAAGACTTGCGGCCATTCTTGCAGCCGACGTCGTGGGCTACTCCCGCCTTATGGGGGCGAACGAGACCGGAACACGCGCCCGGTTCAATGCCCATCTCAATGAATTGATCGCGCCTGCCATCGCGAACCGAGAGGGCCGAATCGTAAAGACTCTCGGCGATGGCATATTGGCCGAGTTCGCCAGTGTGGTGGACGCCGTCCAATGCGCCGTCGAAATCCAGAAAGAGATGGCCAACCGCAACACCGGTGAGCCCCCTGACAGCCGGATCGATTTTCGCATCGGTATCAATCTGGGCGACATCATCGTCGAAGGCGATGATATCCATGGCGACGGCGTCAATGTGGCTGCGAGGCTCGAGGGGTTGGCCGAGCCGGGAGAGATCTGCATTTCGCGTGCTGCCCGGGACCAGGTTCGCGACAAACTCGGATATGGCCTCGAAGATTTGGGCGAGGTCGAGGTCAAGAATATCTCGCGACCGGTCCGTGCATTTCGGGTTTTATTGGATGGTACGACCGTTGCCGTCCCTAACAGCTCCATAGTGAAGAAATATTGGCACTCGCTTGCCGCTGTTTTGGCGGTCATCTTGATCGGCAGCGGCGGCCTCTGGTGGTGGCATCCTTGGACCAAGACGGTCGATGCCGCCCGACCGGACCACCTCGCCCATGCGCTACCGAACCGCCCTTCCATCGCCATCATGCCGTTCGCGAATCTCTCCGGCGATCCTAAGCAAGACTATTTTGCCGACGGCTTCACCGAAGACCTGATCACCAACGTCGCGCAATCCAAGGAACTCTTCGTCATCGCTCGCAACTCCACGTTCACCTACAAAGGACGTGCGGTGAAAGTACGGCAGATCGCCGAGGAACTTGGGGTTCGATACGTTCTCGAAGGTTCGATGCGGCGGATCGGCGAGAAGATGCGGATTACCGCGCAGTTGATTGACGCCACCGCCGGCACTCACGTTTGGGCGAAGCGATACGATGAACCAATCGGAAAGCTTTTCGACGTCCAAGACGAGCTGAGCCAAGAGATTGCCGGTACGCTTGTGACGAATATCCAGGTGGCCGATCTTGCCAAGGCGTCACGGAAGCGCCCCAAGGACCTATCCGCATATGACTATGTGCTTCAGGCTCGTGCCCGATGGGATGTGCCGAACAGGGACGCGAAGATCGAAGCGCGCGCACTGGCCGAGCAAGCCATCGCCATCGATCCAAGCTACGCGCCGGCCTACGCAATTCTCGGAACCACGCTTAACGGTGCCTACATAAGACAGTGGCAAGGGCCGGAAGCGCTCGACCGTGCCTATGAGGCGGCGCGCAAGGCAGTCGAGCTGGATCCGCTGTCTTCGGTAGCTCACGAGGTGCTGGGGCGCGTGCTTTTGCGACGCAAACAACATGCCGCCGCCGTTGACGCCATCGAGAGGTCGATTGCGCTCAACCCCAACAGGGCGGACCACTATGCCAGTCTCGCGGATGTGCTGACTTTCGCCAACCGGCCGGGAGAAGCGATCGACCTGCTTAAGAAAGCCATGCGCCTCGATCCGTTTTATCCCTCCCGCTATAATATGTACCTCGGCCGGGCCTATTATTTCTCGAAGCAATACGATGAGGCCGTAACGGAGCTTGAGACTTGCGCGGCGCGCGGGCCAAAGTTTCGTCCTTGCTACATGTTCCTGGCACCGGCCTACACAGAGCTTGGCCGACAAGAGGATGCAAGGCGCACCGTGGCAACGCTGCTCGAATTGGCGCCGAAGTTCTCGATTGCGACATCTGTGGAAAAGCACTTGCCGTTCGTCCCATCGGCGATGCGACTTTACGTGAACGGCCTCCGTAGAGCCGGTATACCTGATTAGAAATAGCAGGCCCCACTGTCAGAGTTTGGCTACTTTTTCCACTTCCGGGCCAGTCGGCGCCACGGGGAAAGAGCCTCCGAGGCCTGCCGGCCGGAGCCGCTCCCCCGTCCCAACTACCCATGTCTCCGGTCTATAGTGTTGCCCGTGTTTCCGGTTGCTCACGACCATTTGGGTGATTGGGAGGCGGAGCGGGCGGGTCGATCGGAACGGATAGCACCCTAGCCCCGGCCGGTTGGCGGCCTTTCCTGGCCGATGCTAGCCTAGCTCCGATGCCAGTCGGGTGAGCCCACCCTTTCGCCAGCGAACGGAGACAACCAGCATGCGCGTCGTCATCGCCATGATGAAGCACGAGACCAACACCTTCTCGCCAGTGCCGACGCCGCTTGCGCGCTTCGCCCGCGGCCAACCGCTGCCCTTCTACGGGTCCGAGGTCTACGCCGCCTACAAGGGCACGGGCAGCGGCGTGGGCGCCTATATCGACCTGGCCGAGGAAGCCGGCGCAGAGATCGTGACCCCTATCGCCGCCAACGCCTGGCCGAGCGGCCCGGTCGAGGACGCCGCCTTCGAGCACATGACCCAAAAGATCCTGGAGGCGGTGGCGACCGAGCCCGACGCAATCCTTTTGGATTTGCACGGTGCCATGGTGACGGAGAGCCTGGAGGATGGCGAGGGCGAGCTCATGCGCCGTATCCGCGAGATCGCACCCGAGGTACCGATCGCCGTCGCACTCGACATGCACACCAACCTCTATTCGGCAATCGTCGACAATGCCACGGTGATCGCCGGCTATCAGACCTACCCGCATATCGACACCTACGAGACCGGAATCCGGGCAGGGCGGCCGCTCTTCAAGCTGCTGGCGGGCGAGGCCAATCCGACCATGGCTTGGGGCAACCGGCCGATGCTGCCGCACGTGATGCGCCAGGGCACGGACGACTTCCCCAACAAGGAGCTGCAGGAACGGACCCGAGAAATGGAGGCCGAGGGTGCCCATGTCGCTACCCTCTTCGTCGGCTTCCCCCATGCCGACATCCGCGAGGCCGGCCTCTCGGCCGTCGTCGTCACCGACAACGACTTGGGGCTAGCGGAGAAATGGCGTGACGAGCTCTTGGACTTCGCCTGGCGCGAGCGCGAGGCCTTCGTCTACCAGATCGAGCCGTTGGAGGATTCGCTGGCCCGTGCCGCGGAGGTGACCGAGGGGCCGGTGGTGTTGCTCGACCACTACGACAACGCCGCCTCCGGCGGCACCATGGACACGATGACGGTGCTGAAGGGCATACTCGATGCCGGCCTCGACGATGTCGCTGCCTTCGCCATCCACGATCCGGACGCGGTGCAGGAGATGATCGCCGCCGGCGTCGGCGCCGAGGTGATGGTCTCGCTTGGCGGCAAGCTCGACATGCCCTCTATTCGACGCACGGGCGAACCGCTGGAGGTCACGGGCCGGGTCAAGCTGATCTCCGATGGCCGCTACCGCAACCGCGGCCCTGCCTCCAAGGGCATCCTGATGGACATGGGCCCGACCGTGGTGCTGGACACCGGCAAGGTCGAGATTGTCGTGATCTCCCGCCACCAGGAGCCGAACGATCTCGGCTGCTTCCTCTCCCTCGGCATCGACCCGCTGGAGAAGACGTACCTGATGCTGAAGAGCCGCATCCACTACCGGGCCGGCTTCAAGCCGATCGCCAAACAGGTGATCGAGTGCGCCGGTGTCGGCGTCTGCACCTCCGACTACAGCATGCTCGACTTCAAGAACGTGCGCCGGCCGATCTATCCGCTCGACCTCGTCAACGACCCTTGAGCGCGGCGTCGCCGCCATGGCCCTCTCGTTCAAGGACACAGCTGCGATCGCCGGCATCGGGGTCAGCCGCTTCGGCCGGCACCTGCCGGAAAGCGCGCTCGAGCTGGCGGCGGTGGCGTTCCGAGGTGCCCTCGACGACGCTGGCCTCACCCGCGACGATGTTGACGGCCTGTCGATCAACTTCGGCTGGCCCCTGGGTCTAGACTATGACCGCATCTCCGAATCCTTCGGCCTGGAGGTCCGCTACGTCAACCAGACCTGGACCCACGGCCGTTTCGTCACCATGTCGCTGCAGCACGCGGCTATGGCGGTCTCGGCCGGCCTGGCCGACGTCGTCGCCTGCGTCACCGCCGCCAATTTCGCCCGCGAGCGCCAGATCCTGGGCGGCCCGGGCGATATCGAGGGCTTGCGCGAGGAGGGCGGCACCCACGGCGAGAACCCGCCCTACGGCCTGACCGCGCCGGCGAGCGGCGCCGCCCTGGCGATGAGCCGCTATATGCACCTCTATGGCGCCACCTCGGAGGAGTTGGCGACGGTCGCGCTCACGCTTCGAAAGCACGCGCTTCTGAACCCGCAGGCGATCCAGAAGAAGCCGCTGACGCTGGCGGACTATATGGCGGCGCGCTGGGTGGTGACGCCGCTCCGCCTCTTCGACTGCTGCCTGGTCTCGGACGGCGCCGCCGTCGTGCTGGTCACCTCGGCCGAGCGGGCCCGCGACATGGCCCAGCCGCCGGTCTACATCTCCGGCATGCAGGGGCTGCGCTCGGGCCGCGACGAATTCATCTTCGCCCCGCCCGGCCTCGGCATCAATCAGCAGACGCCGGGCCGCGTCAGGCCCAAGGCGGGCGACCAGGAGGCCTATGCCATGGCCGGGATCGAGCGCGGCCAGATCGACGGCCTCTACACCTACGACGCCTTCACGCCGCTCGTCCTCTTCGTGCTGGAGCGCTTCGGTTTCGCCGGCCCCGGCGAGGCCGCGAAGTGGATCCAGGACGGCCGTATCGAGATCGGCGGCGAGCTGCCGGTCAACACCTCGGGCGGCCTGTTGTCGGAGGCGCACGTCTCGGGCTGGAACTCGATCGTCGAGATCGCCCGCCAGCTTCGCGGCCAAGCGGGCGAGCGCCAGATCGCCGATGCCGAGTTCCTGCAATGGGCCACGGTCTGGGGCGATTCCCTGGTCTTTCGGCGCTGAGGGGGCGAGTGATGAGCGAACACGAGAAGCCGCTGCCCCGCGTCACGCCGGACAACCAGCCGTTCTGGGAGGCGTGCCGGCAACACGAGCTGCATTTGCCGCACTGCGAGGCCTGCGGGCGCGCCTTCTGGCCGCCGAGCCCGCTATGTCCGCATTGCTTCGAGGGGCCGGTCGCCTGGCGCCGGGTCAGCGGTCGGGGAACGGTCTCTTCCTTCGTCGTCGTGCACCAGAAGTGGTTTCCCGCTTTTGAGGCCGACCTGCCCTACAACGCGGCCCAGATCGAACTCGAGGAAGGCCCCCGGATCACCGCCAGCCTGGTCGGCATCGACAACGACGCCGTAGAAGTTGGCCTGGCTGTGGAAGTGGTCTTCGACGAGGTCGCCGAGACGGTCACGCTGCCGAGGTTTCGTCCTCGGCCTTGAAGAGGTCCGGGATCCGGTTCTTCTGCACCTTGCCGGTGGTGGTGAGCGGCAGCTCGGCGGGGCGCAGGAAGAGAAACCGCCTGGGCACCTTGTACCCGGCCAAGAGCTCGCGGCAATGGGCGCGAAGGGTGGCCTCGTCGGCGCTCTTGCCCGCCGCCGGCACGATCGCGGCGCCCAGAATCTCCTCGTGCACCGGGTCGGGCAGGCCGACGACGAAGGCCAGCTCGACGTCCACGTGGGCCATCAGGATCTCCTCGACCTCGATTGGGGCGACGTTGATGCCGCCGGTCTTGACCATCTCCTTCAGGCGGCCGTGGAAATAGAGCCAGCCTTCCTGGTCGAGAAGGCCGAGGTCGCCGGTCATGAAGTAGCCGTCGGCATCGAAGGCGGCGGCGTTCTTGTCGGCGTCCTTGTAGTAGCCGGTCGTGATGTAGCCCTTGACGACGATCTCGCCGACCTCGCCGGGGCCGAGCGGCGCCCGAGTCTCCGTATCGACGATGCGCAGGTCGACGCCCGGCAGCGGCTTGCCGACCGATTGACGGCGGCGCTCGATAGGCTCGGCCGCGTCCATGACGGCGCAGTTGCCGTAGGTCTCGGTCAGGCCGTAGACGTTGCAGATCTCCTCGGCACCCAGCTCGACCACCAGGTCGATCTGCTCCGGCGTGCCGATGGTGGCCCCGGTGCGGAGCGAGGAGAGGTCGCGCTTCGGCCGGTCGGGATGATCCGCGATGGCGCGGATCATATTTGGCGTCGCGTAGAGGACGCTCAGCCGCTCGACCTCGATCAGGCGCAGCGCCTCGCCGGCGTCGAAATGCGGCTGCAGGACCACCGTGCCGCCATGCGTCATGACCGCAAAGAGCGCGTTCTCCGAGGCGAAGCCCCAGAACAGCGAGACCCCGCACCAGAACCGGTCTTGCGGCCCGAGATGCAGCCGCTCGCCGATGTGCCACATGTTCTCGATCAGGGCGTAGTGCTGCAGTTCCACGCCCTTGGGCGTCGAGGTCGAGCCCGAGGTGTAGAGGATGTAGGCGAGGTCCGGGCCTTCGATGGCCGCCTGCGCTGCCTCGATTTCGGCTTCCCCCACGGCCTCGCCCAGGGCGGTGACGGCCTG
>JASLMY010000215.1 GCA_030746295.1 Alphaproteobacteria bacterium | reverse complement strand
ACGGGCGTCGGCCACGGCGTTCGTCAACCGGGGCCAACCCTTGGCGTAGTCGTCGATGCCGATGACGAGGGCGTAGGAGCGGGGGTAGAGGTTGCCGACCTTCTTCCCGGTCTCCGCGCTCGCCACGCCGACGAGCGAGCCGGCAAGCACCACAACCGCCAGCATCACCCACGTCCGACGCCATCGCTCGAGCCGGCCGCGTTTCAGCTCATGTCTCCGCATCCGATCGCCCGCGATCTTCAAGAACGCCAATTGTAGCAATCATTGGGCGACGGCGCAGAAGGATCGGTCGGATGTCGATGGCGAGCCGTGCGACCCGTGGGCCGACTCTAACGGTCGATCTCGCAGACGAGCCGCCAGTTCTTCTCGTACCTGTCGTAACTGATGCGCTTGGCCCGGGCCTTGCGACGGAAGGCCTCCTCCAAGCGGCCGCGCAAGTCGGCATCGAGCTCCGACATCTCCAGCTCGACGGTGGCCGGTCCGTTCGCGCGGCGGGTTTTGGCCGGCGCGCGCCGCTTTGGCGTCTTCTTGCTGAAGACATTGTCCCATCCGGCGCGATAGTCGTCGGTGGAGACGCTGGAGAAGTAGCTGATCGGACGGGACGACCCACCGCCCTTGGACGAAGACGACGCCCCGGATCCGCCACCGCCCTCCGAACTCGTCGACGATTCCGAACTCGTCGATGGCTCCGAGCTCGTCGATGCTTCCGAGCTCGTCTTGGAGTCGCTCTTTTTGCTCTCTTTCGTCGGCGCGGTTGCCTTGTCGCTCATATCGACGGTACCTTCTCGAATTGGCGTCAGTCTCTCGATTTCCGGGTCGTTTTACACTCAAAATTTCGCAAAATGCGCAACGGCGCATCGGACCGGGCTAGGTACCCGACGCCGCCCGCGCTTGATCGAGAGATCCCAGAACGAGGACCGGGAAGCATGAGTTGGGGCGAGATCACGGAGGAAGGCTTGGCCGCCGCGGCCAGCTTGATCGGTGCGCCTCTCAGACGGTCCCGGATGCAGTGGATCGAGACCGCCAGTCGGGATGCCATCCGCCACTTCGCCTGGGGTGTGGGCGACGACAATCCCCTTTGGCTCGATCCCGACTACGCTCGGGCATCGCCGGCCGGCACGCTCGTGGCACCGCCCTGCATACTCTATGCCGTCGATTCCACGATCGTCGCGCCGAAGCTGCCGGGGGTGCAGTGGGTCTATGCCGGGACCGACTGGACCTGGTTCGATCACATCCGCCTCGACGACAGCTTCCAAGTCGAGGCAGAGCTGACCAGCCAGGAGCTGAAGTCGGGTCGGCGTTTCGCGCGCTGGGCCCTGCAATCGGGCGAGATCCGCTACACCAACCAGCACGGCCACCTCGTCGCCACGGCGATCGGCCGTTGCGCCCGAACGCCGCGCCGGACCCACCACGCCTCGGGGGCCGGCGAGGAGACGCCGCCCGCCGAGCCGCCGCACCGCTACGAGCCGGAAGAGCTGGCCGAGATCGAGCGCCAAATCCTGGCCGAGCCGCGCCGGGGGCCTGAGCCGCTCTATTGGGAGGACGTCGCCGTCGGCGAGGCGGTGCCGCCGGTGGTCAAGGGGCCGCTCGCGATCACCGACATCCTGGCCTGGTATTCGGCGACCCAGGGTGCGCTGCCCTATGGCGGCGCCCATGGCGACGTGCTGCGCTATCGCCAGCGCCACGCCGACTATCACATCAATCCAGCGACAGGGGCCAAGGACGCCGCCGGGCGCGGCCACCTGGAAGCGGCGACCGGACGCGACGTCGGCATGGGCGGCGCCTACGATATCGGGCCGCAGCGAATCGCCTGGGCGCAGCACATGCTGACCAACTGGATCGGCGACCACGGCTTCCTGCATCGGCTGAACGTCTCGGTGAGGGCGCCGAACCTGGTCGGCAGCACCATTTGGTGGCACGGCACGGTCGAGGCGAAGCGGCGCCAGGGCGCGGTGTGCCTCGTCGACCTGAAGGTCGAGGCGATCAACCAGCGCCAGGAGACCTCGGCCTTCGGCACCGCCGTCGTGGCCCTGCCCTCGCGCGCGGCTGGCCCCGTGCCGCTGCCGCTGGAACCGTCCGGGTGACGCCGCCGGTGATGTCGTCGCTGCCGGCAAGTCGAACCCTGCCGGTCGCCGCCAGCGCGGAGATCACCGTCGCCGACGGCAACCGCTCGGTGATTTACGCCCGGCGCTGGCTGGAGCTGCTGGGCGGCGCACCCACGGCCGAGACCACGGCGGCCCGGATCGCCATCGTCGCGGGCGAGGCGGTGCCTGCGTCGGCCGAGGCCGATTGCGTCATCCGGCTCTGGGACTTCCAGGTCGGCCTGCCGGGCAGCGGGGCGCTGGCGAGTGCCGTCTCGGGCGCCGCGGCGGTGATCGGGCATGCCGGCCGCTCGACCATGCCGCTGCCGGCGGACATGCCGGAGAAGTGGTGCGGCGCCTACGGCGTCATTTTGGCCCTGGCCGAGCTCTGGCGGCGGAGAAACGGCGGCAGCGCCCGGGCCGTCTACGACGTCTCGGCCGCCGACGTGCTGCGTTCCTTCTGCCTTCAGAATGCGGGCGACACCCAGGAGACGATCCGGCGGTGGCGGCGCAACGGCCGCTTCTGCGTCGAGCACGGCGGCATTTTTCCGATGGGCTTCTTCGCCTGCCGCGACGGCCACGTCGCGCTCTTGGGCCGATCACGCCGCGACTGGCGCCAAATCCGCCAAGCGATCGGCGACCCCGATTGGGCCAAGGACGCGGCCTTCGAGGACCCTTTCGCCATCGCCCAAGACAGCGCCGAAGCCGACGCCCTGCTGGAGGCGAGCCTGGCCCAGTTCGACCGCGACGACCTGTTGGCGCGTGGTCTCGCCGCCGGCGCCGTGATCGCACCAGTCTACAGCCAGGACGAGGCCCTTGGCCGCGGGATCTTTCGCCCGGACTTTATCGGCGGAGACGGCCCGGCGATGCCCTTCCTGGTCGAAGAGCTCGCGTCCGGCGCCGAGCCGAAGACTTTAGAGGCCGGGTCTCCGCCACCGGCCCTCGCAGCGGTCGAGGCGCCGCTGGCGGGTCTGCGTTGCATCGAGCTCTGCTGGGTCTGGTCGGGGCCCATGGTCGGGCAGATCCTGGCCGATCTCGGCGCCGAGGTGATCAAGGTGGAATCGCCCGGCCGCTTCGACCTCTATCGAACCCGGGGCCTGGAGGCGATGCGCGGCGACATGCCCGAGGCCACCCGGATCGAATCCTCGATCTACTTTCACAGCCTCAACCGCAACAAGCTTGGCCTGGCACTCGACCTGAAGGCGGAAGGTGGCCTGGCGACGATGAAACGGCTCGCCGCCTACTCGGACCTTCTGATCGAGAACTTCACCGTCGGCACAATGGCGCGGCTCGGGCTCGGAACGGCGGCCCTGGCCGAGGCCAATCCGGCCCTGGTGCAGCTTTCCATGAGCGGCCCCGGCAGTGGCTCCGCGGTCGAGGACTTGCGCTCCTACGGCCTGGTGTTGAGCGCGCTCGCCGGTGCGGAAAGCCTGATCCGGCTCGAGGGCGAGTTCCTCGGCTCACCAACCTTCTCGATCAGCGATCCCAACGCCGCCGCCTTCGCTGCCATGGCGGCGCTGTCGGGCGTGCTGGCGGCGGGCGAGGACGGCCGTGGCCGCGCCATCGACCTGTCGCAGATCGAGGCCGCCGCCACGCTTGCCGGCGCGCCGACGGCCGAGCCTCGGAACCTCGAAGCGGCCCTCCGGACGGCGGAAGGAACCTTCGTCATCGCCAGCGTCCCGCGCCAGTCGGTCGAAGACGTTGCCGCCCTCTGCCGGCGGCTCGACGGCAGGACCCGTACCGAGATTATCGGGGACTGTGAAGCGCTGGGCGGACAAGCAGCGGACGTGCGCGAGCTGGAAGAGACCGACGCGGCGCCGGAGTTCGCCGGCGCATCGGCGTGGTTGCCGTCGACGCATCCCTTTACGGGCGATGAAATGCTGGTCGCGGCCCCCTGGCGGGTCGACGGTCACCGGCCGGGACTACGCAAGCCGGCACCGCTCTTGGGCGAGGGCGACGACTATGTGCTGAGGCGGGTCCTCGGCCTCAGCCACGACGAGATCGAGGGCCTGACCGACGCCGGGGCGGTCGGCACCAAAGACCAAGAAGACGATGCCGGGAGAACGCGACGATGATCGAAATCATGGGCCGGACACCCCATGCGACAACTTTGCGCGAGCTGATCGGGCTTCGCGCCGCCTATGGCGAAAAGCCGTATCTGATCTGCCGCGACGAGACCCTGACCTATGCGGACGCCGACCGGCTGTCGAACCGGGTCGCCAACCGCTTGCTGACGCATGGCGTGGGCAAAGGCGACGTCGTGGCGACCTTTATGTACAACTCGCTGGCCCAAGCCCTGATCTGGTTCGGCTGCGCGAAGATCGGTGCCGTCTATGCGGCCTTGAACGTCTCGCTTGCCAAGGACGACCTCGCCTACAGCCTGGACGACACGGGTGCCGTGATGCTGGTCGTCGACGACGAGCTGGCCCCCGCCTTCAACGCCGCCCGGCCCGCCCTCGCAGCACCCCCGCGCGTCCTGGTGCATGGTGCCGCCGGCGCCGTGCCCGGACCTGAGACCCCGCCCTTCGAGGACCTGCTGGAGGGCGGCGAGGATCTGCCCGAGGCAGACGTCAGCGCCACCGACCCGATGGCCATCGTCTACACCGGCGGCAGCACCAGCATGCCGAAGGGGGTGCTGGTCTCGCACCTCTACTACATCGCCGCCGCGATCCGCTACGGCGAGATCGCCGAGGCGACCGAGGACGACGTGCACTACGCCAACTCGCACTTCTTCCACATCGGCGGCCAGCAGTTCGCCGTGACCGGGCCGCTCTACCACGGCATGACCGGGGTGATGGACAAGTGGTTCAGCGCCTCCAACTACTGGAACATCGTCCGCAAATACGGCGCCACCGTGATCGACCCGCTCGGCACCATGATGGCGGTGCTGCTGCGCCAGCCGGAAAGCGAGCTCGACCGCCAGCACAAGGTGCGCGTCGGCGTCGGCATCGCGGCGGCGCAGGTCCGCGGCGAGCTGCGCGACCGCTTCGAGGAACGCTACGGCATCCCGATGCTGGAGGTCTATTCGATGACCGAGCTCGGCGTGCTGATGTGCAGCGAGCGCACCTTCGACCGCAAGCACGGCTCGTGCGGCCGGCCGCACGGCTGGGCCGATGTCATGATCGCCGATGCGGACGACCACCCGCTGCCCGCCAACACCACCGGGCACATCCTGCTCCGGCCGACGGTGATGAACACTTCGATGATCCGCTACGTCAACAAGCCGGAGGAGACGATCCAGGCCTGGCGCAACTTCTGGTACCACTCGGGCGACCTCGGCTATGTCGACGAGGACGGCTACGTCTTCTTCGTCGGCCGCGAGGCGCACTGGATTCGCCGGCGCGGCGAGAACGTCTCCGCCTTCGAGGTCGAGAAGGCGATGACGAGCCACGACGCCGTGCTCGATTGCGCCGTCGTCGGCGTGCCCTCCGAGCTCGGCGAAGAGGACATCAAGGCCTACGTGCAGGTGGTCGAGGGCGCCGACCAACCCGAGCCGGCCGAGCTCGTCGCCTGGTGCAAGGAGCGCATCGCTTACTTCAAGGTGCCGCGCTACATCGCCTTTGTCGACGCCTTCCCCCGCACCATGACCAAGAACGAGATCGCCCGCCACGAGCTCCGCGAGCAGGGCATCGGCCAAGCCTGGGACAGCGCCGCCGACGCCTGGATCGAGGGCTGATACCGGCGGGTTCGCAAGCTGACATTTGCGTGCAACCCCGCCGTCATCGCGAGCGGAGCGACGCGATCCAGACTGGCAGCCGGGAAACCGGATCGCTTCGTCGGCTTCGCCTCTTCGCGATGACGCCGCGAGCATTGGCTTGAGCATTCACCGGCATTGCTCGACCGAGGTCTGTCGCCGGCAAAGCGACGGAAGCCGGAAGATCGCCGTCAGTCGGATGACTTCCGTCGCCCTGTGGACCGCTTGGTCCGGCGCCCCTTGTACCGGCACCAACCTGTCTCGTTGACCGAAAAGATCGCGCTGTAGTGCTGAATCTTGTCGACGGGAATGACAGCAGCGAGCTGGTTGTCCAGCGCCCAAATCACTTGATCAACCCGGACGGCCAATATGGCGTGCGGGATTCGGAGCTCCAAATCCTGGACGACGACGATCCGGATGTCGTCGTTGCCGACCCCGAGCTCACGCAACATGAAGAACTTCGCTATGGCGTAGTCCTCAGAATCCCCGCTCTCGCGCAAGAACTCGTAGGGCGTCTTCCAATCGTCCTTCGTGCCCGCAGCCGAAACATCGTCTACGTAGGGCTTCTCGTTGAAGAACGCGTTGACCTCCCTTAATTGATCCATCCTTTCCCTACCCGACAACCGCTTGATACGGTCATGCCAGCCGTCAAGAAACGAGATGTCCATCAAGCGGGACATTACGTCGCTCTCGATGACCTCGGTTTGCTTGGCATAGCGCTCGCGCACCGCGAGCCACTTCGGAAACGCCTTCAGACTTGGGCGACAGGTGTGTTCGGTACTTTGCAGAAACGGTCCCGAAGGCCATTTCTCGGCCGCCGCAAATCCGATCGGGTGGAGCATCGCCGCCAAGCCGAGGAGGATGGTCGGCACAAGCGCTGGCATCCTTGTCCTAAATTGTCTCGCCATATTCTCTAACATTAATCGTGTCCTGAACATGCTTCGACGGCTCCTCTGTCGATGCCGACGGGACTCTATCGCGGCAGAGCCGCGGCTGTGTCAGTTTCCTGCGTGGCGGTCCTCGGGCCAATCCGTCCGAGCCGTAGCGGTTGTTACCTCGCGCCCAATCACTGCGCCATCTGCTCCCGGTACCTGTCGGCAACCTCGGCGGCGGTGGTCTGCCAGACCTCGCCGTAGTCGGCCATGCGGGCGAGCGCCTCGTTCAGATAGCGGATGCGGTGGGCCTGGCCCGCGAGCCAGGGGTGGAGGCTGAGCGTGAAGACGCTGGCGGAAGGGCTCGCCTCCTCGTGGAGGTAGTCGAAGGCCTCGACCACGACGTCGCGCCAGCGCGGCGGGGTCACCCGGCGGATCGTCATTAGCTGGGTATCATCCCATTCGGACTGGTTGGGCATGGCGATCAGCGGTTGGCCCACCTTCATGGCATAGGGCTGGTCGTCGTTTGGCCAGTCGGCGACGTAGGAGAGGCCGGCCTCGGCCAGGAGGCGTGGCGTGCGGGTGGATTCACCGAAGTCCTGGCCGAACCAGCCGACTGGCCGCGTGCCCGACGCGGCCTCGACCGCCGCCAGGGCCTCGCCGATGGCGGCCCGCTCCTCTTCCTCGTTCATCCGGCTGGTGATCATCCGCGTCGCCGCGGTGCCGTGGGCGGCGACCTCGTAGCCGCGCCTGGTGCATTCCTCGACCAGGCTCGGATAGCGCTCACAGAGCATGGCGTTGGCGGCGACGGTCGCCTTGATGCCGTGGCGGTCCAGCGCCTCGAGGACACGGAAAACGCCCACCCGGTTGCCGTACTCCCGGTGCGAATAGTTGAGATAGTCCGGGAAGTAGCTGCCGAGCGCGCCGCCATAGCGCGGGTCGCGCACCGTGCCCTCGGGCGGGTCGAGCTCCAGGTATTCGAGGTAGAGATAGACGCAGAAGGCGATCCGCGCCCCATCCGGCCACGCGACAGCGGTGCGTTTTGGCAGGGGTACGTAGTCGAAATGCTCGTGGTCGTAGCCGGCCCCCTCGCGGTAGCGGACGGTCTGGCCGGGCTTGGCGTCGCTCATCGTATCCTCCCCCGTCTCAAGCCCGGCTCGCGAGATGGGCTTCCACCTCGTCGAGACAATGGGCGTAGTAGTGGTCGGCGATCTCCTCGCCGGTCGCCCACCAGACGTCGCCGTGACCCTTGATGTAGGCCAACGCCCGGTCGAGATGGCGGATGCGATGCGGCTGGCCGTAGAGGTAGGGGTGAAGTGCGATCGCCATCACCCGCCCGCTTTCGGCGCCCTCGGCATAGACGGTGTCGAAATGGTCGACGATCATGCGGGCGAACTCCTCTCCCTCGGTTGCGTAGCGGTACTCGATGGCATCATTGATATCCATCGAATAGGGGACCGTGATCAGCCGGCCCTGGCGCACCTTCATCGGAAAGGGCTGGTCGTCGTGATACCAGTCCGAGCAGTACTTGATGCCGGCCTCGGCGATCAGGTCGGGCGAGTTCAGCGTGAACGAGGCCGCCGGCCCGAACCAGCCGGCGAGCTGCCGCCCGGTCGCCCGGCGCAGGGTCTCGACGCAGTCCTGGATGACCCGGCGCTCCTCGTCCTCGGGCAGGCCCCAGAGATAGCGCGTGTTGTAGATGCCGTGGCAGAGGTAGTCCCAGCGCCGCGCCTCCATCGCCCCGAAGATCTCGGGGTAATGCTCGATCACCGAGAAGTTGAGCGAGACCGTGCAGCGGATCTCGTGCTTGTCCATCAACTCGAACATCCGCCAGACGCCGACCCGGTTGCCGTAGTCGCGGGTGCCGTAGCCGAGCACGTCGGGGTGCGGCGAGCGCGGCCAGGGGTCGCGCCGATTCTGGTGCACCGGCAGGTACTCGTAGTGCTCGATGTTGGGCAGC
>JASLMY010000214.1 GCA_030746295.1 Alphaproteobacteria bacterium | reverse complement strand
TCGTCTGGACAGCCGACCCCGATGCCATCATCGAAAAGGTCAGGCGAGGGAACCAAATGTTAGAGTCGATCCACTAGGAGAAGGGCGGCTTGTGCAGGCCCGCCGGCGAGGTGGTGAAGATTTCGACGCCGTCGGCGGTGACGCCGATCGAATGTTCGAATTGGGCCGAGAGCGAGCGGTCCTTGGTCACCGCCGTCCAGCCGTCGCTCAGGATCTTCACCTGCCACTTGCCGAGGTTGATCATCGGCTCGACGGTGAAAAACATGCCCTCGCGCAGCTCCAGGCCGCTGCCGGGCTGGCCGTAGTGCAGCACGTTGGGCGCGTCGTGGAAGACGCGGCCGAGGCCGTGGCCGCAGAAGTCGCGCACCACCGAATAGCGCTCGGCCTCGGCGAAGCTCTGGATGGCGTGGCCGATGTCGCCGAGGCGGGCACCGGGCTTGATCTGGGCGATGCCCAGCATCATCGCCTCGTAAGTAATGTCGACCAGGCGGCGGGCCTTCAGCTTGACCTCGCCGACATTGAACATGCGGCTCGAATCGCCGTGCCAGCCGTCCAGGATCACGGTGACGTCGATGTTGACGATGTCGCCGTTCTTGAGCGTTCGGTCGCCCGGAATGCCATGGCAGACGACGTGGTTGATCGAGGTGCAGATCGACTTCGGAAAGCCGCGGTAGTTGAGCGGCGCCGAGACCGCGCCGTGGTCGAGCGTGTATTCGTGGCAGAGCTGGTCGAGAGCCGCCGTGGTCACGCCCGGCTGGACGTGCTCGCCGATCATGTCCAGGACCTCCGCGGCCAGGCGGCCGGCGCGGCGCATGCCCTCGAAGTCTTCCGGTCCGTGCAGCTTCACGGCGCCCGTATTGCGGCTCGGCGCCGCATTGGCGGCGACGAAGTTCATCTCGGCAATGTCGTTTTGGTCACGCATCTATGCTCAATTCTGCGGCAACGCGAATTTCGTTTGCGTTAATCATACAAGAATAACAAAGCGCCTCAACGCCCCGGCCGAGGGCCCGCTCGAAGGCCGCGCCGTAGCCGGGGTCGATATCGCCGGCGATGGCGAGGCGGCTGCAGTCGGTGCGCTGGACCAGGTAGAAGATAATCGCCCGGGCGCCTGCTTCAACCATGTCGCCGAGCTCTTCCAGGTGCTTCGCCCCCCGCTTGGTCACCGAATCGGGAAACTCGGCCAGCGCCGGTTGGCGCATCAGGTGCACGTTCTTGACCTCGACGTAGCAGTCAGGGCGGCCTTCGTCATGCAGCAGAATATCGATGCGGCTGTTCTTGCCGTAGCGGACCTCGCGGCGGAGCTCGCCGTAGCCGGCGAGCGGCTCGATCGCGCCAGCCAGGATCGCCTCCTCGACCAGGCGGTTGGGGTGGCTCGTGTTGATGCCGACGAGGCCGCCGTCGGCCTCGATCAGCTCCCACGAGAATTTCAGCTTGCGGGCCGGGTTGCGCGAGGGCGAGAGCCACACTTCCGAGCCCGGCTCGGTCAGCCCCAGCATCGAGCCCGGATTGGCGCAGTGCGCCACCACGACCTCGCCGCCCGCCAGCTCGACGTCGGCGAGAAAGCGCTTGTAGCGCTTGACGAGGCGGCCCGGGATCAATGGATCGGGGAATTCCATGGGCCGAAGGTAGCGAGCGGGAGCGCGGGCCGCAATCGTCGGTTCAGCTTCCGCCCCGCGCGGTGCTATAGATTAGGCCAACTGGCGAAGCATAGATCCGAGAGCCCATGCCCAAGACCGTCACTGCCGCGCTCATCATTATCGGCAACGAGATCCTGTCGGGGAGGACCCGGGACGAGAACCTGCCCTACCTCGCCGAGCAATTGAACGAGGCCGGCGTCCGCCTGACCGAAGCCCGCGTCGTAACCGACGACGAGGCCGAGATCGTAGCGGCGGTGAACGAGTGCCGGGCCCGTTTCGATTATGTCTTCACCACCGGCGGCATCGGCCCGACGCACGACGACATCACCTCCGATTCGATTGCCGCCGCTTTCGGCGTGCCGATCGACTATCACCCCGAGGCGCTGGCCAAGATGGAAGCGCACTACCAGCGCACCGGGGCCGAATTCAACGAGGCCCGCAAGCGCATGGCTCGGGTGCCCCATGGCGGCGTGCTGGTCGAGAACCCGATCTCGACCGCGCCCGGCTATCGGATCGAGAACGTCTTCGTGCTGGCGGGCGTGCCGGTGGTGATGCGGGCGATGTTCCAGAGCCTGCGTCACCAGCTCGACGGCGGCGCCCCGGTGCGCTCGGCCTCGCTGGCGGCGCACCTCTCCGAAGGCCAGATCGCCGGCGGTCTGGCCCAGTTGCAGGCGCGTTATCCGGATATCGACATTGGTTCCTATCCATTCTACCGTGGCAAGCGTTACGGCACCTCGATCGTCTGCCGCTCCGCCGACGAGGACGAGCTGGCCGCCGCGGTGGCTGAGCTTCGCGAACTGATGATCGGGCTCGGCGGCGAGCCGATCGAGGAGGAGGCCACCGACCCGGCCTGAGGGCTGGCCCGGAGAGAGAGGAGAGGCGGTTGGCAGAGCCGACGCCGTTCGAGTTGCGGCCAGCGCTGGTCGACGATGCCGGCGGCATCGCCCGCACCTATATCGACAGCTGGCGCGGCGCCTATCGCGGCATTCTGCCCGACGGCGTGCTCGACGGCATGAACCTCGAGCGCGAGCGGACCAGCTGGCGGCGCGTCATCGCCTCGGGCTTGGCCCAGCATCGGGTTCTGGTGCTGGCACCGCCCAAGGGCGGGGTCGCCGGCTTCCTGACCTATGGCGCCGACCGGAGCCGGCGCGGGCCGGTGCGCTCGGCCGAGGGCGAGGTCTTCACCCTCTACGTGGCGCCTGGCCATCAGGGCCGGGGCGGCGGCCGGCGGCTGATGGCGGGAGCGGCCGAGGCGATGCGGGCCGAGGGCTATCGGAGCCTGATCCTCTGGGTCCTGGGCTTGAACGAGCGGGCACGCGGCTTTTACGAGTCCTTGGACGGCGAGTCTGCCGGCGAGCGCACCACCAGCGTCGGCGGCAGCAGGCTGGCCCTCGTCGGTTACCGCTGGCCCGAGCTCGAGGCGCTGGAGGAGGCCGCGGCCCGGCTCTCCCAGATCCGCCTCCCCGCCCCCCTCGACCGGGTGGCGCCGGGCGCGTGAGGCGGGCGCGGGCGCGCGATCGAATCTCTTCATTCACGGCCAAACCAGGGGAGGGGACCATGGCGGAAAAGATGGCGACGGTGCAGCGCAAGGACGGCGATCAGCCTTTGGAGGCGGTGCACGAGGACGCACGGCCCTGGGAGACGCTGCGCTTTCCGGGCCAGCACTCGAAGATGCTGTTCCACCCCAACCCGGAGCGCCCCGAAGAGCCCAACGCCGGCTTCGTCCGCTACGAGCCGGGCGCGCATCACCCGATGCACCGGCACGACTTCGCGCAAATCTGGTACATCACCGAGGGCGAGTTCCAAATCGGCGGCGCCACCTATGGCCCCGGCACGATGATCTTCCACCCCGACCCGCACTACGAGGAAGACCTCTCGACCGAGACCGGCGGCACCATGCTCTTCGTCCAGTACCAGGGCCCGAGCACCGGCGGCCGCCCGATCTACGACGGCCGTTTCAACGTCTCGACACGCAAGCCGCTCTCGGAAGAGCAGCTCGACGTCTGAACCGGCGAACCGCCAAACCTTCCGCAGGCGCGACAGCCCGAGAACCCCTCTCCACCCGCTCGCGGGGGGAGAGGCCGGGTGAGGGGGGTGCTTGAGGCCTGCGCCGTCTCTTTGGCGATGAACACCCCCTCACCCCAACCCTCTCCCCCTTGAAGGGGCGAGGGGGATTTCTCGCGGTTCCGTCCGGTTGCAGCAACATGGTTCCCGAACCGGCAGTGGCACCGCCGCTCAGGCCGCGGCCAGGTCGCCGAGGCGGCGGCCGGCGGCCTCGAGCGCGGCGTCGCGCGCGGCATCGCCCATGTTCAGTCCCTCGGCGTGGACGAACTCGATGTCGGTGATGCCCATCAAGCCCAGGATATGGCGGATGTAGGGGGTCTGGGTGTCGACATCGGAGCCGGCGTAGACGCCGCCGCGGGTCGCGAAGACATAGACCTTCTTGGCCCCGGCAAGGCCCTCAGGCCCCGCCTCGGTGTAGCGGAAGGTGGCGCCGGCGCGGGCGACGTGGTCGATCCAGGCCTTGAAGGTCGACGGTACGCCGAGATTGTAGAGCGGCAAGCCGATGACCAGGACGTCGGCCGCCATCAGCTCGTCGATAGCCGCGTCCGAGCGGGCGACGGCCTCGGCTTGGGCGGGCGTCCGAGCCTCGGCCTCGGTCATGAAGCCGGCGACCGCGGTGGCGTCGAGGTGCGGCAGCGGCTCGGCCGCCAGGTCGCGGCGGATCACCCGGGTCTCGGGCTGGACCTCCAGCCAACGGTCGACGAACTCGCGACCCAGGCGCGTCGAGGCGCCGTTCTCGCCGAAGATGCTGCTGTCGAGATGCAGGATGGTGCTCATGATCGGTCCCTCCGATGTCTGATCTGATTTCGCCTCATTCGAAAGTATGATCGTTTCTCTTCCAGAAAAGTTCGTATTTTGGGTGATTTTGATCGATTAAATCGATATAACGACGCCATGAGGCGCCTGGCGACGACGTTGGAGCAATGGCGGGCCGCGGCGGCGGTGGCCGACGCGGGCGGCTTCCAGGCTGCGGCACGGGCGCTCGCCAAGAGCCAGTCGTCGGTGAGCCACGCCGTCGCCAAGCTGGCGGATGGCTTAGGCGTCGCGCTCTTCGAGACGCGTGGGCGCAGGGCCGAGCCGACGGCGGCGGGCGAGGTCCTGTTGCGCCGGGCGCGGCGTCTGTTGGAGGATGCGGCCGAGATCGAGGCGACGGCGGCGGCGCTGGCGCGCGGTTGGGAAGCGGAGCTGACCGTCGCGGTCGACACCATCCTGCCGACCGAAGTGCTGATGCGGGCCTTGAACCGTTTCGCCGACGAGGCGCCGGCGAGCCGGGTCCAGGTCATGGAGACGGTGCTGTCGGGCACGCACGAGGCCCTGACCCACGGCATCGCCGACCTGGCGGTCAGCGGCTTCGTGCCCGAGGGCTTTCGGGGCGAGGCGCTGATGGACCTGGAATTCGTGGCCGTGGCGCACGTCGACCACGCCCTGAACCACCTCGGCCGCGCGCTCGACTTCGACGACCTCGCCCGCCACCGCCAGTTGGTGGTCCGGGATTCCGGCTCGGCGCGCTACGATTCCGGCTGGCTCGGGGCCGAGCGGCGCTGGACCTTCTCCTCGCTTTCCAGCTCCATCGAGGCGATCCGCCACGGCTCCGGCTTCGCCTGGGTGCCCCGCGACAAGATTTCACGAGAGCTCGCCGACGGCAGCCTCCGGCCGCTGCCCCTCGGGGCCGCCGGCAGCCGCCGGGCCAGCCTCTACGTCATCCTCCGCGCGCCCGATCACCCCGGCCCCGCCGCCCGGGCGCTGGCCGACGCCTTCATCGCCGAGGCCGTTGCCGCGAGAGGTGCCGACGAGGCGAACTCGTCCGCGTAGACCCGACCGCGCCGCGTGCTAGGATAATCCGGCCGGTCGAGAGGGGCGGGAGAGGGCCATGCAGCTTTCCGAGGATCAAGTCCGAGCCTGGCGTGAGGACGGCTTCGTCTTCGTCGACGGCCTGCTCTCGCCGGCGGAGATGGCCGTGGTGCAAGCCGAGCTGCCGGACCTCCTGGCGCTTCGCCGCCAAGAGGTGGTGCTGGAGAAGGACGGCGAAACGGTGCGCTCGCTCCTCAACCTGCATCTCTACAATGCGGTCTTCGACGCCCTGGTACGCCATCCGCGCCTGATCGGCCCCACGATGCAGCTGCTCGGCTCCGAGGTCTACATCTTCCAGAGCATCCTCAACCTGAAGCACGCCTTCACGGGCGACGTCTGGCAGTGGCACCAGGACTACCCCACCTACCACGCCGACGACGGCATGCTGACGCCACGGGTCATGAACATCCTGCTCTTCATCGAGGACGTCGGCGAGTTCAACGGCCCGCTGATGCTGGTCCCGGGGACGCACGAGGCCACCTTTGCGACGCCCGAGGTCGACCGCACGACGACGAGCTATCCCTTGCGCGGCCTCGATGACGACACCGTCGCCCGCCATGCCGAGGACCGCGGTATCGTGGCGCCCAAGGGCCCGGCCGGCTCCGCCATCTTCATGCACACCAACCTCATCCACGGCTCCGGCCCCAACATGTCGCCCTGGGGCCGGGCGCTGATGTCGCTGACCTTGAACTCGACCGAGAACAAGACGGTGGCGAAGTCGGTCCGCCCCGATTACATCGTCCTCGACGACTTCACGCCCGTCGTGCCCTTGGCCGAGGACTGCCTGACGCGCGCGCCGGCCTGAGGGCCGGCACCCTTGGCCTCCGCCCGCCCCGGGCGTAGAGTCCGCCCCCGGATTCCCCGGCAAGCCCGCTTGGCGGAATTGGTAGACGCACGGGACTTAAAATCCCGAGTCCGAAAGGACGTCCCGGTTCGAGTCCGGGAGCGGGCACCAGGATTAGGGCCGTGAGCGCCAGCGCGGCGCCCGGCTGAATGGGGAGGCGGCGGATGACGGCGGCGGACGCGGGCCCGGAAGTGGCGGTCGGCTCGCTCACGACCGAATTGGCCGAAATCCTCCGGCGCGAGGTGCCGGCGGCGCTACTGCCGCGGGCCGCGCGGCATGTGCTGGACTGGATCGGCTGCGCCGTCATCGGCGCCACGACCGAGCCCGGGCGGATCGTGGCCGCCACGGCCTCCCGCTTCGGTGCGGGTCCCTGCCACGCGATCGGCGTCGGGGCGCTGGACGCTACAGGTGCTGCCTTCGTGAACGGCGCTTACGGCAACGCCCTGGAGATGGACGACATCCACCGCACCGCGATCCTGCATCCGGGGCCGGTCGTGATTCCGGCGGCGCTGGCAGCGGCGGAGCAGCACGGCGCCGCGCCCAAGGCGTTCTTGGAGGCCGTGGTGCGCGGCTACGAGGCGGCCATTCGGGTCGGCCGCTCGGTCGGACCGGGGCACTATAGGCTCTGGCACAAGACGGCGAGCTGCGGTGTCTTCGGCTCGGCGGCAGCCGTCGCCTCGATCCTCGGCTTGGATGCCGAGCGGTCCGTCTGGGCCTTGGGCAACGCCGGGACGCAGGCCGCCGGGCCCTGGCAATGCCGGCTCGAGGGTGCGATGTCGAAGCAGCTCCATACCGCAAGGGCGGCCGAGGCGGGCCTGGTGGCGGCGGAGCTGGCCGCGGCCGGCTTCACGGGGCCGCACCAGATCCTCGAAGGCGCGCTCGGCTTCTACGCCGCGATGTGCCCCGACCCGTCGCCGGCCGAGCTGACCGCCGATGCGGATGGCCCCTGGCTGATCTCGGAGACCTCGTTCAAGCCCTGGCCCGCCTGCCGGCACGCGCATGCCACGATCGACGCGGCGTTGTTGCTGCGCGAACGTGTCTCGTTGGCCGACATTCGGCAGATCGTCGTCGGCACCTACGCCGACGCCATCGAATTCTGCGACAACCCGGCGCCCGGCTCGACCCTCGAGGCGAAGTTCAGCCTGCAACATTGCGCGGCCGTGGTCTTGCGCGACGGGGCACCGGACCTCGGCAGCTTCGAGGCGGCAGCCTACGACGACCCGGCGCTCACGGCGTTTCGCGATCGCATCGTCGTCGAGGCCGCCGAGCCCTATCGCGCCGCCTATCCGCGCCACTACGGCGCCGGCCTGACCGCGCGGCTCGACGACGGGCACGAGGTCTCGGTGGCGGTCGCGGATGCCTACGGCGACCCGGAGAACCCCTTGCCGGAAGCGGGCCTGGTCGCCAAGGCCGAGATGCTGATGGCCGCCGCCGGCCTGCCGGCGCCGCGGATCGAGGCCGTCGTCGCGGCCGCCATCGCCCTACCCGACGCCGACAGCCTGTCTGAGCTGACCGAGCTGTTGCCGAATTGATGGCCGCGCTCCGGCGTGGCGCAGGGCTGCCGTTGACGCGCCGTGAATTGTGCGGATGCTGTGGGGCTACGGTGATCGGCGGCGAAGCACGGGAGGGCGCGGCAGTCATGGATTACATCGGTATCGAAGAGATCTTCTTGCAGGTAGGCGATATGGAGAAGGCGCTGGCCTTCTATCATGGGCTTCTCGGCATGCCGATCGACAAGCAAGACGCGGAGCGGACGTACTTGCAGTTGGGGCAGAGCCACATCGTGCTGCAGCTGAAAGAGCATACCGGCCGGCACCAGGGCGGCGGGCCGATGCATTTCGCGCTGACGGTGTCGGAGGAGGGCTTCGACGAGGTGGTGGCGAAGTTCGAGGGCAGCATGCACTTCACACGTGGCCCCTATGGCGAGCGGGGCAAGGGCCGGGCCCTCTTCATGATCGACCCCGACGGCAACGAGGCGGAAGTCAACACCCGCTACCTCTACGGCACCCCGCAGCGCTGAGGCTTGTTTCGTTCGGACGGATTGGACCGCAGCGTTGTCATTGCGAGCGAGCGAAAGCGAGCGCGGCAATCCAGGAAATGGGAATGCCGCAGTCGACCGGTGAGAAGTGTCGCGTCAATCTGGATCGCCACGGCGCTCCGCGCCTCGCGATTGTCTGTTTGCGATTGCCTATGATCGAGCGTCCCGTGAGGATCGGGATGCCGTGAGCGGGGTGGCCAC
>JASLMY010000213.1 GCA_030746295.1 Alphaproteobacteria bacterium | reverse complement strand
GGTGGGGCACAGCGCGTTTTCACCCATCTCGCCAACGCCTGGGCGGCGGAGGGGCGACCGATCAGCCTCGTCACCTTGAGCGCGCCCGGCAGCGACTTCTTTCGATTGGCGCCGGAAATCCGACGTATCAGCATCGACGGCCTGGCGCCGTCCAAGGGGCCTCTGGCGGCCGTGACCGCGAACCTTCGGCGCCTCAAGGCATTGCGCCGGGCCTTCAAGGCGTGCGGTGCCCCGCGTGTGCTGGCATTCACCGGCGCGATGAACGTGCTGACCGTGCTGGCGACGCGAGGCCTGGGCCTGGAGGTCACCATATCCGAGCGCAACGATCCCGCGCGTCAGTCGCTGGGCCGTGCTTGGGACCTCTTGCGGCGGCGGACCTATCCCATGGCCGACCGGGTGACGGCGAACAGCCGCGGCGCCATCGCCACGCTCGAGCGTTTCGTGCCCGCGGAGAAGCTGGCCTTCGTTCCGAACCCGGTGGTCCAAGATCGATCCTCGGCAAGAGCCGATCTGGCGGGGCCGACGATCTTGAACGTCGGTCGCCTGGCGCCGCAGAAGGCACAGGACGTGCTGATCGACGCGTTCGCCGCGGTCGCGGCCGATCATTTGGGCTGGCAGCTTGCCATCGTCGGCACGGGCGAAAGCGAGGCAGCGTTGCGCCGGCAGGCGGGCGATCTCGGCATCGCCGACCGTGTCCACTTCGTCGGACAGGTGGCGGACCCCAATCCCTACTATTTGGCGGCGGAGGTCTTTGCGCTGCCCTCGCGCTTCGAAGGCACGCCGAACGTGTTGTTGGAGGCGATGAGCGCCGGGATGCCGTGCATCGTCAGCGACGCCTCGGGCGGGCCGCTCGAGTATGTCGACGACGGCAAGACTGGCTTGGTGGTCCCCGCCGACGATTGGCAAGCACTGGTCGGGGCGCTGCGGCGACTGATCGAGAATCCCGACCTGCGACAGGCGCTGGGCGAGGCGGCGCGGCAGCGGCTTCGCGGCCACGGCGCGGAGGCAGTGCTCGAGGCCTGGACCGAGGCGCTGGGGTTGGACCCGTTGCCGGCGGGTCGCTTGTCGGCGGAGGCCGATGCACGGGGATGAGTGCTAAGTGCATCAACATCCTGACGCCGCCGCTGGAGGACCAGAACGTGCGCGCCTTCTTGGCGCCGATCCTGGCCAACCGCGGCCTGCTGGCGGACGCCGGCTTGAGCTTTCATCTCCACCAGCAGGTGACGGCGGCGCTGACCGACTGCGAGGTCCTGATCCTCAGCAGCTCGTTCTGGCGCGGCCCCTGGGTCGAGCATCGCGATCGGGCGCGGGACCTCATCGCCGATCTGGTGGCGCGGGGGCCGCTGGTTCTGT
This sequence comes from Alphaproteobacteria bacterium, assembly GCA_030746295.1. Next base: position 7,317 of record JASLMY010000213.1, on the reverse strand, counting down.
TCTTCGATCGGGCCTCCACGTCGGGCACCGTCAACGCCGACGTCCTGCCGCTGGTGACGCGGTACTACAAGACCAACCTGCTTCGCGATCGCACCCTCTACCAGCGGCCGCTCTATGGCCTGCGTCAGTTCACCGACCACTACCATCGGCACGACGGCATCGTCGATCCGGCACCGGCCTGCTCGACGCCCGTCGCCGACGCCGCCGAGCTCGGCAAGCTGCGCCTCTCCTGGAACACGGCGCTCGCCAACTATTCGCTGCTGGGGCCCAGGATCTCGGCGCTCTACGCCCATCTGCCGCTCGCCTTCCTGATGCGCCCGACGAGCCGGTTTCACCCGCCCTCTGCGGACCGGACCATCGACATCTCCTGTCGCATGGGGCTCAGCTACAAATACGAGACCGTGGCGTATCAGAGGCGGCGTCTGGCAGAGGCACTGGCGCGCTATCGGCGGATCGATCGCGTCTCCAAGATCGCCTATTGCCGCGAGCTTCGTGACGCCAAGATCGTCGCCTCGCCCTTCGGCTACAGCGAGGTCAACTACAAGGACTTCGAGACCTTCATCGCCGGCGCGTTGCTCCTGAAGCCCGACATGTCACACCTCGAGACCTATCCCGACCTCTACCAGGAAGACGTCACTTACGTGGCGCACGACTGGGACTTGGACGATCTCGACGGTAAGATCGAGCGCATTCTGGACGATTACCCTCGCTACCTGGAGATTGCCCGGAACGGCCAAGAGAGGTACCGCGCCCAGACCGTCGGCAGGCCGGCGGCCGAACGCTTCGTGACCTATTTCTCGTCCTTGCTGGGCGAGGCCGAGGCCGGCGATTTGACGATGCCCGAACGCTCCGTCGCCAGCAGCTCGTGATAGATATCCAGGGTTTGCGTGACCACGCTCTCGACGGTGAATTCGCCCTCCGCAATCGGCCGTCCCTTGGCGCCGAGCTGGCGGCGATACGCCGCGTCGGTCAGCAGGCGGCGAAGCGCCTCGGCCAACGCGTCCACGTCTCCGGTGGCGACCAGGAGCCCGTTCTCGCCGTGGCGCACGATGTCGCGGCAGCCCGGGATGTCGGTAGTGACGATGGCGCGCCCGACGGCGGCCGCTTCGATCAGGGCGCGCGGCACGCCTTCGCCGTAGTTGCTGGGCAGGCAGACCACGTGGGCTTGGCGGTAGACTTGCGGCATGTCGGTGCGGCGGCCCCACCATTCGACGACCCCCTCGTCGTGCCACTGGCGCAACTGCGCTTCCGGCACGGCGCCGGGAAAGTCGGTGTTGGCGCTGCCCAGCAGGGCGAAGCGGCCGGCGACACCGTCGCGGCGCAGGCGCCTGGCGGCCTCGACGAACTCGGCGATGCCCTTCGCCCAGATCAATCGCGCCGGCAGGATGACGAGGGGTGGGCCGTCGACCTCGGGCGCCGGCGTGAACTCGGCCATCGACACGCCCGAGCCGGGTATGAGGATCAGCCGCCTGGTCCCGATGGCGCCGATCCGCAGCAACGCATCGCCGTCGTCGGGGTTCTGCACGATGGCCCGGCAGCGCGGATTGCCCAAGGAGACGCGATAGAGGCGGCCGATCAAGAGACGTAGGAGGCGGGAGCGATGGTCCGCGGACGTGAAGACGTGGCCAAGGCCCGGCACCGCGTTGACGACGCCCGTCGTCCGCCGGATGCGGCCCAGGATGCCGCCATAGAGGACCGGTTTTATGGTGACGTTGTGCAACAGGTCGGGGCTGAGCTCGCCGAGCAGCCGCCACAGGGCGGCGACGGTCTTCAGGTCCTCGAACGGGTTGAGGCCACGGCGGTTCAACGGGATGGCGTGGAAGTGAAAACCCTCGGCATCGAACTGGTCGACGTCGAAGTCGCTCGGCGCCCAGACGTGGTCGTCGGGCGCAGCGATGTGCACGTCGAAGCCGTGCTCGCGGGCCGCCCTAGCGATGGGCAGGCGATGCGAATAGAAGAAATAGGGCTCGTTCACCAGATAGAGCAAGCGGCGGCCCACGCCCCAGTTTGGAACCTCTAGCAAACTTTTCCCCCGCCAACGGTCATGCCCGAGAGTTGTTATCAGTTGATGCGCGGCACAGCTAGCCCGCCAATGGTCGATGGTGCCGGGCGACGGGTTCAATCGTGATCCGAGTGACTTTTCTCGTTCATTCCATGCGCGTCGGCGGTGCCGAGGTGCAGCTGTCGAGCTTGGCCCGCGGCCTCGACCGAGCGGAATTCGCGCCCACTGTGGTCAGTTTTCACAGCGACGGCGAACTGCTGGACGAATTGCGAGCGGCCGACGTACCGGTCGTCACCGTCGGCATGCGGGGTCGCCGCGACCTGCTGGGCCTGCTCTGGCGCGTCGCCGGCGCCGTCCGCGGCAGCCGGCCCGACGTCGTCTATTCCTATCTCGATTTTCCGAACGCCGTTGCCGCCGCGTTGAAGCCCTGGATGCGGGGCAGCCGCCTGATCTTCGGCATCCGTGCCTCCGATATGCGGCTCGCCGAGCGCGACCGCGTCTGGCGAGCCATCTTCGCGGCCGAGCGCCTGCTGGCGGGGGCGGCGGATCTGATCATTTGCAATTCATGGGCCGGACGGGCCCATTTGGTGGCCTGCCGCTTTCCCGAGGACGCCATCACCGTGGTCGCCAACGGCATCGATTCCAATTGCTTTCGCCCCGATGCAAAAGCGCGCCGTCGGGCGCGGGCCGAGCTCGGGCTTGTCGAGACGGACCTCGCCGTCGGCCTCGTCGCCCGCTTGGACCCGATGAAGGACCATCAGACCTTTCTGCGGGCGGCCGCGGAGCTGGCCGCCGACGTTCCCGAGGCGCGTTTCGTCTGCGTCGGCGACGGCACCGATCAATACGTCGGCGAGCTGCGCTCCCTCGGCCAATCCCTCGGCCTCGGCGACAAGGTGATTTGGACCGGTGCCCGCAGCGACGTTCCGGCATTGCTCAACGCCTTCGACATCGCGACCCTGTCGTCGGCCTATGGCGAGGGGTATCCGAACGTCGTCGGCGAGGGCATGGCGGCGGGCCTGCCGTATGTCGCCACCGATGTCGGCGATGCGGCACGGATCGTCGGCGATGCGGGCATCGTGGTGCCGACAGGCACGCCTTCGGCCCTGTCGTCCGCCTGGCGCCGTCTGGCCGCTCTCGGTCCGGACGAGCGCGGGCGAATCGGAACGGCGGCCCGGGCCCGCATCGTCGAGAATTTCCCGCCCGACAACATGGTCGCCGAGACCGCCGCTCACTTGCGCCGGCTCGGCACGCGACGTGCGGCCCAGGGGGCCGCGCGGGAGGCCGTCTGATGTGTGGCATCGCCGGCATTTGGCAATTGGGACTCGGTGGCCTGGCCGAGATCGCCTCGGAAATGGCCGTGGCTGTCCGCCATCGCGGGCCGGACGATTTCGGCGTCTGGGACGATGCCTCGGCCGGAATCGCCCTGGCGCAGCAACGGCTCTCTATCATCGACCTGTCGCCGGCGGGACATCAGCCGATGCTGTCGGCCAGCGGCCGCTACGTCATCACCTACAACGGCGAGCTCTATAACTTCCCCGAGCTCCGGTGCGAGCTCGAGGCCGAGGGCCTCGACTTCCGGGGCGACAGCGATACCGAGGTTCTGCTCGGCGCCATCGACCGCTGGGGTATCGACGCGGCGCTGGATCGCCTGATCGGCATGTTCGCCTTCGCGCTCTGGGACCGGCGGGAACGCGAGCTCGTCCTCGTCCGCGACCGCCTCGGCATCAAGCCGCTCTACTGGGGGCGTGTCGGCGCCGCCTTCGTCTTCGCCTCCGAGCCGAAGGCCTTTGCTTGCCTGCCGGGCTGGACCGGCGAGATCGATCGTGAGGTGCTGGCGGCCTATCTCCGCTGGAACTACGTGCCGGCACCCCATTGCATCTTCAAGGGCCTCGGCAAGCTGGAGCCGGGCACCATTCTGCGGCTGCGCGACGGCGGCGAGCCTCGGATCGCCCGGTTCTGGGATTTCCGCCAAGTGGCCGAAGAAGGCGTTCGGGCCGCCGAGCGGCTCTCGGACGCCGAGGCGGTCGAGCGGTGCGAGAGCTTGCTGAGGGATGCCGTCCGGCGGCGCATGCTGGCGGACGTGCCGCTGGGTGCGTTCCTGTCGGGCGGCATCGATTCCTCTCTCGTGGTCGCCCTCATGCAGGCGGAGAGCGCGCGGCCGGTGAAGACCTTCACCATCGGCTTTGACGAGCAGCTCTTCAACGAGGCCCCGTTCGCCAAGGCGGTCGCCCGGCATCTCGGCACCGAGCATCGCGAGCTCTATCTGACGCCCCGGGATGCCATCGACGTCATTCCCGACCTGCCGTCGATTTACGACGAGCCGTTTGCCGATTCCTCACAGATCCCGACTTATCTCGTGTCGCGGATGACGCGGCGGCACGTGACCGTGGCGCTCTCGGGCGACGGCGGCGACGAGCTGATGGCCGGCTATACGCGATACCGGTGGGCCGATATGACCCGACGGCGTTTCGGCTCGATGCCGGCGCCCTTGCGCCGGGCGACCGCCGCCGGCTTGGGCGCGTTGCCTGACGCGGCTTGGAACGGGCTTGCCGCCCTGATGCCCGAGCGGCTGTCGAAAGGGCGCCTCGGCGATCGGGTCGGCCGCTTCTGCGCCTTTCTCGAGCAGCCGGACGACGACGCGATCTACCTTCGCCAGCACACCCAATGGCCCTCGCCGACGGCCCTGACGCACGGTGCCGGGGAAGCGCCGGCAACACTTCCCGACCCGGGCTTGAGCGCATGCTTTCCGCACTTCGTCAGTCGCATGCAGGTGATGGACAGCATCAGTTACCTGCCCGACGACGTCCTGACCAAGGTCGATCGCGCCAGCATGGCGGAGGCGCTGGAGGTGCGCGTGCCGCTCTTGGATCACAGGGTGGTCGAATTCGGTTGGCGCCTGCCATACGAGCAGAAGTATCGCGATGGGCTCGGCAAGTGGCTGTTGCGTCAGGTCCTCTATCGCCATGTGCCGCCCGCCCTGGTGGAGCGGCCGAAGTCGGGCTTCGGCGTGCCGATCGCCGCTTGGCTCAGGGGTCCCATTCGCGACTGGGCCGAAGCCTTGTTGGCGCCCGAGGCCCTGGCCGACGCAGGCTTGCCGGGCACGGAGCCGATCCGACGCGCCTGGGCGCGGTTGCAGGCGGGTCACGATCGCTTCCAGGAGCCGATCTGGGGCGTGCTGGTCTATCAAGCCTGGCACCAGCACCAAGTATCGACCGTCGGCCGGGCACCGGCGCGCCGACACCTTCGGGCCGCCATCGGCGACGGTGGCTGAGCCGAGATGCGTGCCGGACAAGAGCTACCGGAGCGGATGAGCGACTACTACGCCGACAAGATCGACCTCTTGCGGGACATCTTCGGCGCCGACAGCGTCGTCGTGCTGCCCGATGGGATCGAGATCGACGGGCGGCGCTATCCGATCGTCGACGACGTGATCGTGTTGCTGGATCCGGCGCAGCTGCCGGCCACGCTCGCCCGACATCTGGCGGCGACCGCATCGGAAAGCGACGGCGACGGCGGCGATTTCGCGGCCGACATCCAGTCGACCTTTGGCCGCGAATGGCAGACCTTTCCGGAGATCCTGCCCGAGCACGAAGCCGAGTTCCGTCAGTATTTCGACCTCGTGGATCTGGAGGGCCTGAAGGGTCGGCGGGTTGCCGATCTCGGCTGCGGCATCGGTCGTTGGAGCCATTTCCTGAAGGCGCATGCGGATGAGTTGGTGTTGGTCGATTTCTCCGAGGCGATCTTCGTCGCCCGGCGCAACCTGGCCGATGCCGACAACGCCGTCTTTCTGATGGCCGATCTTTTGCAGATGCCGTTGCGGGCGGGCTTCGCCGACTTCGCCTTTTGCCTCGGCGTCGCGCACCACCTGCCGATCGACGCGTTGGAGGCCGTGCGCCGGCTCAGCCGATATGCGCCTCGGGTTCTCGTCTATCTCTATTCGGCGTTGGACGGACACCCCATTCACTACCGCCTGTTGATGCGGCCGGTAGACGCGTTGCGCCGCGCCGTCTGCCGGGTCGAGAGCGAGGCCTTTCGAACCGGCTTCAGCTGGCTCGCCACCGGTCTCCTCTACCTGCCGATGATCGGGATCGGACATCTGCTGCGTCCGCTCTCGCTCTCGCGCTACGTGCCGCTCTTCGACTTCTATCAGGGCAAGTCGCTCAACCGCATCCGTCAAGACGCCTACGACCGCTTCTTCACTCGGATCGAGCAGCGCTTCAGCAGAAGGGATATCGCCGAGCTTGGGGACACATTCTCTTCGATCGAGATTTCGTCCGGCATCCCCATGTGGCACTTCGTATGCGAGCGCTGACGGCCGGCGGGGCCGGCCACGGGGTGCCATTGATCCGAGTAGCCCACCTCATAACCGACCTCTCGACCGGCGGCGCGCAGCGGATGCTGCAGCGCTTGCTCGACAATCTCGAGCCGGCGGAATTCGAGAACCACGTCATCTGCCTCAGTCACGACAAGACCTTGATGGCGGCGATCGAGGCGGCGGGAACCCCAGTGCACGCAATCGAGATGGCGCCGGCGCTGCCCTCGCCGGCGGCCGCCTGGCGTCTCTACGGCGTTCTCCGCCGGCTCCGGCCCGATATCCTGCAGACTTGGCTCTATCACTCGGACCTGCTCGGTCTCGCCTTTGGCAGGTTGGCCGGTGTGCCGCGGATCGTTTGGAACATCCGCTGCGCCGATACAGACGAGATGTATCGCTCAGGCCGCAATGCGATGGTGCTGCGCCTGTTGACGCGGCTGTCGAGGCGTCCCGACGCGGTGATCGCGAATTCCCATGCCGGCCGCGAGGTTCACGAGTATCTCGGCTATTGCGCCAAGCTCTGGCGCGTCTTGCCGAACGGCTTCGATACCGCCCGCTTCAAGCCCGATGCGGCTGCCCACGACGCGCTTTGCCGCGCGCTTTCGTTGCCGGGCGACAGCCAGTTGGTGGGGCTGGTGGGCCGCTTCGACCCATTGAAGGATCACGCGACCTTCCTCGGCGCCGCCGCCATCTGCGCGATCGAGAAGGCAAACGCGCATTTCGTCCTCGTCGGCAACGGCATCGACAATCGCAACGAGCCGTTGGTGGCGCTGATCCGGTCGCTCGACCTGGAGCAGCGCGTCCACTTGCTGGGTGAGCGCGACGACGTCGCCGCCGTGACCGCGGGGCTCGACGTCGCCACCTGCTCCTCGATAGGCGAGGGCTTCCCAAACGTGATTGGCGAGGCGATGGCTTGCGGCGTGCCGGTGGTGGCGACGGAGGTCGGCGATTCGGCCAGGCTGCTCGGCGAGGCCGGCGTCGTGGTGGCGCCGGCCGACCCGAA
>JASLMY010000212.1 GCA_030746295.1 Alphaproteobacteria bacterium | reverse complement strand
GCGCGTTCAGCTTCTCCGCCCGGGCCAGCGTCAGCCGGGCGACGCCGCGCGCGTCGGTGTCGAGCTTGATGTTTTCATAGACCATGGCGTCGTCATCCTCCCTGGTAGCGCTTGAGCCGTGCCAGTAGCACGACGAGCGCGGCCATGACAGCCGTCATCAGATAGAGGGCGGCGGCGAATCCGCCCGTCAGGTCCGACAGATAGCCGACCGTGAGCGGCCCCATGACGCCGCCGACCTCGGCCGCGGAGAAGAAGAGACCGCCGGCGAGGCCGGCATAGCGGGCTCCGACCTCAGGCGTTTCCAGCAGCACGAGGACCGCGATCGTCATCATCGAGCCACGGGCCACGCCTTGAAGGACGAGGCCGGTGCCGAGGAGCGGCAGCAGCGGGCTCTGCAACAGCAGCGTCGCGGCCGCGGCGGCGAGGAAGAGGCCGAGCAGGATTCGAATGCGGCGCTGCGGCACCGCCAGTCGCGGGATCACCAGCGAGCCCAGGACGCCCACTGCCGTCGGTACCGCCGCCCAGAAGCCGGCCTCGGCAGCGGCCATGCCACCAGTACGCAGGATTTCCGGCAGCCAGTTGTTGAGGCCGTGGTTGAAGAAGAACATACCGACGCTCATCAGCAGCACCAGGCGGACCGCCGGTAGGCCGAGCAATGCCAGAAAGACCTCGATTTGCCGGGTGCGGGCCTCGGCAGCCAGGCGGCGCTCGAAGGCGCGCCCCTCCGGGTGGGCGCCGATCGCCAGCCAGGCCAGGCTGGCGATCAGCACGAAGCCCGCATAGGCCAATAGCACCCGGCGCCAGTCGCCGTCGAAGAACGGCATCATCACGGCATTGGTGGCGGCGAGCGCGAGGATGCCGCCTGTCGCCGGGCCGGTGATGTAGATGCCCATGGCTAGCGCGCGGGTCTTGCCCTCGAAGAAATAGGCGATCAGCTTCGGCCCGCCGATCGAGACCAAGGGCCCGCCGAGACCGAAGACGGCGACGGCGAGGAAGAGCTCGAGGTGAGAGCCGGCCAGCCCGCGCAACAGGCCGGATAGGGCGATGACGAGCGCGGCCAGGAACAGGGCCCAGCGCGGCCCGACCCGGTCTAGAAAGGCACCGCAGGGTATGGCCGAGGCGATATAGACGAGCGGCCAGGCGCCCAGCACCGCACCCATCGCGGCATGACTCAAGCCCAGATCCCGGGTGATCGGTGCGACCAGCGGCGCCATCGCCGCGATCGTCATGCCGAAGCAGAAATAGACGAGCCAAATGCCGGCCAGCAGGAACCAGCGGTAAGAGCCGGCCGAGGTCTCCGAAGCTTGGGTCGTCGCACCTCTGTCGGCCTCGTTCATGGTCTCCGTCACCGGTTGCGGCATCGCGGAATAGGGCTGGCACCGCCGGCAACCGCTTTCGGCATCTGACGGACCCGTCACGAGAAATGCTATATTCGGGCCCGTCCGTCATTGCTTCAAGTCAGGGGAGGGGAGACATGGGCTACACGCTGGAAGCGTTCTGCGGGGATTGCCGCGAGGCCTTGCGTTCGGAGCCGGGCGCCGGCGGCCGCGAGCGCGTTCGACAGCAATTGGAGCGGCTGTTGGCGGAGCCCGACTTCGTTGCTGCGCATTTGGGGTCGGCGGCAACGGTCGGCGCCCACCAGCTCTACCGCGACTCCGAGCTCGACTTTGTCGTCCTGGCCCACATCAACGAGGCACCGCACACCTCGCCGCCGCACGACCACGGCACTTCGTGGGCCGTCTATGGCCAGGCCACCGAATACACGGACATGAGCGAGTATCGCCGCACCGACGGCAACAGCGGCGCCGGCGGCGCCGAGATCGAGCTGGTGCGCCGGTATCGCCTGGAACCGGGTCAGGCCGGCGCGTATGACGTCGGAGCCATCCACGCCATCGACTACCCGGCTCATGCGCGCTTCGTCCGCGTCACGGGCACCGACCTCGACGAGGTCGAGCGCCTGCGCTACGACATGGGCGAAGGACGGGCAGAGGTGATCCAGGACGCTTCGGCCGGTACCATCGGCGACCGCTGAGGAGCTGAAAACCCGACCGCACGGCTGGCGATTCGGCCCGCTCGTGTCGGCGGCGGCCCGCAGCGGCGGGGGCACCGACTCGGCGCTACGACAAAAGCGTCATAGTTCGGGGGGCTTATCGCGACCCCGGCCGCGTCGTTTTGCAAATCCGGACGGCGCATTGCACCGTGCCGCAGCGACCGCGCCTCGAAGCGGGTGAGGCGATCGCCGAGCCGGGTGCCGTTCCATGGTCGAGACCCAAGCATCGGATAGCAATTCGGAGCCCGTTGGAGGCGCCGGCGAGCGCGACTACAAGGAGACGCTAGCTAAGGATCTGGACAAGATCGTCCGGATCGAGGAGGCGACCTCGACGTTGGCCCGGCGGGCCCTGAAGCTCGGCCTCAGCGTCCTCTTCTTGATCGCCGTCTTGCTGGGTCTCACCCTGATCACGGGCGGCGCCGAGCGCAGTCTCTTCGTCATCGTCGCCGGTGTCATCGGCGGCTACATGGCGATCAACATCGGCGCCAACGACGTCGCCAACAACATGGGGCCGGCGGTCGGCAGTCGGGTCCTGACCATGGGCGGCGCCCTCGTCATCGCCGCCGTCTGCGAGGCCGCCGGCGCCATCCTGGCCGGCGGCGACGTCGTCAAGACCGTCTCCAAGGGCATTATCGATCCGACCCTGATGGCCGATGCGGACGTCTTCATCCTGGCGATGATGGCAGCACTCCTGGCCGCCGCACTTTGGATCAACCTCGCGACCTACATCGGCGCGCCGGTCTCGACCACGCATTCGATCGTCGGCGGCGTCATGGGGGCCGGTCTGGCCGCGGCCGGCTTCGCCATCGTCAACTGGCCGACCATGGCCAAGATCGCCGCCAGCTGGGTGCTCTCGCCGCTGCTCGGCGGCGTCATCGCCGCCATCTTCCTCGCCTTCATCAAGGACCGGATCATCTACCAGCACGACAAGATCGCCGCCGCCCGGCGCTGGGTGCCGGTGCTGGTGGCGCTGATGGCCGGCGTCTTCTCGGCCTGCTTGATGATGAAGGGGCTGAAGCGGGTCTGGCGGCCGGAGCCCTTCATCGTCGTTGCCGTCGGCGCGGTCGTCTTCGCCATCGTCTTTTGGGTCATGAAGCCGCTGATCCGGCGCCGCTCGGAAGGCATGGAGAACCGCAACAAGTCGCTGCGCACCCTCTTCGCCATTCCGCTGATCTGCTCGGCGGCGCTGCTTTCCTTCGCGCACGGGGCCAACGACGTCGCCAACGCGGTCGGGCCGTTGGCCGCGATCGTCGACGTCACCGGCAGCGGCACCGTCTCGGCCAAGGTCGACGTGCCGATTTGGGTGATGATCGTGGGCGCCGCCGGCATCGCCGTCGGCCTCGCCCTCTTTGGCCCCCGCTTGATCGTGATGGTCGGCGAGCAGATCACCAAGATGAACCCGATGCGGGCCTACTGCGTGGCCCTCTCGGCGGGAATCACGGTGATCATCGCCTCGGCCCTGGGCCTGCCGGTGAGCTCGACCCATATCGCCGTCGGCGCGGTCTTCGGCGTCGGCTTCTTCCGCGAGTACTACACGGCCCGGCGCAAGCACATCAACCATGGTCTCTACAGCAACCGACGGCCAGCGAAGAGGCCCGACGACAGGAGCCAACCGGTAGAGGCGGCACGGCGGCGGCGGCTGGTGCGCCGCTCCCACCTCCTCACCATCGTCGCCGCCTGGCTGATAACGGTGCCGGCGACGGCACTGTTGGCGGCCGTCGTGTTTCTGGTCCTGTCCCTGCTGCCGGCCTTCTGAACGTCGCCTCGACGAAGCGGGTCTATTCCGCCGCCATCTTCGGGGCCTCGAGACGGACCGGGGCGGAGCGCGTGCCCGAGCCCCGGGTCGGCATCTTCGGCAGGGCGAAGCCCTGGAAATAGCCGGCCTTGGTGATGAGATCGAACTTCCAGACGAGCCCGCCGGCGACCGCCACGGTGCCGCCGAGCGCCAGGCAGAGCGCGGCGATGCCACTACCGGAGAAGTTCCAGGCGACGACGAAGAGCAGCAAAGGTGTGGCGTGCGCGAAGCCGTGCACCATCGGCGTCGCCTGGTCTATCGTCCGTCGGGCCAGCGGCGGCATCCCGTTCGCCTTTGCCGTCGCCCGGTAGAGGTGCCACAAGACCCCGCTCGCCAGCGCCAGGAGGGCACCCCAGAGGCCGACCGGTCCGGTGAATTGGCGCACTGTCTCCGGCTGCATCAGCGAGGTCGCGAAGGCCAGAACGCCCAGCCCCTCCAAGAGGCCGGTCACGCCCAGCATCCAAGGCACGAGCGGCGCGCGCCAGGCCGGGATGCCACGGGCCCGTTTCAAGATCATCGCCTGAGAGGCGAGAAAGCCGGCGGCGGCCAAGCCGATGAGGCCGTGCAGGATGGGGTGCGTCCAGAAGAGATCGGCCAGAAGGGCCGGATAGATGATGCCGACGCAATAGGTCTCGCGCGTCATCCAAGACGACGCGGGACGCAGCAACACGTTCAGGAATCGCGCCTTCTGCTTGATCTTGAGGAAGACGAAGAAGAGGCCGATCCCCATCACCACGGCGCCGAGGAGGTAAAGGCCGACGAGGGCAAACTGGGAGATGCCGCCCAGGAAGTAGAACAGGCAGGCGATGACCATCAGGCCCGAGGCGAGGCCGCCGAGAGCGAAGTTCATCGCCGCCTTGTAGTCCCACCAAGTCTGCCTCGGGCCGACCAACGGGTTCTCCGGGTCGCTCAGATGCTCGTCGTCCAGGTCGGTCGGGTCGGCCTCGCGCCCGGGCGTCGCACCCGGCACCTCGTAGAGGTACTTGATCTGCGGGTCGGTGCCGAGATCGGCGTGCATCTGGAAGTGCTGGTTCTCGGCCGCCAGCTTGGAGACGTTGCTCTCGGGATCGGCGAAGTCGCCGAATTGGATCGCCGAGGCGATGCAGGCGGCGGCGCAGGCCGGCGTCACCTCGAGATCGATCCCCGGCGTCAGGCCGAGCGTCTCGGCCTCGTCGATGCGGTCGACGCAGAAGGTGCACTTGTTGGCGACGCCGATGCGCTCGTCGTGGTAGGTGGCGAGCTCCTGGCGCGTCGGCTCGCCGTAGTAGAACTTTTTCTCCTCGACGATGGTGCGGGCCTGATAGGGGCAGGCAACGGCGCAGTAGGCGCAGCCGATGCAGGTCTCGTAGTCCATGGTCACCAGGCCGTCGGCGCGCTGCTTGGTGGCGCCAGACGGGCAGACCGGGACGCAGGGCGGATCGGCGCAGTGTTGGCAGCCGACCACCAGGAAGACCCGCTCGACATTGGGATAGGTGCCCTGCTCGACATCGAGCACCCGGCGCCACTGCACGCCGGGCGGGGTGTCGTTGGCATGCTTGCATGCCGCCGTGCAGGTCTGGCAGCCGACGCAGCGGTTCAGGTCGACGACCATGCCGTAGCGGGGATTCATGTGACGGGCCTCCTCGGTCCTTCGCCTTTGGCAATGCGCACCCTGATCAGGTCGGCGCCGCTGCCGGTGTTGTCGGTTAGCGACAGCGCCAGCGGCGCCAGGCTATTCAGGCTGCCGACCTTGCGTTCCTTGGCGACCGGCGTCGCCCAATGGTCCATCTGGCCGATCAAGAGACAGGTATCGGGGCGGATGCCCTCGCGCAGGACGGCATAGCTCTCGGTGCGACCGGCCGCCGACTCGACGACGATCGGGTCGCCCTCGGCGATGCCCAGCTCGCGCGCCGTGCCCCGGTTGATGATCGCACCCTTGTGGCCGGCGACGTTCTCCGCCACCTCATGCACCAGCGGCAGGCCGGCGTTAGCACCCCACGCGTACTGCATGCTGCGCGCCGTCAGGGCCCAGAAGGGGAACTCGTCCGGGTCGCGCCCGACCTCGGCCGCGTAGTTGATCCAGATCTCGGGGAACGGCTTGTAGCTCGGCAGGGCTTCGTATTCCTCCAACTGTTTGTCCCACCATTCGATGCCGATCTCGTGCAGCCGGCCGGCGAGCTGGGCGCCGTGCCGCTTGATCCGCTCTTGATAGGGCATCTCGAAGCGCAGGCCTTGCGCCTTCAACGCCGGATAGAGGTACCATTCGGCCTCGGAGAAGGGGCGCAGCATGAAGCCCTTCTCGCGAAACCAGTCGAGGCCGTGCACCTCCTCGCCGTCGGAAAGCTCGTGGCTCGCCGCCTTGGCGACCGAGTCCCAAATTTCCTCGGGCGTGTGCGGCACTTCCGGATCGAGGCTGTAGTCGTAAACGTTGCTCTTCAGCCGCATGCCCGCCGCGCCCCGGTTTATCGCCTCGTTGTACTTCTCCAGGATGCCGAGGCGGTGGCAGAGGTCGGTGCCGATATCGGTCATGTCCCTGGCGTCGACCACCGGGTCGGCCACCGGCTGGCGGATCGCCCAGCCCTGGTGGCGCCAGAACTGCTCGGCCGAGCCGGTGCCGCCGATCCGGCTGAGCTGCAGGCTTTCCAGGTCGGTGGCGTCGGGCAGCAGGATGTCCGCCATGTGGTTGGTCTCGTCGTGGGTATAGGCAAAGGCAACCGTGAACGGGAACTCGGCGATCCGCTCCGCCACCTCCGGCGCCCCCCAAGACGAGATCGCCGGGTTGGTGCGGTAGCAGATCCAGACCTCGGGGATCGTCTGCTTGGGCCAGGGCTCGGGCTGCTTCTTCTGGAAGAGCCAGGGCAGGTGCGCCGGCCCCAACGCCGCCGACCAGGGCGAGGTGGCCGACAGCGGCACCAGCGTGTTGTAGGCGTTGCGGATCTTTGGCTGGGCCTGCCACTCGCCCTTCGAGGTCGGGTTGAAGGGATACTCCATGAAGCCGTCGGCCATGCCGATGACGCTCTTCAAGCGGTTGTCGGCCGGTCGGTTGAGCCTGACCTTGGTGCCGAGCGTGCCGCCGGGCACCTCGAGCGCACCGACGAGGCAGCAAAGCAGCGTCCTCGCCCAGACCGCAGCATAGCCGCCCCAGCCGTTGTTGACCGACTTGCCCAGCAACACGCCCACGGGGCGGTGCGGCATGGTCTGGCCTTCGATCTCGATGGTGGCGCCGACTTGAGCGTGGGCCAGGAACTCGTCCGCGATCCGGCGCATGCTCGCTGCTGGTACGTCGCACTCGGCTTCCGCCCATTCGGGTGTGTACTGGGCGACATGCTCGATCAACGCCTGGAATGCGGTCCCAACTGTGACGTCGTCGTGGCGCCAGACCTCGTCGTCGGGTCCGACCTCGATGCCGCTGGCGGTCACCTCGCCCTCGAGGGCGGGGTTGGCGATGGTCTCGTCGAACGGCCGGGCAGCGCCGGCGTCCAGGTCCCAGATCAAGGGCTTTTGCGTTGCCGGGTCGCGCAGGTAGTAGCCGTTCGGGCCGATGAGGTAGGGCGCGTTGGTGTCTTGAGCGAGGTAGGGCACATCGCAGACCTGCCGCCATTCCCGCTCGTGCAGAATGCGGTGGATCAGGGCGAAGAGGAAAGCGGCGTCGGTCTTCGGTCGGATCGGCACCCATTCGGCCGACAAGGCGCCGGTGACCGAGAGATGCGGCTCGACTTGGACCCGTTTCAGGCCGCGCACCCGGGCGTCGGCCTGGCGCTTGACGCCCGAGACGCCGTAAGACGCATCGACATTGGCGCCGCAGTTGATGACGTAGTCGCAATGGGGTGAATCGACGATCACGGTGAAGGCGCGGTGCCAGTACTCGCCATAGAGATGCTCCGAATGCAGGCACTTGATGCCCTGGCCCGAGCCGAAGCCGAGATCGGCCGGCCCCCAGGCCGAGAGGAAGGCCGGAAAGGCGCCCATGTAGCGTGTCGGCGTGCCGCCGCCGCCGAAGGTGACGGCGAGCCGGGGATAGCCGGACTCGTCCTTCAGACCCTTGTCGCGCAGCGCTTGCAGGCGCTCGGCGACGCTGTCCAGCGCCTCGTCCCAGCTGATCGGCACGAAGCCCGGGTCCTCGTCGCGGCCCTTTTTCGGGTTGGTCCGTTTCATCGGCTGCTTCAGCCGATTCGGGTTGTAGGTCTTCTGGATCAGGCCGTAGGCCTTGACGCAGACCCGGCCGCAGCCCGGGTGCTCGTCGCCGACGTCGAAGTTGGAAACGATGCGCGTCGCGACGCCGTTCTCGACCTCGACCTTCAGCAGATCCGGGCCACAGACGCACTGGTTGCAGTAGACGGGGACTTCGCGCTTTTCCGTTGCCGGCATCCGCCGATCCTCCCGAGCCCGTGGGCGGGCATGGTGGCGCCCATCTTATCGCCGCCGAGGTGCGGGATGAAAGCGCACCCGAAGCGATATTGCGGGCCGAAGACGGCTCATGGGACACTGCCGCGGGGAATTGACGGCCGTCATGTGCGTGAAAAGGAGAACCGGCCGTGGACATCGACTTTCAGGACGTCTTGATCTTCGTCCATGTCCTGCTGTTCGGCTATTGGCTGGGCTCGGACCTCGGCGTCTTTTACTGCGACAGCCAATTGACGCGGGACGATCTCAGTCTCGACGAGCGGCTCCGCGTGCGTGAGATCCGCAGAAAAGTCGATATGGCGCCGCGCACCTGCGTTGCCGTGATCTTGCCGATCGGCTTCATGCTCAGCGTTCAGTACGGCTCTCCGATCACGGGCTGGTGGCTGGTGCTGATCTGGGTGCTGAGCCTCACCTGGCTGTCGCTTTTGTGGGCGGTTCGCGCGACCCACGGCACGTCACTGGGGCGCACACTGGAACGGCTGGACCGGGTGGTCTGGTACCTGCTCGCGCTTGTGATGACCGTGCTCGGCGTCTACGCCCTCATCACCGGCGAGCCGATAGCAGCGCGTTGGCTCGCGCTCAAGATCCTGCTCTAC
>JASLMY010000211.1 GCA_030746295.1 Alphaproteobacteria bacterium | reverse complement strand
CCGGCGCCGACAAATTTCCCAAGGAAGGCTGCGATCAGCAGCAATAACAGAAACAGCGGGATTTCCAAGAAAGCGCCGAGGTTCAGATTCAAGCCGATGGAAGCGAAGAAAATGGGCGCCAGGAATCCGAAGGTCACGCCCGAGGTCTTGCTGCGAACGCTGTCGTAGGTCCGATCGTCTATCGTCTTCCTGCCGAAGAAAACGCCAGCGACGAAAGATCCCAAGATAAAGTGCAGACCCAGTACTTCCGCGAGGACCGCGAAGGCCAACGCCGCGATCAGTATGGCGCTGAAGTCGAGGTCCTTCTCCTTCACTTGCTTCAACAACCTGCCGCCCCAGGGAAAAGCAAAGAACCCGACGACCATGGTGATGACGAAAAAGACCAGAATCTTGAAGGTGAGCGTAGCGAAGGCGACCAAACCGAGGCCGTCGCCAGCGCTGATCAGCGCGGTGAGCCACGCCAGCAGAAGCAAGCTCAAGACATCGTCCAGCACGGCCGCCGAGACGATGATCTGACCCGAGGGCGTGTTCAGCTTTCCAAGGTCGATCAGGATCTTCACGGTGGCCGGCACCGCGGTGATGGCCAGTGCCGTTCCGATGAACAGCGACTGCGCCATCAGAAAATCGGACCGCGGCAGGAATGCGACCCCCAACCCGATCCCCAGAGCCAGCGGCAGCACCATGCCGCCCATGGCCACGGCTATCGACTGCCTTGAATACTGAAAAATCTTGCTGGGCTGCATCTCGATGCCCGCGAACAGCATGATGAAGAACATGCCGAGATCGGTGATGGCATCGAAGATTGGGCTGTCCCGCACATTCGAGAGCAGCGGAAAATACTCCGAGTACTGGCCGATCATGGTGCCGAGAACGACACCCGAGACCAGTTCGCCGACCAGTGCCGGCTGACCGATGCGCGAGGCCAGCTCGCCGAAAGCCCGGGTGACGACGAGCAGGACGAGCAGGATGTAAAATAGATCCATCGGCCATCATTCACGGAAAAGAGCTGCTGCCGACCGTTCGGCAAACGGCTTTTCCGGCACCTCGCAACTCCGGGCGGCGAACCGGCGGTTTCAGCATAGGAACGTCCCTTGGCTGGCTCAAGCGCGTGGCCGCTGGCCCCTCGGCGCGAGGCCGCGCCGGAATGGGGCTGTTCAGGGAGGTGCCGGCGTGGCGACGACGCAATCTTCGGGCTTGATTCCTAAATTAATTAGATTTATAATTAATTCAATTAATTTAGGAGGACGCGCCAGATGAGCCCGAGACGCTACCGCGCCGACCGGCGCAAGGCGGCCGCGGAGGAGACCCGACGCAGGATCGTCGAGGCGACGGTCGCGCTCCATGCCGAGCAGGGCGTCGTCGCCACCACATACGCGATGATCGCCGAGCGTGCCGATGTCGCGATCCCGACCGTCTACAATCATTTTCCCTCTCAGGGCGCGTTGCTCGGCGCCTGCACGGGCCATGCGGCCGCGCAGGCCCCGCCCCTGGGGCCTCAGATCTACGACGGTGCCAGCGACCTCGAGGACCGCTTGCGCACCCTGGTGCGCGCGCTCTTCGCCTATTACCGCTACTACGACCCGTGGATGCGCTGGGGCGTTCATGAGGCGCCGTTGCTTCCCGACCTCGCAGCCGCGCTGGAGAAGACGATCGTCCGGCCCGGCCCGCTCATCGCGCTTGCGCTGGCGCCGGCATTCGGCAACGCACCGCCCGCGTCACTCGTCGCGCTCTGCGAGATTCTCCTGGATTTTCCCGCCTGGCAACGGCTCGACGGCGAGCCTGGCCTCGGGCCGACGGAGGCGGAGAGCGTGCTTGCCGACGCCCTGGTCGCGCTCGCGCGCCGGCATGGCGAGGCCCAGACCGTCACCGACCACCGGGGCTAACCCCGAACTGAAAGGCAGTCGAGATGATCACCAATCCCGAGTCCGAGACCCGTATCGACGAGATTGCAGCCGACATCTACCGGATCAGCACGCCGGTCGCCGCCGTGCCGGGCGGCTTCACCTTCAACCAGTATCTCGTGGTGGACGACGAGCCGCTGCTCTTCCACACCGGCTTGCGAAGCCTGTTTCCGCTGGTGCGCGAGGCGATCGAAGCGGTCATGCCGGTCGCGCGGCTGCGCTACGTGTCGTTCTCCCACTACGAGGCGGACGAATGCGGCGCGCTCAACGACTTCCTCGCGGTGGCGGCGAACGCGGTGCCGTTGTGCGGCCAGGTCGCCGCGCTGGTTTCCATCGGCGACATCGCGGATCGGCCGCCGCGCGCCATGGACGACGGCGAAGCCGTGTCGCTCGGTGCGCATGCCGTACGCTGGCTCGCGACGCCGCATCTGCCGCACGGCTGGGATTGCGGCTTCCTCATGGAAGAGACGACGCGAACCCTGCTCTGCGGCGATCTCTTCACTCAGGGCGGTGCGACGCACGTGCCCCTGACCGAAGACGACATCCTCGAGCCGAGCGAGGCCTTCCGGGGCCAGATGGACTACTTCTCCCATACCAAGAATGCTGGCGCGATGGTCGAGCGCCTGGCCGCGACGAACCCGACGACGCTGGCCTGTATGCATGGCGCCGCCTGGCGCGGCGATGGTGCGCAGTTGCTCCGGGCACTAGGTGACCGCCTCGACGGCCGCGGCGTCTGACTGAGCGGGCGGAGGCCCGCGAGCCGCCGCTCGAGCCACGCCCGGCCTCTGGACCCTGGGCCGGCAAGTGCGCCAGAATGGCGCGGTTCAGGGAGGCGACAGGATGGCGACGACGCTAGAAGCCCACGGCGAAGTCCGGGTCCGCCCGCTGTCGCCTCTGCTCGGCGCCGAGGTCGTGGGCCTCGACCTCAGCCGGCCGCTCGACGAGGCGGCGCGCCAGGCGGTCTACCGGGCCTTCGTCGCCCACAAGGTGCTGGTCTTTCGCGACCAGCGGCTCGGCAAGGAACAGCAGATCGCCTTCACCAAGCAGTTCGGCCCCCTGGAGCGCCATATCGGCCGTAACCGGGACGCCGAGTTCGCCCTCGTCAATGTCGTCTCCAACCTCGATGCCGAGGGCCGCCCGACGGGCAAGCTGCAGTCGACGCGCTGGCATTCCGACAAGTCGTTCCGGCCCGAGCCCTCGCTCGCCACGGTGCTGCATGCGATCCGACTGCCGCCGGAGGGCGGCGATACCTGCTTCGCCGACATGACCGCCGCCTACGATGCCCTGACGGCGGCGGAACAGGCCGAGTTGGCCGACGTCCGTGTCATCCACAGCTGGGAGCTGTCGCGCCTCAAGATCGGCGAGACCGCGACCGAGGCGGAGAAGCGGGACGCCCCGCCAATGTGCCATCCGCTCGTCCGCAGCCACCCCGACACCGGCCGGAAATGCCTCTTCATGGGCGAGCACGCCTCGCATTTCGAGGGCCGGCCGATGGCCGAGGGCCGGGCCCGTCTGGCGGCGCTGGAGGCGCATGCGGTCCGCGACGCATTCGTCTACCGCCACCGCTGGCGGGCCGGCGACGTGGTGATGTGGGACAACCGCTGCCTCTTGCACCGGGCCGACCAGAACTTCGACGCCGCGCGCCACGCCAGAGTGCTGCACCGCACCTGTATCCGCGGCACTGTGCCGGCGTAAGGGGACGGCACCTCGAACAAAAACGACCCCGGTACCGGAGGGCAACGGGATGCGACAGACGACGAAGCTTCGACAACTGCTCGCCGCCGATGGGCCGCTGCTGGTGCCGGGCGCCTATGACGGTGCCAGCGCCCGGGTCGCCCATACCCTCGGCCATTCGGCGGTCTACCTCACCGGCTTTGGCATGGAGGCCTCGATGCTGGGGATGCCGGACATCGGCCTCGCTTCTGAAGCCGAGGTGGTGGTGCATGCCGGGCGGATCGCCGCCGCCGTGCCGGTGCCGGTGATCTCGGACGCGGACACCGGCTATGGCGGCGTCATCAACGTGCACCGCACGGTCCGCGATTTCGAACGCGCCGGTATCGCCGGCATCCACATCGAGGACCAGGCCCTGCCCAAGCGCTGCGGCGGCATGGCCGGGCGGCGCGTGGTGCCGGTGGCGGAGATGGAAGCCCGGCTTCGCGCCGCCCTGGCGGCTAGGAGCGACCCCGATTTCGTCGTCATCGCCCGCACCGACGCCAAGGCCGAGCACGGCCTCGATGGCGTCGCCGAGCGGCTCAACGCCTATCTCGCCGCCGGCGCCGACCTCGGCATGATCGCCGAGCCCTTCGAGGCAGACGAGCTGCGCCGGCTCGCCGCCGCGGTCGACGGGCCGCTCGCCATGGTCGGCGGCGTGCCGGAATGGCCGGCCAGCATGCTCGGCCGCGACGAACTGGCGGAGATCGGCGTCAAGCTGGTGCTCTACGCCGTCACCGGCCTTGCCGCCGCCATGAAGGTGCAGATGGCGGTCTATGGCGATCTCTTGCAGAACGGCCGGCTGGGCCCGGCCAGCACCGAGGCGCTGATGGACCTGGAGGCGCTCAGCGAGCTGATGGGCCTCTCCGACTGGAACGCCATCGAGGCGGCGGCGACTAAGCCTTGAATCTGGGTGTCCGATTGGCGGCCTGCCATCGGATCGATATCATTCATCCAAACGAAATAGGACGAGGTGAGGCATGGAACCGGGCAAGCGACTGGTCGACAAGGCGGCGATCGTGACGGGCGGGGCCTCGGGCATCGGTGCCGAGACGGCGCGGCAGTTCGCCCGCCACGGTGCCGCGGTCATGGTCGCCGACGTCAACGCGGCCCTGGCGGAAGCGGTGGCGGGCGAGATTGTGGCTGCGGGCGGCACCGCTGTCGCGCGGACGATCGACGTCGTGGACGAGGGGCAGTGGGCCGAACTCGTGGCCGAGGCCGAGACCCGCTTCGGCAGGCTCGACGTCCTCGCCAACATCGCCGGCATTTCGGGGCGCGATCCGACCCAGAACGTCCAGGTCGGGCAGACCGCGGGTCCGCGCCTCGAGGATCAGTCGCTGGAGAGCTGGCATCAGGTGATGGAGATCAACGCCACCGGCGTCTTTCTCGGCACCAAGGCGGCAATTCCGCCGATGCGCCGGGCCGGCGGCGGCTCGGTCATCAACATCTCCTCGATCTGTGGCCTCGTCGGCTCGTTCGGAAACGCTGCCTATCACGCTTCCAAGGGTGCAGTACGCATTTTCTCCAAGGCCGCCGCCCTTCAGTACGCGCCAGACAAGATTCGCGTGAACTCGATTCACCCCGGCTTCGTCGAGACGCCGATGACGGCACCCGGCCATGCCAACCCGGAGGTCGCCGCTCATCGGATCGAGGTGACGCCGCTCGGTCGCTTCGGGCAGCCGGCCGACATCGCCATGGGCTGCCTCTACCTGGCCTCCGACGAGGCCGCCTGGATCACTGGCAGCGAGCTCGTCATCGACGGCGGCATGACCGCCGCGTAACGCCGCGCTACGCAATTTCAGAGTATTTCGGGAGGGAAACAACATGAGACTGGACGGCAAGGTCGCGATCATCACCGGCGGCGCCTATGGCATGGGGGCCTCGACCGCGGCGCTCTTCGCCAAGGAAGGGGCGACGGTCGCCATCGCCGACATCCTGGACGACGAGGGGCCGAAGCGGGTCGCCGAGATCGAGGCCGAGGGCGGCCGCGCCAGCTTCCACCACCTCGACGTCACCAACGACGCGGAATGGGCCCAGGTGGTCGCCACCGTGGTCCAGGCACATGGCAAGATCGACATCCTGGTCAACAACGCCGGCATCAGCGGCAGCGCCTTCGACGATCCCTTCGATATGGAGGCCTGGCAGGCGCTGATGTCGGTGAATGCGACCGGCGCCTTTCTCGGCCTGAAGCACTGCGTTCCGGTGATGGCGGGAGGCGGCGGCGGTGCCGTCGTCAACATCTCCTCGATCTCGGGCAACGTCGGCCAGGACAACATCCACCACGGCTACAACAGCTCCAAGGGTGCGATCCGGTTGCTGACCAAATCGGCGGCGGTGCGCCACGCGGCCGACGGCATTCGGGTCAACTCGGTGCACCCGGGGCTGATGCCGCCGATGCGCACCTCCGGTGCCACCGCCGACCCGCAGGTCCGCGCCCGCATGCTCGAGCGGGTGCCGATGGGCCGCAACGGCAGGTCCGAGGAAGTGGCCTACGCGGTCCTCTTCCTGGCCTCGGACGAGGCCTCCTACACCACCGGCTCGGAGCTGCATGTCGACGGCGGCTATCTCGCCTCCTGACCGCGCGCTTCAGCCGCGCCGGGCCAGCGCGGCCTCGCGGTGGGTGACGTAGAGGCTGGCAGCCAAGATGATGGCGACGCCGAGCCAGACCACCGGCTCCAGCAGCTCGCGCCAGATCAGCCAGCCGAGGATCAGGCCCCAGACGAGCCCGGTGTAGGTGAAGGGTGCCACCACCACCGGCGGCGCGTAGCGATGGGCGACGATGGCGAGATAGGCGCCAAAGCCGCCGACGACACCGATCATCAGGAAGAGCCAGAGGTCCTCACCCGCCGGCGCCCGCCAGACCGGCACCAGGAAGGGCAGGCAGGCGATACCGGCGCCGAGCGTGCTGTAGGTCAGCATGGCGACGCTGCTCTCGGTCCGGGACATGCGCCGCGTTAGCAGCATGGCGAGCGAGAAGGCCAGCGCCGAGCCCAGCAGCAGCATCGCTTCCGGCTGGAAGGCGGCGGTGCCGGGACGCAGCACCACCAGCGCGCCGAAGAAGCCGACGATGACGGCGGCCCAACGCCTCGGCCCCACCGGCTCAGCCAGCAGCGGCCCCGAAAGTGCTGCGACGAAGAGCGGTGCCGTGAAGGTCACCGCGATCGCCTCGGCCAGCGGCAGGTAACGCAGGCCGGCGAAGAACGAGGTGAGCGCGAAGAACAAGAGGCCCGCCCGGAGCAAATGCAGCGCCGGCCGCCCGGTCTTCAGGATCGCCGGCCCGCCGCCGCGCCAGACCAACACGGCGATCGGCAGCAGGCCGAAGACGTAGCGGAAGAAGACGATCTGGAACGGCGAATAGGTCTGGCCCAGCCACTTGGCGGCGGCATCGACGATCGAGAAGAAGAACACCGAGACGACGACCCCGGCGATGCCGAGGCCGACCCGGTCGGTGCTGCTCGTGTCGACCGCCATGGCCCTCAGCTTCGCCCGCCGGTCTCGCCGAGCGCCCGCGCCTCGGCTTCCGGAATATCGTCGAACGAGGCGTAGTTCATGGCGTAGAGCCGGCTGTAGAGGCCGCCGCTCGCCATCAGCTCGCCATGGCTGCCGGTCTCGATGATCTCGCCGTCCTGCAGCACCATGATCCGGTCGGCGTTGCGGACCGTGGCCAGGCGGTGGGCGATCACCATCGCGGTGCGGCCTTCCAGCAGCCGGGCGAGCGCCCGCTGGATCTCCAGCTCGGTATAGCTGTCGACGCTGGCCGTGGCCTCGTCGAGGACCAGGATCTGCGCGTCGGCGACGAGGGCGCGGGCGAAACTGAGGAGCTGGCGCTGGCCGAGGGAGAGGTTGGCACCACCCTGTTCCAATTCGGTGTCGTAGCCATCGGGGAGACGACTTATGAAGTCATGCGCGCCCACGGTTCGGGCGGCGGTGACCACATCATCTTGGGTGGCATCGGCTTTGGCATACCGGATGTTGTCGAATATCGTGCCGGAGAAGAGGTAGGGCTCCTGCAGCACCATGGCGATGCGGTGGCCGAGCGAGGCTTGCGTCACCTCGCGGACGTCGTGGCCGCCGATCCGCACCCGGCCCTCCCAGACGTCGTAGAAGCGGTGCGCCAGCGCCATGATGGAGGTCTTGCCCGAGCCGGTGGGGCCGACGAGGGCCACGGTCTCGCCAGGCGCGACGCGGAAGCTGACGTTCCGCAGGATCGGCTGGTCCGGCACATAGCCGAAGCTGACGTCCTCGAAGGCGATCGAACCGTCGATATCGTCGAGGGCGAGCGCGTCCGGCTTGTCCTCGACCTCGATCGCGACGTCCAGGACCTCGAAGATCCGCTGCCCGGCCGCCATCGCCCGCTGCATGATCGAGTACTGGAAGGTGAGCGAGCGGATCGGGTCGAAGAAGCGCTGCACGTAGAAGAGGAAGGCGACCATGACGCCGATCTCGAGGCCGCCGTCGAGCACCAGGCCGCCACCGACGACGATGATGATCGCCATCGCCACGCCGGTCAGCAAGTCGACGATCGGGATCAGCACGTTGGTGAACTTCGAGCCCCGCAAGTGGGCGCGCAGGTTCTCCGCCGCCTTCTCCTCGAAGAGGGCGAAGTTGACGTCCTCGCGGCGGAGCTCCTGGACGACGCGGACCCCGTGCACGCTCTCGGCCAGTGCCGCGTTGGCGCCGGCGCTGGTCTCGCGCGCCCGCATGAAGGCCTGGCGGGCCAACGGCAGCCAGACGATGCGGACGAGGAACAAGGCCGGCACGACCGAGAGCGTCAGCGCGCCGAGCCGGGGATCGAGGCCCAAGAGCACGACGACGATGCCGGCCAGCAGGATGAAGTCGCCGATGGCGAAGATCGAGGATTCCAGGAACTCCTGCAGCGCGTTGACGTCGCCCTGCAGGCGCGACATCAGGCGGCCGACCTCGGTCTTGTCCATGAAGGAGAGCGAGACCCGCTGCAGATGCGCATACATGGCGCGCCGCAGGTCGAAGAGGAGGTGCCCCGCGACCCGGCCGACGATCGATTCCTGGAAATGGTTGGCGCCGTAGTTGACGAGGACGAAGGCGATGAAGACGCCGACCACAGGCAGCAGCAGGTCGCGCCCGGCGGTGCCGGCGACGAGCGCGTCGTCGATCGCCCAGCGGATGACGAGCGGGATCGCGAGCTGGGTGAGGGTGAAGACCAGCACGGCGGCGACGGAGAACGCGATCTGCCGGCGATAGGGGCGGAGATAGACGACGAGGCGGCGCGCCAC
>JASLMY010000210.1 GCA_030746295.1 Alphaproteobacteria bacterium | reverse complement strand
ACGGTACAGGAAGGAGAGGAAGGAAACATGCGCATCATCGTCAACGGCCTGCAGGCTTTCGGTAAGGCCAGCCTGGAAGCGATCCTGGAGAAAGGCGCGGACGAGGTGGTCGCGGTCTACACGGCACCCGATGCCGAGGGCCGGCCTCTCGACCCGATCAAGCAGTTGGCCCTCGACCACGACATCCCCGTGGTCCAGCCGAAGAGCTACAAGGACGAGGCGGTGCTGGCCGAGATGCGCGGCTTCGAGGCCGACCTCATGGTCATGGCTTTCGTCACCGCCTTCGTGCCGGAGGCAGCGAGAAACGTGCCCAAGCACGGCTCGATCTGCTTCCACCCCTCGCTTCTGCCGCTGCACCGGGGGCCGAGCTCGATCAACTGGCCGATCATCTGGGGGGCGGAGAAGACCGGACTGACGATCTTCTGGCCCGATGACGGCCTCGACGAAGGCGAGGTGCTGTTGCAGAAGGAGGTCGAGATCGGCCCTGACGACACGCTGGGTACGGTCTACTTCTCCAAGATCTTTCCGCTCGGTGTCGAGGCGATCCTGGAATCGATCGAGCTGATCCGGGCCGGCGATCCGCCCCGCCTTACCCAAGACGAGAGCCTGGCTACGTATGAGAGCTGGTGCCGCCGTGAGAATGCGGCGATCGACTGGTGGCGCTCGGCGGGTGAGGTCTACAACCTGATCCGCGGCACCGATCCGCAACCGGGGGCCTGGACCACCTACGACGGCAAGGCCCTGCAGCTCTTCGATTGCGCCAAGGTCGATGCCGCGGGACGGCCGGGCGAGATCGTAGAGGTGTCGGAGGCGGGCTTCACCGTGGTCGCAGGGTTGGGCGGCATCCGCGTCGGCCGCGTCCGCTTCGACGGCGGCGCCAAGGTGGCGGCGGCCGAGTTCGCCGCCGAGCAGAACCTGGCAGCGGGCGCACGCCTCGGTGGCTGATTGGGCCTAGGTTGCCAAGCGCGCGGCCCTAGTGACAGACTGGACCGAGGTTGGGGCTGCCGCTCGAAGACAAGGAAGAGACACGCCATGGAGCTCTCGGACAAGACGCCGCGCCAATTCTACGAGGAGATCAAGGCCAACCCGAACCGGGCCCGCTTCGGCTTCGGCCGCAAGGCGGCGATCGTCAACGTCGACATCCAGAAGGCCTATACCGCGGTCGACGAGTTCAAGACCGCCTATGAGACCGACCCCGGCCAGCTCGACTACGTCAACCAGATCTCCGACGCGGCGCGCGAGAAGCGCCTGCCCGTGGTCTGGACCCGGGTCGGCTATATGGACAATGCCGACGATTGCGGCATCTGGGGGACCCGCACCGACACGCCCGACTCGTTGCAGAACATAAAGATCGGCGCCCGCCGGCACGAATTCGACGACCGCCTCCGGATCGACGAGGCGAGCGATCTGGTCTTCACCAAGCGGATGCCGTCGGCTTTCTACGAGACCAACCTCGCCTCGTATCTCGTCTGGCACCGGGTCGACACGATCGTCGTCACCGGCGGCTCGACCTCGGGCTGCGTGCGGGCCACGGTGGTGGACAGCCTCAGCCACGGCTACCGCACCATCGTCCCGGAGGAGTGCGTCGCCGACAAGCACGAGATCCCGCATTTCGCCAACCTGGCCGACATGATGCTGAAATATGCCGATGTCGTGCCGGTGGCCGAGGTCGTGGACTACCTCGCCGACTACCGCCCCGGCAACGAGTGAGGCCGGCGATGCGACGCGATCCTGGCCTTTATGATTACACGCCGATGAACGACCGGCCGGTGGTGCGCTGGCCGAACGGTGCCCGGGTGGCCTTTTGGGTGGCGCCGAACCTGGAGTTCTACGAGCTGGAGCCGCCGCCAAATCCGACCCGTGCCGCTTGGCCCCGGCCGCTCCCCGACGTCGTGCCCTATTCGCACCGCGATTACGGCAACCGGGTCGGCCATTGGCGGATGGTCGAGGTGCTGGACCGCTGCGGCGTCCGCGCCAGCGTCTCGCTCAATGTCGCCGTCTGCGAGCACCACCCCGAGATCATCGAATCCATGGTCAGCCGTGACTGGGAGCTGATGAGCCACGGCGTCTACAACACCCGCTACACCTACGGCATGAACGAGGCCGAGGAGCGGGCGATGATCGAGGATGTGATCGAAACCATCCGCAAGCACTCGGGCCAGCAGGTCGCCGGCTGGCTCTCGCCGGCGCTGACCAACACCGAGCGCACCATGGACCTGTTGGCGGAATACGGCGTCAAGTACACCTGCGACCTCTTCCACGACGACCAGCCGCAGCCCGTGAAGGTTGCCAAGGGTCGCCTCATCAGCGTGCCCTATTCCTTGGAGATGAACGACACCGTGGTGCTGGTCTTCAACTCGGGCTCGCCGCGCTACTACGCCGACATCCTGAAGCGCCAGTTCGATCAGCTCTACGAGGAAGGGGCGGAGAACGGCAAGGTGATGTGCATCCCCTTGCACCCCTTCCTGATCGGCCAGCCGCACCGCATCGGCCCCTTCGCCGAGGCGCTGGAATACATCACCGGCCACGACGACGTTTGGGTCACGACGGGCCGCGAGATCGCCGAGTGGTACGACGAGAACTGCTACGACGAGGCCGTGGCCGCCGCGGCCGCGCGCGGAGGGAGCTGACGCCATGGCCCTTCCCGACGACTATCTCGTCTATCCGCGCCGTGCCCGCGGCATGGACCACGACCGCTACGACTGGTCGACCCTGCCGGAACGCGACAAGGTGGCCTGGCCCGACGGCGCCCGCGTCGCGCTCTGGGTGGTGGTGGCCCTGGAGTGGTTCCCGCTCGACCAGACCGGCAAGCCCTTCGTGCTGCCGGGCGGCTTCAACCGGCCCTATCCCGACTACTGGAACTACACGACGCGGGACTACGGCAACCGCAACGGCATCTTCCGGGTCATGAAGGTGCTGGACGAGCTCGGCATCAGGGCCTCGGCGGCGATGAATTCTGCGGTCGCCGAGCGCCATCCCTCGCTGGTCGCGGAGGTCGACAAGCGCGGCTGGGAGGTCGTCGCCCACGGCGTTGACATGGGCCGACCGCTTTATGGCGGCATGGACGCGGCCGAGGAAGAGGCAGTGATCGCGGAATCGGTGACGACGCTCCGCCGGCTTTCAGGGCAGGCGGTGACCGGCTGGCTGTCGCCCGGCCGCTCGGAATCCTTCGCCACGCCCGACCTCTTGGCCAAGCACGGCCTCGCCTACCTGCTGGACTGGGCGAACGACGATCTGCCCTATCCGATGCGGACCGAGGCTGGCGAGATCTTCGCCATGCCGCACTCCCACGAGATCGACGACCGCCTGATCATGGTGCAGAACCATCACAGCGAGGATTCCTTCGAGCAGCAGATCAAGGACCAGTTCGATACCCTTTACGCCGAGGCGGAGACGGGCGGCGGCCGCGTCCTCGCGATCAGCCTGCACCCCTGGGTGATCGGCCAGCCCTTCCGCATCAAGTCGCTGGCCCGGGCACTGGCGCACGTGATGGGCCACGACGGCGTCTGGCCAGCCACCGGGGCCGAGATCCTGGAGGCCTTCAAGGCCCAGACCTGAGCGCCGGCCCCGGCGACCGCTATGAGGAGCCTGCCCCAATGCGCATCCCGACCCGCACCGTCGCGGAAGGCTTTCTCGCCGCCCTGAAGGCGCGCGGCGTCGACTACTTCTTCGCCAACGCCGGCACCGACTTCGCCTCCATTGTCGAGGCGCTGTCCACGCCGGGGCGCAAGGGCCGCTTTCCGGAAGCGATCGCGGTGCCGCACGAGAACGCCGCCGTCGGCATGGCGCACGGCTACACCATGGTGACGGGCCGGCCGCAGGCGGTCATGGTGCACGTCAACGTCGGCACCGCCAACGCCATCAACGGCCTGATCAACGCCGCCAGCGACTACGTGCCGATGCTGATGTGCGCCGGCCGCACGCCCTTGTTCGAGGAGGGCCATCTCGGGGCCCGCAACGTGCCGATCCACTGGGCGCAGGAGATGTTCGACCAGGCCGCCATGGTGCGCGAGGTCGTCAAGTGGGACTACGAGCTGCGCGACGCGGCCCAAGTCGCCACCGTGGTCGACCGGGCGCTCGCCATCGCCACGGCGGCACCGCAAGGGCCGGTCTACCTGTCGATGCCGCGCGAGGTGCTGGCCCGCGAGATGAAGGGGCTGAGCCTGCCGGACGAGATGCGCACCGGCGTCAGTGGCGATGCCCAGCCCGACCCCGATATCGTCGCCAGAGCGGCCGATATCCTGGCCAAGGCCGAGCGGCCGCTCATCATCACCGCCGCTTCGGGTCAAGACCCGGCGACGGTGAAGCAGTTGGCCGGCCTTGCCGAGCGTTTCGCCCTGCCCGTGGTTGAGTTCCGCAGCCGCTTCCTCTGCCTCCCGTCCGACCACCCGATGCACATCGGCTACGAGTTCAACCCTCATGTCGGCGAGGCCGACGCGGTGTTGGTGCTGGATTGCGACGTGCCCTGGATGCCGGTCTTCGGCCAGCCCAAGCCGGAGACGCCGGTGATCCAGGTCGGCAGCGACCCGCTCTTCCAAGGCGCGCCGGTCCGCAGCTTCCCCGCCGACCTGGCGATCGCGGCGCCGACCCGGACGGTATTGCCCAAGCTCGCCCGCGCGCTGGCCGGCAGGACCAAGGGCCGGGCCGGCGCCATCGACCGGCGGCGCCGGCGGATCGCGGCCCAGCACGCGACCTACCGGAAAGAGGCGGTGACCCAGGCCTCGAAGAGCCTGGAGACCGGGCAGATCAGCTTCGGCTGGGTCAGCCTCTGCCTTGATCGGCTGAAGGGCCCCGACGACATCCTGGTCAGCGAGTACTCGGCCCAGCGCCAGGTCTTGACCTTCACCCGGCCCGGCACATTCTTTCAGACGAGCCAGGCCGGCGGCCTCGGCTGGGGCTTGCCGGCTGCACTCGGCGCCAAGCTGGCCGCGCCCGAGCGCCAGGTGATCGCGGTGCTGGGCGACGGCGCCTACATGTTCGCCAACCCGGTCGCCTGCCACCAGGTCGCCGAGGCCATGGACCTGCCGGTGCTGACGGTGATCAACAACAACAGCCGCTGGGCGGCGGTCGAGCGTGCCGTCAACGCCATCCATCCCGGCGGCCATGCCAGCCGGCGCAACCGGGTGCCGCTGGCATCGCTGGAGCCGAGCCCGGACTTCGCCAAGGTGATCGAGGCGAGCGGCGGCCACGGCGAGCGGGTCGAGCGGCCGGAGGACCTGCCGGACGCGCTGGCCCGCGCCATGCGCATCGTCAAGGACGAGCGCCGTCAGGCCCTGGTCGACGTGCGCTGTGTCTAAAGCCTATCGCCGGAGCGACATTGCGACGTTGAGCGGCAGGGTGGCGATCAGCGTGTAGAGGACGCAGCCCCAGGCGATCGCCTCGATGCTGGCGCCGGCGTCGATCCACCAACCCATGCTGGCCGGCGCTACGGCCGTCGCGGTGACGCTGAGCGAGAAGGCGAAGGCGCGGATCGAGCCCAGGTGCCGGGTGCCGTACATCTCGGCCCACATCGCGTTCATCACCGTCTGCGAGGCGCCCGACGCAGCACCCAAGGTCGCGAGATAGATGAAGGCCCCGATCTCGTGTGTCAGGGTTGCCAGAACGGCGGCGGAAAGGGCTAGCGGCAGCGGCACCAGGCGTGCCACGCGGCGGGCTGTCCAACGGTCGACCACGGGCCCCAACAGGAAGGTGGCGACGCCCTTGGCGACGGCATAGCCGACGAAGCAGGTGGCGATCCAGGTCAGGCTCCAGCCCCTGACCTCGGCGGTATGCGCCTGATGGAAGATCAGGCCGGTGGAGACGTAGGCCGGGGCCAAGACCGCCGGCACCATCAGGTAGAAGCGGAGGTCGCGCAAGACCTGGGCCCTTGTCCACTGCGGTCCCGCCGCCTCGCGCGGCCGGCCGAGCCCCTGACCTTGCCGGCTCGGCCGGGCCTCGCCGTAACCGGCCAATAGCGTGTAGATCGCCGGCACTGCCACCAGGACCAAGAGGCCGGTATAGACAGCCCAGGACAAGCGCCAACCGATCGCCGCGGTGAGCGCGACGGCGATGATCGGTAGCACGCTCTCGGCCAGCGGCTGGCCCGAGGAGACGATGCCGACCGCCTTGCCTCGATCGGCCTCGAAATGGCGCGCGGTGCCGGTGATCGCGGTGTGGGTCATCATCCCCTGGCCGAAGAGCCGCAGGAGGAAGAAAGCGACCGCCATCGTCCAGGCGGCCGGCGTCCAGGCCATGACGACGCAGCCGAGCGCCAGGCCGGCGGTCACCGTCATGGCGACGGCGCGCAGCGCCATGACGTCGACCAGGCGGCCGAGCCAGATCATGGTGAAGCCGCTCATCAGGGTGCCGGCGAGATAGAGGTTGCCGATATCGCCGTGACCGAGCCCGAACGTGGCTCGCGCCTCGCCCATGTAGAGGGCGATGAAGAAAGTCTGACCAAAGCTGGCGGACGCGGTCAGCAGCACGCCGAAGCAGAGGAACCGCAGATTGGAGCGGACGAAGGCGAGGTAAATCATCCGGTCCCGGCCTCGGGCCTAGGGGATGCGCCGGTGCCGGCCGGCATTGAGTCGTTTCGACTTTCGTCGATTTGCCTGGCCACCCGCTCCCCCGTCCCAACCACCCCGAGGGTACCATCAATGGGTGGTTGGGACGGGGGCGCGGGTGGTTCAGCCATTCCCGAAAACGACCCTACTCCGCCTGGCGCTTGGCCATCGCCGCGGCCACGTCGGCCGACTGGTCGCGGGCCTCGGTGGCGACGACGGCGATCTCGGAGACCATGGCGCGGCGCGGCAGCGAGACCGCCATCAGCACCGCGGCCGAGATGTCCTCGGGCTGCATCATCGTTGCCCGTGCCGCCGCGTCCGGCACCAGGGCGCGCAGATCGAGGATCGGCGTATCGACCTCGCCGGGATAGACAATGATGCAGCGCACGCCGTGTCGGCGGACCTCGGTGGCGAGGACGTCCATATAGGCCTTGGCGGCGGCCTTGGAGGCGCTGTAGGCGACGCCGGCCATGACGCTCGCGCGGAGTGCGGCCATCGAGGCGATCATCACCACGTCGCCCGCGCCCCGCTCGATCATCGCCGGCAGCAGCGCCCGCGTCAGCATCGCCGGCCCCATCGTGTTGACGTCCATGACGTCGCGCCATTCCTCAGGCCCGACATAGCGCGTGCTTCGGATCGACGAGTTGAGGCCGGCGTTGTTGACCAGGATATCGATTACGCCGTGGCGCTCGAGCAGGCTTGCCGCCATTGCCTCGATGGCGTCCGGGTCGCCCAGGTCGCAGGCTATGTGCCGGGCCTGGCCGCCGGCCTCGGCGACGGCGCGGACGGTCTCTTCCAATGGTTCCGGTCGGCGGCCGCAGACGACGACCTCGGCCCCGGCGCCCGCCAGGTCGATGGCGATGGCGCGACCGATACCGGTGCCGCCGCCGGTTACCAGCGCGGAGCGCGCGTCGAGTACTCCCATTTCCTTCGTTGGCCCCCCATTCGGTCTCGGAAATGATTACGCGTCGAGATGCCGTGCCAGAAACCGGTCGAAGACCTCTTGGGCCGCCTCCGCCAACATCCGCGTCGCCGGCATGGCACGTGCGTCCATCGGTTGGCCGACCTCGTGGCGCAGCTCGGCGGCGCTCATCTTGCGGGCCCATTTCGGGTCGTGCGCCGCCAGGCGCTCGAAGAGGGCGGCGCTGTCGCTCGCCACGCCGGCATAGTAGAGGCGCACGATACCGGCCTGGTACATCGTCGCCACGCACATCGCACAGGGCTCGCAGGAGGTATAGAGGTCGGCGCCGGCCAAATCGGTGACGCCGAGGCGCCGACAAGCATCGCGGATCGCCTCGACCTCGCCGTGCGAGGTGGGGTCCGAATCGGCGAAGGACCGGTTGAGGCCCTCGCCGATGATCTCTCCGTCGCGGACGACGACGGCGCCGAAGGGCAGTGTGCCCGGCGTATCGATGCTCTCGGCCGCGATCTCGATGGCGCGGCGCATGAACGCTTCCTGCATGGTTAGGCTCCCCTTGGACCGTGCGCGGATCGACGGGCCGAACGCCGACCTGCCCTCCCGGTCCCGCGCGATCGGCGGGACGGGAGCTAAGTGAGGCAAGAGACCGAAAGGCTCGGCGAAGCGGCCAAGCCTCGCCGGCGGTTCAGTCGTCGCCGGCCGCCGCCTGCTTGGGCGCGCCGGATGTCAGCATCGCCAGAATTGACTGGATCGCCTCTGTCGCGATGTCTTTCAGTTCCTCGGCGCTGCGGTTCTGGATCGGATGCGGCACCCAGACGATCCCGGCTTCGAAGCCGAGAGCGTCCGACTGTGCCCGGGCCGCCTCCTGAAACTCCTCGGTCGCCACCATGACGCCCGGGATGCCGCGTTGATCGAGATCCGACAAGTCATGCAAACTGCACGACGTGCACGAGCCTCAATCGGCTAGGCCTTCGATGACGACGTCGCATTCGGTGGCGATGTCGGACGAGGCGTAGTCAGCCGAAAGCGTGGTCGGAAACGGTTTCGCATAGCGCTTGACCTCGATGCCGCGAGCCTCGAGCAAGCCCTCGACGCTGTCGAGGAACTCGTCGCTCCGCGCCTTGCCGATGTCCAGCAGTGCCACCACCTTGCCGTCGAGCGTCTCCGGCGGCGCCAGCCGCTGGCGCCGGGTCGAGCCCGCCTCGGCGGTCGGGTCGCGTAGGCTGTAGCCCTCGCTCATGTGCCGATCTCCTTTGTTACCGGTTGGATGACGTCTCTGCTCTCAGCCCCTATCCAGCCACCGATGATAGCTGAAAAGAGCCCCGCCTTGCCACCGGCGCGGGCCACCAGCAAGCCGTGATCGCGCCAGAACTTGGGCAGCATCTCGTGGCTGCGCTTCGCCGGC
>JASLMY010000020.1 GCA_030746295.1 Alphaproteobacteria bacterium | reverse complement strand
CGCCCCGATGCCGCTCGGCCCTTCGTATGGGGGGCGGCGCAAGTCGTCGAGCGCGAAGCCGAACTTCTCGTGCTCGGTGCCGATACGCCAATCCGAGGGCGGCTTCGAGCCCGCCTCCAGGTAGGCGACGAGCTCCCGTCGGTCCGCAATCGCTGGCAGGGCTGCCCGACCCGGTTCCGCCATACAAGGTTCCTCCACGGCGCCGCCTGGTCGTTCCGGCAGCCACCCCGACGTCCGGTGCGGACGTTAATGGGATCGCGGACAGGGACGCAAGCCCCCATTCCGCAATGCTGATATGCATTCGCGGGAGATCACCGTTCTCGCGGCGCCGGCGTTCGGGAGTGGGCGCCTACTCGGTGCCGGCCAGCGCCATGAGAGCGTCGCGATCGCTCAGCACCACGCGTGAGCTTTCGGGAAGTGCTATCAGCCCTTGCTTCTTGAGGCTGGTGAACGAGCGGCTCACGGTCTCGACCGTGAGGCCCAGGTAGTCGGCGATGTCGCCGCGGCTCATGGCGACCGACAACGGACTGGCCTCGAAGCCGATCCGCTCGTGGCGGTCCGAAAGGCCCAAGAGGAACGAGGCGATACGCTCCTTCGGCGTCTTGCGGCCCAGCAGCACCATCTGCTCCTGCAGGCGTCCGACCTCGTCCCAGGCCATCTGCAGCATGCGCCGCTGCATCTCGGGATAGCGCTGGCCCAGGGCGTCGAGTGCGGTGCGGTTGAAGCGGCAGGACCGGGCCGGCGTTACCGCTTCCGCCGAATGGGGATACTCGCGCTCGGTGACGAGGCCGAAATACTCGCCCGGCAGGACGAAGCCGATCACCTGCCGGCGACCGTCGGGCAACAGCTTAAAGAGCCTGACGCAGCCTTCGGTCACGTTGTAGACGTTGTTGGCGAGGTCGCCTTCGTCGAAGATCCCCTGCCCGGCATCGTGCGCGGTATCGTGACGAATCGCCTCCAGCTCGCTCATGCCCTCATCGCCGAGGACCGAGCAGAAGGCCAACAAGCAGACTGCGCACTCGCTGCAGACGCCGTCACGGTGACCGGCGCATGGGTGCGCCGCGCCGATACGCGAGCCTCTCTCGCTCGCTCTGGTGATCTGATCCCTGATCTGCATCTTCCCGTCGCCGTCCGCGTGCCCGTTGCGGGACCGCCGGACGACATTCCCCTTGATTCGCCCCCTCGAGGCTGGTCGTCTAATCGAGGCAAGCACAGACCGTCTTATGCGTGCCCGCCTTGACCAGGATCAATTTCGACGACCGTTCCCTCGGCCTCCGACACCCGTGATCCCAGGCATAATCATACAAGCCTGATCGGCCGTCGCTACAATTCGCTGCCTCGGCACGGTGCGACCAGGTGTCGCGGCCCAGTGTGGCGCATCATCGCGCGACACGGCGTTCCCGGTGCCAGATGTAGAGACCCGAGGCGACGATCGTCGCCGCCCCGAGGAAGACCGTGGCGTCGGGCAAATGCCCCCAGACGAGGTAGCCGAGCAGTACCGCCCAGACCAGCGAGGAATAGCGGTAGGGCACGACGGCGACGGCCTCGGCGTGGCGGAACGCTTCGAGCTGCAGGAACTGCGCCCCCGCCTGCAGGGCGGCGGAGAGCAGCAGCAGCCAGAGGTCCGGGACCGAGGGCGTGCGCCAGGCGAAGGGCAGTGTTGCGGCCCCGGCCAGCGTCACCGCGGTGGTGGTGCAGAGAAGCGTCAGCAGGCTCGGGTCCAGTGCGGCAAGCCGCCGGGTCACGACGTCGCGGAGCGCGCCGGCCAGGCAGGCGCCAAGCGGCAGCAGCGCTGCCCATTGGACGATCCCGCTGCCCGGACGGGTCATCGCCACGACGCCGGCGAAACCGACCAGCACCGCCGACCAGCGCCGCCAGCCGACCCGCTCGCCCAGAAGCGGCACCGCCAGAACTGTCGTGAACAGCGGGCCCGCGAAGGCGATGGCGATGGCGTCGGCGAGCGGCAGGAAGCTGA
The DNA here is from genome assembly GCA_030746295.1 of Alphaproteobacteria bacterium. The sequence goes on along the minus strand of JASLMY010000020.1, from coordinate 34,692 downwards.
GCCCGCCGATGAAGAGAAACGACGAGGTGACGACCAGGAGGGCGCGCCATGTCTGGCCCTTGCGCCCGACGACGCGGAAACCGGCGGCGCCCGAGCGCCAAAAAAGCGCGGCGGCGACGCCCAGGGCCACCAGCGCGCCGCGAAAGAACAGCACCTCGCCGACGGGATAGTCGGCCACCAGCCATTTGACGACGGCATCGTTCAGGGTCAACAGCACCATGCCGGCCAACATGTAGGCGATGCCGCGGCCGGTCGCGCCGACATGGCGGCTGTCGGCGCGCCGGCTCATTCGCCGGCCGGCCGCCAAGCCTGTCGACGGTGCGCCTCGACCTGGTCCAGGAGCCGGTGCATGGGGCCATCGGCGACACCGAGCTGGTCGAGATGCCAGACCAGGTTGTTGAGGTAGTCGCAGCAGCGGCCGAGCCGCCCCTCGGCGAAGGCGATGCTCTCTATCTGTCGTGCCAGCGACAGCCGGCCGGCATAGCGCGCATGGCGGCGGTCGACGACGAAGGTTATCGCCGCCACCGGCCCCCGGTCGGTCACGACCCGAACCCAGCGCGGCAGGTACGAGCCCGAGATCATTTCGCGGCGCCAGACGATCTGCGTCTCCGGCTCGACCAGGTCGGCGGCGATCCGCATCGCCAGGCCGCGGCAGCGCCCGCCCGCCTCCAGCGCCAGCATCAGTCCGGGCTGTTCCGGCGTACCGCGTCCGATCGGGGTCCAGATGCAGAAGCTGCGGTGGTAGCCGCTCAGCAAGGCCGGGCGGGTTTCCGCCAGCTCGAGGGCCGGGTTCCACATCAGCGAGCCGTAGCCGAAGATCCAGACGTCCTGGCCCTTTTCCAGGCGCGCCAGCGTTGCCCGCCGCGAGGTCTCGCGCTCGGCCCGGCCCAGGATCTCCAGGTGGCCGCCCTGTGCGAATTCCCGCGCGATCGCCATGATCCGCTCTTCGGTGAAATGCTCCCGCTGCAGGCCGTCGGGAACCAGGCGCCGTTTCATGGGTTTGCTGCCACGGCGGGCGCCGGATACAAGGCATCGGTGCGGCCCAGGAGGTGATAGGCCAAGAGGCCGATCCACTCGTGACCGGCGAGACCCAAGCTCGCCAGGCCTCTGAGCCCCCAGCCGAGTCGGAACCCTGCCCGGGGCCGGGTCAGGTAGTCGACGGGGTAGGGGGTGACCGGCCAGCCGGCCTTGCGGAAGACGCCGACGGAGCGCGGCATATGCACGGCGGAGGTGATCAGCAGCCAAGTCTCGTCTGCCTGCGGCCGCATCAGGTCGAAGGTGTTTCGGGCATTCTCGAAGGTGTTGCGGGAATCCGCCTCGAAACGGACCCGCGCCACGTCGAAGCCGAGCTGGCCGAGGACCTCGCGGTGGATATCGGCCTCCGTCAGGCGGCCTGGCTGGAGGCTGCCGCTGCCGCCCGTCGCCACCAGCCGCGCCTCGGGATAGCGGCGCCCCAGCTCGACGAAGGCGACGATGCGCTCAGCCGCGCGGTTGAGGGCCGGCTGGCCGCGCGCTTCGCTCAGCTTGGGGTCCGTGCTGCCGCCCAGTAGAACGATCCCGTCGATCCGCTCGGGCAGGGCCCGGGGGGCCGGAAACCGGTCCTCGAGCGGCCTCAGCAGCCAATCGCCCAGCGGCAGTATCGACAGGACGACGAGGATCGCGGTGCAGGCGACGGCGAGCCGGACACCGTGACGCCGCCACCGCGTTGCCAGCAACGCCAGGCCCAAGATCATCAGGATCAGAAGCAAATTCGCGGGATCGGCGATGATCCAGAAGACCTTGCTCAGGACGAAGGACATCGATGACTATCTCCAGGGCGCCGCTGCCGAGGCCGGCCGCGCCCCGTGCTATCACATTCCTGTCCCGGCCGGGAGGTTGGCATTCCCTTGCCGGCCGTCGTATCAGTGGGGCCGTCATGGAAATCGAAGCCACTAGTCTTGCCGGGCGTTGGATTCGCCTCGAGCCTCTCGGTCCGAGCCAGGCCGAGGGTTTGCGCCAGGCCGCCCGGGACGAGGCGACCTGGTCCTACATGTCCCTCGATGCCGCCAACCGCTTCGAGGATTGGTTGGCCCACGCCCAGGGGGCGGTGGCGGCCGGCCGCGAGGCTCACTTCGTGGTTCTCTCCGCCGAGGACGGCCGGGTCCTCGGCAGCTCGCGCTATCTCAACCTGGCGCCGGCGCACCGCCGGTTGGAGATCGGCCATACCTGGTATCGACCCGATGTCTGGGGCAGCCGGGTCAACCCGGAGTGCAAGCTCTTGATGATGGCGCATGCTTTCGAGACCTTGGGCATGCAACGGGTCGAGTTCCGCTGCGACGCCCGCAACAAGCGCTCGCGCGCCGCCCTACACCGGCTCGGCGCTATCGAGGAGGGGACCTTGCGCCGCCACATGGTGGTGCGCGACGGTCATGTCCGCGACAGTGTCCAGTTCGCCGTCATTGACAGCGATTGGCCGGCGGTGAAGGCCCGCCTCGAGGCGCGGCTCCAAGACTGAGCATCGGGAGGATACGCATGGCCTTGGAGATGCGGACGGTGTGCGAAAAGTGTCAGGCCGGCCTCGACTGGCAGGGCGAGGCCCACATCTGCTCTTACGAATGCACCTTTTGCGGCCCTTGCACCGAAGCGATGGAGCGGGTCTGCCCCAACTGCGGCGGCGAGCTGGTGCCCCGCCCCCGGCGCCGGCCCAAGGACTGATCAGGCGAGCCTCACGTCAGGGCGCGCTTCGACAGCCACCAGCCCTCGCCGGCGAACCAGCAGCTGTCGTCGGGCGCCTCTGGCGTCAGCCGCAGCGAGCGGACCTCGTTCCAGTCGTCGCCACGGAAGGCGTCGCGCAAACGTTCCGCGGTCCCTTCGTCTTGGCCGCCATCGCAAGCAATGAAGCTCGCTCGCGACACGAACCGGGCCGAAAGGCCGGAGGCCTCGCGGCGCACCAGGAGGATGCCGCCCAAGTCCCAGCCTGGCACGAGGGGGAAGATCAGCCGGCCTCCCGGCCGCAGGGCGGCGAGCCAAGCCTGGTGCGGTGCGGTCGCACCGGCGTTGACGTAGATGACGTCGCTCTCGGGCAGCTGCGGTGTCGTGCCGGAACGGTGGCTCACCGTCGCCTGCGGCCAAGCCGCCAAATTCGCGCCGGCCTCGGCGGCGAGGCTCGGGTCGATCTCCAACGCCTGAACCTGGCCGTCCTGTCCCGCGAGCTCGGCCAAGATCGCGGTGTAGTAGCCGGCGCCGCAGCCGATATGCAGCACCCGTTCGCCGCTTCCGGGCGCCGCCGCGTCGAGAGCGGCCGCGTGCAAGCTGGGCTGGCCGTTGTTGAGGCCCCGCTCCTCGATCAGTCCGACGAGGATGTCTTGGTAGAGGAAAGCCGGGTCGTCTGAGGGCGTGTCGATGTAGCCGCCCGGCGTAAAGATCCGCCACGGCCCCGGGCCCAAAAAGTCCTCGCGGCGCACGCTGGCGAAAGCCTCGGTCAAGCGGGCGTCATCGGCCTTGGCGGAGGTCGTGACCAGTTCGGCATAGAAGCGTCGATGTGCTTCCAGGGAGGTCAAGCCACATCACCATCGGCTTGGGCCGGCGGGGCTTTCGGCACGATCCAGCGCACCTTGATCTCGTCGCCCGCGTCCATGTAGCGGAAGTCGTCGATGCGGTCACGATGGTCGAGCCAACGATCGACGAGCGCGCCGCGGTTCCAGCGCTCGCAGACCAACGCGTGGCCTTCCACAATGCCCGCCACCGCGTCGAAGTAGGTCATTTCGACGCCGTCGCCATCGCCGGCGAAGTGGAAATCGCCGTGCACGTGCCACGGCGTGCTTTCGAATTCGACAAGGCAATCGTCCTTCTCGTAGTTCTCGAAGCACAACACGGCCCCTTCGGCCAACTCGATCGCGAGGCGGTCGGGGGACCGCATGACGGCCGGCAGGCCGATTTCGCCGCAAAGCTCTTCTATCAGCGCGAGGTCGTAACGCATGTCATCCCGTGAGCGCCGACACCAGGCGGCAGAGTAGTCGCTCGGTATTTCGACGGCAATTCGGCGCGCCCTTGCGCCCGGGCTCGGCGGCGCCGTCTAATCTCGGGGACTTGGATCTAGGATCGAGGAGACGGGCATGCGGTTGCGCGACAAGGTGGCGCTGGTGACGGGTGCGGCCGGCGGCATCGGCCGACAGACGGCACTGCGGATGGCGGAGGCGGGGGCGCGGGTCTTCCTCGCCGACTTGGACCGGGCGGCCGGCGAGGCGATCGCGGCCGAGATCGGCGGCGAGACCCGCTTCCTGTCGTTGGACGTCACCGACGAGGCCGCCTGGCAGGCGACGATAGGCGAGGTCGTGAGTACGGCTGGACGGCTCCAGGTGCTGGTCAACGGCGCCGGCATCATCGGCTCGGGCGCGCCTCAGGACCCCGAGCGGGGCACGCTCGAGGACCTTCGCGCCATCAACGGCGTCAACCTCGAAGGCGTCTTCCTCGGCTGCAAGCACGCCATCCCGGCGCTGCGTGAGGCCGGCGGCGGTTCGATCGTCAACATCTCCTCGCTCGCCGCCATGCAAGCGACACCCCAGACCACCGCCTACGGCATCTCCAAGGCCGGCGTCTGCCAGCTCACCAAGTCGGTCGCCATGCACTGCGCGCGGCGTCGTTATGGCGTGCGCTGCAACTCGATCCACCCCGGCATCATCGACACCGCGATGGCGACGGCGATCTTCGGTTGGGGCGAGCGCGACGCCGAGCGGGGCCGGGAACGCTATATCGACATGGTACCGCTCGGCCATCTGGGCGAGCCCGACGACATCGCCTACGCCGCCCTCTACCTCGCCTCGGACGAGTCCAAATTCGTCACCGGCGCCGAGTTCGTGATCGACGGCGGCATGTCGATCTATTGATGCTGGATTGATGCCGGCGGTCTATTCGGCCGCGACGAGAAGCACGTAGATGCCGTCCTTGCGCCGCTCGACCGGGAAGACCTCCACTCCCGTGCCATCGCTGCCGCTGCCGTTGCGGGGTGAGAAGCCCCGGCCGTGGCAGGGGCAGCGCAACAGGCCCTCGTCGTCGATCCGGCCCTCGCCGAGCGAGCCGCCGCCCTCATGCGGGCATTGGCCGGCGAGCGCCCGATGTCGGCCATTGACGAGCGCGAGCGCGATGGCGCGCCCGCCTGCTCTGACAGCCTGGACCTCGCCCTCGGTGATCTCGTCGACTGCCGCCACCCTGAGCCAGTACTTGCGGCCCGAGCCGTCGTCGATTCGTTTGTGCGCGCCGTCGCAATAGGGCGGATTGGCGGTCCTCTTGCAGAGGCAGAGTACTGCTTGGCCGGGTGCCGTGTGCTCGAAGGCCAGCGGCGCGATACCGGTGTCCCGGTGGGCACCGTCGCAGAAAGGCTGTCCGCCCGAGCGGCCGCAACGGCACCAATGGTAGGTCTTGCCGGCCTCGAGCACGAGGCGGGCCGGGCGCCGGCCCGCGATCACTGCTTCCGCCATCGCCCCACTCCCGCGCGGCGTCAGAGCGGCGGCCGCTGATCGGCCCAGGGACGGGCTGCCTCGATCTGGCCGGCGAGCCTGAGCAAGGCCGCCTCGTCGCTGAAGGGGGCGATGAACTGGACCCCGATCGGCAGGCCGCCGGCGCTTTGATGCAGCGGCAGGGTGATCGCCGGCTGTCCGGTGGCGTTGATCTGCGGCGTGAAGGGCATGAACTTCAACATGTTCTCGATGTAGCGGTCCGGGTCCGGCTCCATCATGTCGATATTGCCGAGCGGTACCGCCGGCAGCGCCAGAGTGGGCGTCACGAAGACGTCGTAGCTCTGGTGGAAGCGGGCGAAGCTGCGGCCGAGCGCGTGCACCTCTTGCAGCGCCTTGGCATAGCCCGAGGCCGGCGCCTCGCGGCCGCGGTTGGCCAGCGCCCAGGTGACCTTTTCCAGGCCGTCGCCGTCGGGCTCGCGGCCCAGGACCTCGTAGCGCGCCGCCGTGTTGGCCCAGGTGTTGGCCGCCCAGATCAGCGTCATGTGCGGCAGGATGTCGGCCATCTGGAAATCGGGCGCGTCCTCCGCCACCTCGTGGCCAAGCTCGGCCAGGAGCTTGGCCGCGTCCTCGACCGCCCTCACGCAGTCGGGATCGACGGCGGTGCCGTTCGGCGCCTTGGTCGACCAGGCGACCCTAAGCCGCTCCGGGTCGGTGCCGACCTCGGCCAGGAAGGGCCCCGCCGGCGCCGGCGCGTGGTAGGGCGCCCCCGGCTCGGGCCCGTGCGTCGCGTCCAGGAAGGCCGCCGTGTCGCGCACCGATCGGCTGGCGACGTGGCCGCAGGAGAAACCGCTCCAGCCCTCGCCGGCATCGGGGCCGGCCGGGTTGCGGGCCCGGGTCGGCTTCAGGCCGACGAGACCGCAGGCCGAGGCCGGAATGCGGATCGAGCCGCCGCCGTCGGTGGCATGCGCCGCCGGCAGCACGCCCGCCGCCACCGCCGCGGTGGAGCCGCCCGACGAGCCGCCGGCGGTCCGGCCCAAATCCCAGGGGTTCCGGGTCGGGCCGAAGCGGACCGGCTCGGTCGTCGCCGCCAGGCCGAATTCGGGGCTGTTGGTCTTGCCGAAGACGACGAGGCCGGCGGCCCGGTAACGGGCGACGATGGTGCTGTCGTGGTCGGCGACGAAGCCGTCATAGAGGTGGCTGCCGTAAGAGGTCGGCTGGCCGTCGTAGAGGACGCCCAGGTCTTTCAGCAGGAACGGCACGCCAGAAAGCGGCCCCGCCGGCAGGCCGGCCTCGATGGTCCGCTCGGCCTCCTCGCGCATGTCGTGGACGACGGCGTTGATCTCACCGTTGACCGCGTCCAGCCGGCTTACCGCAGCCTCCAGCACCTCGGTTGCCGTGACCTCGCCACGGGCGATCAGCTCGCCCAAGCCAAGCGCGTCGTAGTCCCCATACTCGGCGAAGCCTGTCATCGCCCGTGCCCTCCATCCTGAGATCTTCTGGTGCCCGAGACTAGGCCATCCGACAGGCTGCCGCACCCCTCGGCTTGGCGTGCCTCCGGCGGCGGCGCTATGCTGGCCGGCGAAGACAGGGGAGAAAGCCATGGGACTGTTGGTCGACGGCATCTGGCGCAGCGACGCCACCGACAAGCGCTACCAAGACGGCCGCTTCCGCCGTGCCGAGACCCAGTTTCGCGACCGGGTGACGGCGGACGGGTCGTCGGGCCTCAAGGCCGAGCCCGGGCACTATCACCTCTACGTGGCGCACGCCTGTCCCTGGGCCCATCGCACCGTCATCTTCCGGGCGCTGAAGCGGCTGGAGGACGTGATCTCGATCAGCTTCGTCGAGCCGCTGATGTTGGACCAGGGCTGGGAGCTGGCGGAGGGCGCCGACCCGGTCAATCGCGCGCGCGCCATGCACCAGGTCTACGCCAAGGCCGGGCCTGGCTACACCGGGCGTTGCAGCGTGCCGGTGCTCTGGGACAAGGAGCGGGAGACCATCGTCTCCAACGAATCCTCCGAGATCATCCGAATGCTGAACAGCGCCTTCGACGCCTTCGGCGACGCCGGCCTCGATTTCTACCCCGAGGCGCTGAGGCCCGAGATCGACGAGGTCAACGCCGAGGTCTATTCGAACCTCAACAACGGCGTCTACAAGTGCGGCTTCGCGACCTCGCAGGCAGCTTACGACGAGGTCTTCGACGCCCTTTTCGGGACGCTCGACCGGCTAGAGGAACGGCTCGGCCGGCAGCGCTATCTGGCGGGCGACCGGATCACCGAGGCCGACTGGCGCCTCTTCGCCACCCTGGTGCGCTTCGATGCCGTCTACCACGGCCACTTCAAGTGCAACCTGCGGCGGATCGTCGACTATCCGAACCTGTCGGGCTACACCCGCGACCTTTATCAGGTGCCGGGCGTGGCGGAGACCGTGGACATGCCTAAGATCAAAGAGCATTACTACGGCAGCCACCGACACGTGAACCCGAGCGGCATCGTGCCGAAGGGGCCGGCGCTCGACTTCACCGCTCCGCACGACCGCGAGCGCCTCACCGCCCGGGCCGCCGAATAGAGCAGAGGAAGTTTCAGAATGAGCGACCGCAAACCCGCCTCCAGCGCCCTCTCGCGCTTCACCGTATTGGACCTGACGCGGGTCCGCGCCGGCCCGACCTGCGTCCGGCAGTTGGCCGATTGGGGTGCCGACGTGATCAAGATCGAGCTGCCGGAGTCGATGGACGCCAGCGCCTCGCTCGGCGGGCCAAGGCACGGCCCCGACTTCCAGAACCTGCACCGCAACAAGCGCTCGATCACCCTCAACCTCAAGGAAGAGGCCGGCCGCGAGGTCTTCATGAAGCTGGTGGCCGAGGCGGACGTGGTGGTCGAGAACTACCGCCCCGACGTCAAGCGCCGCCTCGGAATCGACTACGAGGCTTGCCGCGCCGTCAACCCTGGCATCGTCTACGGCTCGATCTCGGGCTTCGGCCAGGACGGCCCCTACGTCAAGCGCCCCGGCGTCGACCAGATCGCGCAGGGCATGGGCGGCCTCATGTCGATCACCGGGGCGCCGGGCGAGGGGCCGATGCGGGTCGGCATCCCGATCGCCGACCTCTGCGCCGGGCTCTTGTGCTCGCAAGGCATCATGATCGCGCTGTTGGAGCGCGAGGTCTCGGGCGAGGGCCAGTGGGTGCAGAGCTCGCTTCTGCAAGCGCAGATCTTCATGCTCGACTTCCAGGCCGCGCGCTGGACCATGGGCCAAGAGATCGCGCCGCAGGCTGGCAACGACCACCCGACCAGCATTCCCACGGGCGTCTTCCCGACCGCCGACGGCCACATCAACATCGCCGCCGCCGGCCAGCACATCTGGGAGCGCTTCGCCAACACCGTCGGCAAGCCCGAGTGGATCGACGAGCCGGCCTATGCGGACGGCGAGTTGCGCTCCGACAACCGCCACCAATTGAACGCCGCCATTGCCGAAGTGACGCAACACGACACCAGCGCCAACTGGGTCGAGAAGCTGAACGCCGCCGGCGTGCCGACCGGGCCGATCAACAACATCCAGCAGACCTTCGAGGACGAGCAGGTCCGGCACCTGGGCATGGCCGAGACGGTCGAGAGCCCGACATTGGGCCCGATCTCGCTGGTGTCCCAGGGCATCAGGCTCTCGCGCACGGAGAGCCACATCGCCGAGGCCCCGCCCGAGCGCGGCCAGCACACCGACGAGGTCCTGGGCGGGCTCGGCTGCTCCGCCGACGAGCTCGCCGAGATGCGTGCCCGGCAAGTGATCTAGGGGCTGCGGCGCGCGGCCGCGATGGCGCGCGTGGCGAAGGTGGCACTGGTCGCGGCGCTGCTGCTGTTGCCCGCACTCCTGCTCGGCGTCGTCACCAGTTTTCTCTCAACGCCGCTCCTCTGGCGCCTGGAGAAGCCGACCGGCCTCGAGCTCGCCGGCCATTCCGGCCCGGCGGAGGCGGTCTTCCTCGTCGCGATCGCCTTCTTCTGGGCGTTGCTGCTTGTCGGCGCCTGGCTCGTCTTCCGCGCCCGGCGCCGACCGGCTGCCGAAACCGACTGATTCGTGTCGGACACGATCTGGATTAATTCGTGTCAGACACGATTTATTGCGCCCACGGGCGAGCGGCCGGGCGGCCATCATCCGGTGCCGCACCACTGGCGGTCTTCCGCACCACTGACGGCGTAATTCGTGTCTGACACGAATTTCTTGGAGTTCCTCAGTCGTAGAGCCGCTTCGGGGCGGCGATGACGCGGCGGAGCAGGGGCTCGAAGGCGCTCCGGGGCAGGGTGTCGTAGTCGGGGTCGAAGGAGGTCTGGTCCCACTTCTCGCAGAAGTTGGCGGTCAGCTCGAAATGGGGGTGGCCGCGGTAGCGCTCGCGGGCGTCGCGGTCCTGGCCGACGTGATCGAAGTAGTAATAGCCCTGGAAGACCCCGTGATGCTTCAGGAGCCAATAGTTGGCCTCGGAGACGAAGGGGCGCAGGATCGCCGCCCCCACCTCGCTGTGGTTGTCCGGCGCGATGGCATCGGCGATGTCGTGCAGGAGCGCTACGACCACCATCTCCTCGTCGGCGCCCTCGCGGAGCGCCCGGCTCGCCGCCTGCAGGCCGTGCTGGTAGCGGTCGATTTTGTAGCCGAGGGTCGGCCCTTTCGTCTGTTCGAAGAGGGCGATCAGGTTGTCGGCCAGGTGTTCGTCCCGGTGTTCCTGCCAGAGCCGGCCGAGGACGGCGTATTCCGCCGCCGTGCCGTCCGCCATCCGGGTGAAGGCAACGCTGTCCATGGCTGGTCTCCTCGTCTCAATCGCCGGGGGCGAAGGCTTCGAGGGCCTTCCAGCAGGGCAGCGGGCCGCCGTCGGGGTCGAAGGGCTGGATGCAGACGTGGTCGGCGCCGGCATCGAGGTGGGCTTGCAGGCGGCCGCGGATTTCGTCTTCGCTGCCCCAGGCGACCATGGTGTCGAGGAAGCGGTCGCTGCCTCGGCCTTCCAACTCGTCCTCGGTGAAGCCGAGGCCGAACCAGCAGTTGCGGTAGTTGGGCAGGACCATGTAGCGGGCCATCTGCTCGGCGGCGACCCGACGGGCGGTGGCGGCGTCGCTTGTCAGGCAGATCTTCTGCTCGACGCAGAGGCGCTTGTCGGGGCCCAGGATCTCGCGGGCCCGGGCGGTGTGCTCTGGCGTCACGTTGTAGGGCAGCGCGCCATCGGCCAACTCCGCCGCCAGGGCCAGCATCTTGGGGCCGAGTGCCGCCAGGACGACCTGGCGTCCGGGTGCCTCGACCTGGATCGGGGCCGCGTGCATGCCTTCGAGATAGGCCCGCATGGCGGCCAACGGTTTGCCGTAGACATGGCCGCGGGCGGCCTCGACGATCGGTACGTGGGAGACGCCGAGGCCCAGGATGAAGCGGCCGCCATAGAGGTTGTTCAGCGTGTTGTGGCCCTGCATCGCCGCGGTGGCATCGCGGGCGTAGATGTTGGCAATGCCGCTGCCGAGGCAAAGCCGCTCGGTCCGGCCCAGGAGGAAGCCGCCCAGCGCCATCGCTTCGAAGGCCAGCGCCTCCGGGTACCAGAGCACCGAATAGCCGTGGCTCTCGACGGTCTGGGCCAAGCGGGCCAGGTTGTCGCGGGTGCTGTCGTCCGCGGCGCTGAGCGCCGGGTTGTTGGTCGAGAACCAAACACCCCACTTGCCGACCTGCATGTCGCCTCCTCCCATCGTTGTTCGCCTGGCGAAAGGGCAGCACGAATCGGCCGAGGCGCGCAACAACTCTGGCACCTCGGGTGACGTGGCATTATTCGGGAGTTACACTTCCGCGAAGAGAGACCGAGGCGTAGGGGAAAAGCGATGCGGGACTTTATCGACTCGAGCGACATCCTGGGCGACGGCGATGCGCTGCAAGAGCGGATGGCGCGGGACGGCTATCTCTTCATCAAGGGGTTGGTGCCGGCCCAGGAGATCGGGGCGGTCGGCCGCCGGTTCCGCGAAATTGTCGCCGCCGCCGGCTGGCTCCTGCCCGGCACGCCGATCGAGGAGCGGATCGCCGATCCGGCCCAGGCCTGCTACGACCCGCAGCCGCGCTTCCTCGAGGTCTACGCCCCCTACTACCGCCTGGAAACGACCCATGCCTTGAAGCGCCACCCGGCGATCGTCGGCTTCTTCGAGCGCATGCTCGGCGGCGAGGTGCTGGTGCACCCCTTGCATGTCATCCGCAACGTCTTCCCCCAGCGCGAGGAATTCACCACCCGCCCGCATCAAGACTTCGTCCACATCCAGGGCACGCCCGAGACCTATACCGTCTGGCTGCCGATGCACGATTGCCCCCAGGCGACGGGCGGCCTCGCGGTCGCCGAGGGCAGCCACCGCTCGGGCGTGGCCGAGTTCGCGGTCTCCAGCGGCGCCGGCGGGCTGGAGGTGATCGCGCCCTACGAGGGACGCTGGCGGACCGGCGATTTCGCGCTCGGCGACGCCCTCGTCTTCCACTCGATGACCGTGCACAAGGGGCTGGCGAACCGCTCAGAGAGCATCCGCCACTCCATGGACCCGCGCTACCAGCGGGCCGACGAGCCGATCTCCGAGGTCTCGATGCGGCCCTATTCCGGCTGCGGCACTTGGGAAGAGGTCTACGCGGATTGGACCACCGACGAGCTCAAATACTATTGGGAGCGGCAGAATCCGAAGGTGGTGCCCTTCGACTGGCAGTATTACGAGCGCCGCGACGAAATGGCTTTCGAGTTGGCGGCGGCCGGCGACGAGACGGCGCGGGCGGCGCTGATGCGGATCGTGCAGCGCGACCCCAAGCCCGACAAGAAGGCCCGCGCCAGCGCCGCCCTCGACGCCCTAGACCGCGTGGCGGCGACGGCCTGAGCGGTCGGCTGCGCGAACGCATTTCGCTGCTTCACGGGCGTCATCGCGAGCGTAGCGAAGCGATCCAGCTTGGAAGCCAAGATACTGGATCGCGTCGTCGGCGTTGCCTCCTCGCGATGACGTCGGGCACTTCGGTTCGAATGTCTGCTGGTATAAGCGCGTGACGTCGCGCGGCGGCGAGGTGTCTCGCTCTATTTCGAGCTCGAGGCCGACCAAGGGCGAAGCGCGCATAAGAGAGACGAAGGAGGGTTTCCTAGCGACCAGCTTGTCATAGTTCTCGCGAGAGAGAACCACCGCCGCTGACCGGCCGTGCACCGTAATCTCCTGCGGGCCTTGCCGTTGAGCCAGCTTCAGGACCTCGCTCAACCGCGCTTTCGCGTCCTTGAATCGCCAAGCCTGCACCGTGTCTCCAAGAATGGGTCATCGTGGTCGAATCAATGGCCCGGCTACCCAGGGCCACAGAGCGCGGCCCACATTACCGCCCCTTGAACTGGGGCGGGCGCTTTTCCATGAAGGCGGTGCGGCCCTCGACGTAGTCCTCGCTGGCGAAGCAGGCGTCGACCGCGGCCTGCACCGCGTCGAGGTCGCGCGTATCCGGGTCCTTCAGGTACTCCGTCACCGCCATCTTGACGGCGCCGATGGTGAGCGGCGCGTTGGCGCCGATGGTGCGGGCGTAGTCGCGGACATAGCCGTCGAGCACGGTGGCGGGCACCAGGCGGTTGACGAGACCCATGGCGAGCGCCTCCTCGCCCGAGAACTGGCGCGCCGTGAAGAAGATCTCCTTCGCCATTGCCGGTCCGACGAGGCCTGCGAGCCGGGCGATGCCATCGTAAGCGTAGCCGAGGCCGAGCTTCGCCGCCGGCACGCCGAAGCGGCTGCCCTCGGCGGCGACGCGGAGGTCGCAGTCGAGCGCCACCGCCATGCCACCACCGATGCAATAGCCCCGGATCATGGCGATGGTCGGCTTCATCATCCGGGAAAGCGCCAGGTGTGCGGCGGTGCCGGCGGCGTTATAGGTCTCCACCGCTTCCTTCGAGCCGCGCTTCTCCTCGAACTCCGAGATGTCGGCGCCCGAGACGAAGGCTTTGCCCCCCGCCCCGGTCACGACGACGACGCGGACTTCGTCGTCGGCGGCGAAATCGTCCAGGATCGCCGGCACCGCCTGCCACATGTCGAACGAGACGGCGTTGAGGCGGGCCGGATTGTTGAAGATCATCCAGCCAATCCCGTCTTCCTTCTTGGCGATCATCTTCTCGGTCGTGCTCGGCATGTCGTTCCCTTTCCCCGCGGCGCGGCCGGGCCGCGTCGCTCGCTTGGCTGAATCGATGAAACTGCTATTCGGCGGCCGCGGCTCGCGGCACCCGGCCCAGATGCAGGGCGCCTTCGTCGGCCAGTGCCCGGATCTCGGTCTCGTCGAAACCGTACTCGGCCAGGACCTCGGCGGTGTGCTGGCCGAAGACGGGTGCGGCGAAGGCCACCTTGCCCGGCGTCCGGGAGAATTTCAGCGGATGGCCGATGGTCTTGACCGGCCCGGCGACCGGGTGCGCGACCTCGACCACCATCTCGCGGGCGAGCGTGTGCCGATCCTCGTGCATTTCCTTGACGTCGTGGATCGGCCCCGCCGGCACGCCGGCCGCGGCCAGGGCGTCGAGCCAATCGGCGCTCGTCCGGGTCTCGAAGCGGGCTTCCAATTCCGCGATCAGGGCCTCGCGATTGGCGAGACGGTCGCCGTTCTCGGCGAAGCGCGGGTCTTCGGCCAGCTCCGGCGCCCCGATCAGGTTCAGCATGTCGAGCCAGAGCTTGGCGTTGGCGGCACCGAGGACGATGTAGCCGTCCTTGGTGCGGACTGCTTGGTAGGGTGATGCCAGGGGATGCGCGGTGCCCATGGCTTCGGGTGCGGTGCCGGTGGCGAAGCAGATCGCCGACTGCCAGAAGGTGTGCGTGATGCCGGCCTCCAAGAGCGAGGTCTCGACCATCTGGCCCTTGCCGGTCTTGAGGCGCTCGGCATAGGCCGCCAGCACGCCGACGGTCAGCAGGATGCCGGCGGTGATGTCGCAGACCGGCGGGCCGACCTTGACCGGCGGCCGGCCGCCGCCCTCGCCGGTGACGCTCATGATCCCGCTCATCGCCTGGGCGATCAGGTCGAAGCCGCCGCGGTCGGCGTAGGGGCCGGTCTTGCCGAAGCCTGAGATCGAGCCGTAGACGAGACCTGGGTTCGCCGCCTTCAGGTCGTCGTAGCCGAGGCCCAGCTTCGCCATGGTGTCGGCGCGGTAGTTCTCGATGGCGATGTCAGCCGTCTCCAGCATCCGTTTCAAGACCCGCTTGCCGCCCTCGGTCTTGAGGTCGAGGACGATGCCGCGCTTGTTGCGGTTCATCATCATGAAGGCGGCCGACTCGCCCTCGATCTCGGGCGGGCGCATGCGCCGGGTGTCGTCGCCAATGCCGATCTTCTCCACCTTGACGACGTCGGCGCCCATGTCGGCCAGCATCAGGCCGCAGGTTGGCCCCGCCATCTGGTGCGTGAGGTCGACGACTTTGACGCCCGCCAGCGGGCCGGATTTCTCTGCTGCCATGGATGGTGTTCCCGAATGCAGGGGCGATTGCGCCGGATCATAACGGCTTCGCCCGCGAGCGGCAATTTAGCCAGGCTTACGCCCCACCGGCGAAGCCGGCGACGATCTCGTCGACGGGCTTGATCTCGGCGAACATGACAAGCGTCGTCAGCGCGGCCTCATGTTGCGCCAGCGTCGCGGTCTGGCAGGCGTCGTGGGCAATCGTCACCCGATAGCCGAGATCGGCAGCGTGGCGCGTCGCGTGGTCGACCGCATAGGCCGTGGAGACGCCGGCGATGACCAACGCTCGCGGCCGGTAGCGGTCGAGATAGGCCTGGAGGGGCGAGCCGTAGAAGGCGTTGTTGCGGGTGTGCGTCACCACCAGCTCGTCGCCCGCCGGTCCCAGGCCGTCGAGGAATTCCGCGCCCCACGTGCCCTCGATCCAGGTCTCGGTCTCCTGCCACTGACGATAGATAGGGGCGTTGGCCATGACGTCCCGGAAGTCGGCGCGGACCGCCAGGCGTACGTGGATCACCGGCACGCCGTGGCTGCGGGCGCCCGCCAAGAGCCGCCCCGCCGCCGCCAGGGTCTTTTCCCGCCAGGTCTCGGCTGTCGCCGCGATGCCGAGCTTGACCTTGCCGTCGGGGTGGCAGTTCTCGTTCTGGTAATGGACCGCGAGCAGAACCGTTCCGGCCATGATACCGCTCAGTCCTCGACCAGGGTTCGGAGGACGGCATAGAGGTTGGCCTTGCCCTCGTAGCCGATGCCCGGCAGGGCCGAAGGCGCCACGTGTCCGTCCTCGACGGCCAACTCGTCGGCGAAGCCGCCGAAGGGCTGGAAGACGCCGGGGTAGGATTCGTTGCCGCCGAGGCCGAGGCCGGCGGCGATCTCCAACGCGAACTGATGCCCGCCGTGGGGGATGTGCTGGCCGTAGGGCCAGCCGAAGTCCGCCATCGTCTCCAGGATGCGCAAGTATTCCACCAGGCCGTAGGCGAGCACCGGGTCGAATTGCAAGATGTCGCGTTCGGGCCGCATGCCGGCATAGCGGGCGAGGTTGCGCGCGTCCTGGTGCGAGAAGAGGTTCTCCGCCGTCGACATCGCCGGCGCATAGACCTTCGAGAGCTCGGCCTGGAGGGCGAAGTCGAGGGGGTCGCCGGGTTCCTCGAACCAGCGAAGGCCATAGGGCGCCATCATCTCGGCGTAGGCCAGCGCCGTCTCCAGATCGAAGCGGCCGTTGGCGTCGACCGCCAACCGGTCACCTGAGCCCACCACCTCCAGCACCGCCTCGATACGCCGCTTGTCCTCGTCGATGGGGGCCGCGCCGATCTTCATCTTGACCGTGTCATAGCCCTGGGCCAAATAGCCCTGCATCTCGTTTTGCAGCGCCGTCTCGTCCTTGCCCGGGCCGTAATAGCCGCCGGCGGCGTAGACGAAGACGCGTTCGTCGAAGCGGCCGTCGTTGTAGCGCTCGGCCAGCAAACGGTGGAGCGGCTTCTCTGCGACCTTGGCCACCGCGTCCCAGACCGCCATGTCCAACACGCCGACCGCGACCGAGCGGTCGCCGTGGCCGCCCGGCTTCTCGTTCGCCATCGCCGCTGCCCAGACCTTGGCCGGGGCCAAGTTGCTGCCGCTCTCGTCCAGCAGGCTCTCGGGTGCGGCCGCCATGACCCGGGGGA
The DNA here is from genome assembly GCA_030746295.1 of Alphaproteobacteria bacterium. The sequence continues at coordinate 18,178 of JASLMY010000020.1, read as the reverse complement.
TCACCCGCTCGCGCAGGATGCCGCCCTGGGCGTAGCGGCCGTTCGAGTTGAAGCCGAAACCGACGACCGGCTTGCCGTCGCGGACCACGTCGGTGACGAGGGCCAGGACGCTCGCCGTCATCTGGCTGAAGTCGATGGCGGCGTTGGCGATCTCCGACTTGATCGGTACCGTCTGCTCGCGGATCTCGACGATTCTCATGCCCCGCACCCCACTCCTTTCGCCGCTTCCGGGCCCTACCTAACATGGGTCGTCGAGCGGCGACAGGCGCGGTTGCGCCGGCCGGCCGGATCGGGGCAAGGTGGCGGCCGAAAGTACCGCCGACGGCCGAGGCTGGGGACGTTTCAGACGATGAACCTTTCCGACTGGATCGAGCGCCAGGCTGCCTTCCTGCCCGACAAGACGGCGATCCATTTCGAGGGCTGGGCGATCGGCTACGAGACCTTCGCCGAGCAGATCCGCACCATGGCCCGCGGCCTCAAAGGGGAGCTCGGCATCGGCCCCGGCGACCGGGTCGCCTTCCTGGGCTACAACAGCCCGGTCTTTCTGGCGCTCGTTTTCGCCACCGCCCGGTTGGGTGCCATGGTGGTGCCGTTGAACTGGCGCCTGGCCGGGCCCGAGCATGACTACATCCTGGGCGACGCTGGTGCCTCGGCCCTCTTCGTCGAGCAGGATTTTCAAGCGCTGGTCGAGGGGATCCGGGCCGGCCATCCGAACTGTCGGCTCGTTGCCGTCGACTTCGAGGCCCCGGGCTGGACCCATATCGACGCCTTCGAGGCGACCGTGGCCGAGGATTCGAGCCCCGGCGTCGGCTACGAGACGCCGCATTTGATCGTCTATACCTCAGGCACCACGGGCCGGCCCAAAGGCGCGGTGCTGAGCCAGGAGGCGCTCTTCTGGAACGCCGTCAACAGCACCCACCTGCACGACCTTTCGGCCGAGGACGTCGTGCTGACGGCGCTGCCGCTCTTCCATGTCGGCGGCCTCAACAACCAGACCCTGCCGGCCTTTCACGTCGGCGCCACGGTGGTGCTGCAGCCGCGCTTCGAGCCGGCGGCGACCCTGGCCGCGATCGAGAGCCACGCCGCGACGCTCGCCGTGCTGGTGCCGGCGACCATCCAGGCGGTTATCGACCGGCCCGAGTGGGAAGACCGGGACATCTCCAGCCTGCGCTCGATGACCACGGGCTCGTCGGTGGTGCCGCACCACCTGATCGAGGCCTTTCATGCCCGCGGCGTGCCGGTGCTGCAGATCTACGGCACCACCGAGACGGCGCCGATCGCGGCCTACCTGCGGCCCGAGGATTCGGCCCGCAAGCTCGGCACCACCGGCAAGGCGGCGCTCCATTCCGAGGTCCGCATCGTCGACGAGGCGGACAATGTCGTCGGGCCCGGTGTCGCCGGCGAAATCCAGGTCCGCGGCCGCCACGTCATGCTCGGCTATTGGAACAACGAAGAAGCCACGGCGGCGGCTTTCGACCACGGCTGGTTTCGGACCGGCGATATCGGCGAGTGGGACGCGGACGGTTTCCTCGTCGTCAACGACCGCAAGGCCGATGTCATCATCTCCGGCAGCGAGAACATCTATCCGGCCGAGCTGGAGCTGGTGCTGCACGCGATCGAAGGCGTCGCAGAGGCGGCGGTGGTGGGCCGCGCCGATGCGCGCTGGAGCGAGGTGCCGGTGGCGGTGGTGGTGCCGGCAGCCGGAGGCAGCCTCGACAAGGCGCGGATCATCGCCGCCTTCGAGGGCCGGCTCGCCCGCTTCAAGCACCCGCAGGACGTCGTCTTCCGTGACAGCCTGCCCCGCAACGCCATGGGCAAGGTGCAGAAGTTCGTCCTCAAGGACATGATCTGAAGATTCCGCCGAAGGAGAGGTGCATGGGCAAGTGGTACGAGACCTATCGCGGCATGGCCCAGGCGTGGGAATGCGACCAGGTGGCGCACTTCACCGTCGCCTACTACTTCGATCGGTTCTCCGATTCGGTCCTGGGTGCGATGGAGGCGGTCGGCCTCGGGCAGGACTATATGGGTGAGACGGGCTGCTCGATCGCTTCCGTCGACTGCTACGTGCGCTGGCTGGAGGAGCTGCGCGGCGGCGACGTGCTGCATATCGAGAGCGGCGTCATCGGCATCGACGACAAACGCATCCGGCTCGGCCACAAGGTCTACAACTCTGCCGACGGGGCGCTTTGTGCGACGTTCGAGCAGTTGGCCGTGCATTTCGACATGGAGCGCCGCAAGTCGCTACCCTTCCCCGAGGCCAAGCGTGAGGCGATCGCCGCGCTGGCCATCAATTGGGACGGCGAGCCCCGCGAAGAGCGCTATTCCCCGCCGACCGACGAGGGCTTCTTTCCCACCGGCCGCGACAGCGTGAAGTGCTGGGAGATCGACATCATCAGCCACATGGGCTTTCAGTTCTATGTTCACCGACTTTCGAGCGCGACCATGCAGGCCATCGCCCGCTTCGGCCTGACGCCAGAGTTCATGCGCGAGTTCAACGGCGGCTTCTCGACCTTCGAGTTCCAGCTCAGGTTCCTGCGCGAGCTCAAGGCCGGCGACATGATCCACATCGAATCCGGACTCATGCACTTGGGCGGCTCGTCGATGCGGGTCCTGAACCGAATGTACAACTCGCGCACCGGCGAGCTCTCCGCCGAGCTCAGCCAGTACGGCGTCCTGCTGGACATGGAAGCACGCCGCCCGGTCCGGGTGCCGGACGATATGCGTGCGCGCGGGCAGGAGATCTTGGTCGCCGCGCCGGCCTCGTGATCGGGGGTGGGCCGCCCGGCCGCCGGCCTGTCGACAGCGCTTTGGGACGGGATTGAAGGGGTAGGGAGATCATGAGCGGCGAGATCCTGACTGACCGCGAGGGCGGCATCGCCACGGTGACGATCCAGGCGCCGGAGCGGTTGAACGCCTTGAGCCTGCCGATGTGGCGGCAGTTGAAGGTGACCTTCGAAGAGCTCTCGGCTGACGAGGGGGTTCGGGCCGTGGTCTTGCGCGGTGCGGGCGACAAGGCCTTCGCCGCCGGGGCCGACATCGCCGAGTTCGAGCACGAGCGCTCCGACGTTGCCCAAGCCACGGCCTACGGCGCTGTCATCGCCGAGGCGCTGACCGCCGTCGCCGGCTGCCGCCACCCGGTCGTCGCCTTGATCCAGGGCGCCTGCGTCGGCGGTGGGGTCGAGCTGATTTGCTGCGCCGACCTCCGGATCGCCGCCCAAGGCTGCCGCTTCGGCATCCCGGTCAACCGCTTGGGCCTCGTCGTCGCCTATGACGAGATGCGGGGTCTGGTGGAGCTCGTCGGCAAGGCGGCGGCCTTGGAGATCGTCCTCGAAGGCCGGATTTTCGATGCCGAGGAGGCGCTCGCCAAGGGCCTCGTCAACCGGCTGGTGGCGGACGACGCGGTCGTCGAGGCGGCCTATGCGACGGCGCGGCGCATCGCCGAGGGGGCGCCGCTGGTCGCTCGCTGGCACAAGCGCTTTATCAACCGGCTGCTGGACCCCGCGCCGCTGTCCGAGGCGGAGAACCAGGAAAGCTTCGCCTGCTTCGCGACGGAAGACTTCCAGACCGGCTACAAGGCCTTCCTGGCCAAGGAGAAGCCGGTCTTCGATGGCCGTTAACAGGTCCCGTACGCTTTGCCTATAATGCGCGCAGCAACTGGTCGATTTGGGGATCGGACATGAAGACGGCCGAGATACTGGCGCAGCCGCCGAAGCATTTGAGCCAGGCTGAGCGCGAGTTCTACTTCGAGAACGGCTATCTGCTGCTGGAGGGTTTGATCTCCGGCGAGCGCCTGGCGCGCCTGCAGGAGACGGCGAGGGAATTCGTCGAGCGAAGCCGCGCCCTCGCAAGCTCGGACAAAATGTTCGACCTGGAGCCCGGCCATTCGGCGCAAAGCCCGAGAATTCGGCGCCTCAACACGCCGGTGGCGCACCACCAGGCCTTCTGGGACTACGCCAGCACCAGCCCCATCGCCGATGTCGCCGAGGACCTGCTGGGCCCCGACGTCAAGTTCCACCACTCCAAGCTCAACTTCAAATGGGCGGACGGCGGCGAAGAGGTGAAGTGGCACCAGGACATCCCCTTCTACCCGCACACTAACTACAACGTCCTGGCGATCGGCCTCTACCTCGCCGACGTCGACGACGAGATGGGGCCGATGGGCATCGTCCCCGGCAGCCACAAGCGTGAGATCTTCAACCATTACAACGACAAGGACCAATGGGTGGGCGCGATCGACGATGCGGACCTGAGCCGGGTCGATCTCGACAAGACGGCCTGGCTCAAAGGTCCCGCGGGCTCGGTGACGATGCATCACGCCCGCGTCGTGCACGGCTCGGTGCCGAACCGCTCGACGCGCGGCCGGCCGCTCTTGATCAACGCCTATTCCTCGGCCGATGCGCTGACCATCACGCCGCACCCGGCACCCTGCCCGCATACCGGCGAGATTATCCGCGGCCGGGCGGCGCGCTGGGCTGCGTTCGATTCCGAGCCCTGCCTGATCCCGCCCGACTGGTCCGGCGGCTATACCTCGATCTTCGCTCTGCAGCAGGAAGAAGGCGGCGCCAACGTCGCCGCCGGCAATTGACGCGGAGCCGCCAAGCGCGGCCTCAACCGCCGCGCACCAGGTTCTCGATCAACAGCAGCAGGAAGAAGGCCGCGAACAGTAGCGGCATCACCAACTCGAACCACGACACCGGAAAGATCTGCCGCTTCATGTCGCGGCCGTCGTAGCGCCGCTCGCGCTCGGCTTCGAAGATGCGAGCGGGGAGGTGCTGCTCCAGCTCGCGGATCACTCGGAAGGTGGAGATGTTGAGGCGATGGCGGCTCCAGATGAAGACCAGCCAGCCGACGCAAATATACGAGCCCAGAAGCGGCAACAGGACGCTGAGCTCGGTGCCGATGCCGACGGAATACAGGCCCGCGACCGCGGTCAGGACGACGAAGAACAATTTGTTGCCATTTTCCCGACGCTCGGCCGTAGTCTCGGCCCTGGCGACCGTCAGCTTGTATTGCTCCAGGATATGCGGGTAGAAGTTCTGATCGTATTCCTCGGAGGTCTTGTGGACGACCGGATTTAGCGCCGTCGCATTTTCGCTCATTTGCTCACCCCCTCGGCTGGTGCCCTCGCAGGTCTATTCGGTGCCGAAACGGCCCGATACCCGCGATGACTGCAAGCGATTCGCCGTCCGGCGAGAATAGCGCGTCAGGGTCGTGAACGGAAATGTCGGCGTCGTGCGGCCATGACGACGGCGGCAGCGGCTGGGCGGCGAAGGGGATCGGCGCCATATTGTTCGGCAGGGGAGGGGAGCAGACAATCGTGATGCAAGACCCGGTACAGCGACATCCGACGCGGGCCGAACAGCTCGACATCCTCGCCAGCCTGGCGGCGGGGCTCGCCGGACCCGAGGACTGGCTCTTGGACCTTGGATGCGGCAAGGGCTACGTGGCCGGGCTCATCCTTGCCAGGCATCCGACGCTCCGCCTCGTCGGCGTCGACCTCTCGGCCGAGGCGTTGGCCGAGGCGCGCGGGAATTTGGCGGCGCATGAAGGCCGCATCGATTTGTTGCAGGGGGACTTGATGGCCGTCGGCGAGATCGAGGTGCCGGCGCGACCCTACCGCTTCGTGATCTCGGCCCTGACCTTCCATGATCTCACCGACGCCGCCAAGCGCCAGGTGATCGAAGCGGCGGCCGGCTGGCTGGCGCCCGACGGCTTCTTCCTGCTCTACGACCGGGTTCGCCTCACCGAGGTTGCGCTCTTTCCGCTGCAGCAGGCGATCTGGGATCGGATCGAGCGCGTCCACGGCCAGGCGATGCGGACGGCACCGGACTATCCGGCCTATCTCGAGGACATCGGCAGCGACAATCGGCCGGCCGTGCTCGAAGAGTATTTCAGCTGGTTCCGCGCCGCCGGCCTGGCGCCGGCCTGCTTGCACCTGCACGGCAACGTCGCCTTGATCGCCGGTGCCCCGAGCGCCGAGGTTGGCGAAGGGTGACACTCGCCGCCGGCAGTTTCCGCCGCGATGCCCGCGTCATCGGTCTCGTCGGCAGCGCTCATTTCATGAGCCATTTCTATCTCTTGTGCCTGCCGCCGCTGTTCCCGCTGCTGAAGGGCGAGCTCGGCGTCAACTACGTCGCCCTCGGCCTCGCCATGACCACCTTCAACGTCGCCTCGGGTCTGACCCAGGTACCGACCGGCTTTCTGGTCGACCGGCTCGGGCCGCGCAAGATCCTGCTGCTCGGCATCGTCGTCGAGGCCATGGCCTTCACAGCCATCGGCGTCTTCGGCACCTACGAAGCGCTGATCGCCTGCATGCTGGTGGCCGGCGTCGCCAACAGCGCCTATCACCCCGCCGACTACGCCATTCTGTCCGCCAGCATCGGCGGCGAGCGCATGGGCCGTGCCTTCAGCCTGCACACCTTCGCCGGCTTCGCCGGCAACGCCGTCGCCCCGATCGTCATGGTGACGTTGACCGCGCTCTGGGACTGGCGCATCGCGCTCATGTTGACCGGCGGCCTCGGCGTCGTCGTCGCCATCGGCATGGTCCTGAACGGGTCCGCGCTGGGCGATCGGGTGCAGGTCCGAGGGCCGGCCTCGGCGCCGCCGGCGGGGCCGCCCGCCCGGGATCGGCTGGTCGAGACGCCACCGCAGGACGGCCTTAAGCTCCTCTTCTCAGCCCCGGTGCTGATGTGCTTCCTTTTCTTCGTCATGCTGTCGATGTCGTCGGGCGGCATCAACGCCTTCGCGGTCTCGGCCCTGGTGACGCTTTACGATACGCCGCTGTCGATGGCCAACATGGCGCTGACCGCCTTTCTCGCCTGCTCGGCGCTCGGCATCTTGGCGGGCGGCATCATCGCCGACCGCACCGCCAAGCACGAGCAGGTCGCCAGCGTCGGCTTCGCCACCACCGCCGTGATCATCGCCCTCATCGGCAGCATCGCCCTGCCGGCCTTGGGCATCGTCCTGCTGCTCGGCCTCGGCGGCCTGCTCTGGGGAACGATCATGCCGTCGCGCGACATGCTGGTCCGCGCCGTCACGCCCGCCGGCGCCACCGGCAAGGTCTTCGGCTTTGTCTCCACCGGCCTCAATATCGGCTCGGCGATCACGCCGGCGATCTTCGGTTGGATCCTCGATCAGGGCGATCCGCGTTGGCTCTTCTGGCTGGCGGCGATTTTCATGGTGCTGGCGCTCGGCACCGTCTTCGCCACCAAGGCGGTTGGTCGCGCGTCGGCCTGAAGCGGGGGTGGGTCAGCGCCGGCTCAGCCGACCAATCGGGCCTTGGGCGGGCTCTCGCCCTGCAGTCGGATGTGGAAGCCGGGCGCTTCCCTGGCCGCGTCCTTGGCCTCGTACATGAGGGCGTCGGCCGCCTTCAGAAACGCATTGCCATCCAGGGGCTCGTCGACGCTGGTAACGGCAATGCCGACGCTGAAGCTAATGCCTTCGGTCTCGGTACGCTCGAAGGCGTCGATGATCCGTTCGCACAACGACCGGGCCTCGCCGGCATTCGTCCGGGGCATGATGACGGCGAATTCGTCGCCGCCGTAGCGGCAGGCCAGATCGCCGGCCCGGGCCTCGCCGTCGAGCACCTTGCCGACATTGGCCAAGACGGTGTCGCCGGCCTGGTGGCCCTGCAGATCGTTCAACCGCTTGAAACCGTTGAGGTCCATGTAGAGCAGCGCCAGCGGCTCCCGCGTGCGCTCGGAAATCGAAATCTCGCGATGCAGGGCCTCGGCGAAGGCGCGATGGTTCAGCAGGCCCGTCAGGGCGTCCCGCGTCGACAGCTCATAGAGCTGGCGGGTCCGCTCGTCGATCGTCTCTTGCAGGCTCTGGACGTAGTCCTCGAGCTGGTCTTTGGCGGATTCCACCTCGGTCACCAGGGTCGAGATGTAGGTGTCGAAGACGAGCTGGATGTCGAACATCAGCAGCTTGTGCAGCGCCTGACAGCGGAACTCGATCGCGTCTTGGTCGTTGGCCGCACTGGGGTCGTTTCGAAGGCAGCCGACGATCTCTCGCTCCAGCAGGCAGATGGCCGAGATGTAGAGCCGCGGCGAGACGCCGATGCGCTGGTGGACCTTGCCGATACGAAGCCGCTTGTTGACGTATTCGGCGTCGTAATAGCCGTAGAACAGCTCGCAGACGTAGCGCCGCATCGACGAGCGCAGCCGCTGCAGCGTCTCCGCATCGCCGATCAGCAGCGCGATCTCGGCGATGTCGAGTTGCCTCTGGTAGAATCGGTCGACGATGTCGTCGACGCGTTCGGTGATGTATTCGCGGCAGGTTTTCAACTGCCGAACCTCACTTTCCGTGAACTCCAGAAGCGCCTTGCGCTGCTCGATCTCACGATCGGTGATCTTCAATTGCTCCGCCAGCGTCCGGTCGGTGACTTTGGCTTGAATGGAATTGACGCGCATCCGCCGATGTGTCCGAAAAAGTTTGCTGTCCATGCGGCCCCAAGCGGACGGCCGGCAACGACACTACCGCCGGCCGCCCTTCCGCGCGGGCTCGACGAAGCTAGAGGCAATACGTTTAGATATTATGTAAGTATCGTAAGTATAATAGGGCCGTCGGTACCGTTGCGGCGAGGCGTGATCAAACGCCTTTGCCGACGGCCTCGCCGATCGTCCGATAGCCGTCCCGGGCCAGAAGCGCCGCAAGCTCGTCGACGATTCGCCCCACCAGGGCCGGGCCGCCATAGACCAGGGCGGTATAGAGCTGCACCAGCGAGGCGCCGGCCTTGATCTTGGCGTAGGCGGTGGCGCCGGAGTCGACGCCGCCGACCCCGATCAAGGGGATCTTGCCTTCGATCAGGCGGTAGAGGCGGCCCAGACGCTCGGTCGAGAGCTCGAAGAGCGGCCGGCCGCTCAGGCCCCCGGCCTCGCCGCCGTGGCGGCCCCCCAGCCGCTCGCGCAGCCCGATCGTGGTGTTGCCCATGATGGCGCCGTCGACCGGGGCCTCGAGCAGGATCGCGGCGCTTGCCGCCAGGGCCTCGTCGTCGAGGTCGGGCGCCAGCTTGACCAAGAGCGGCAAGCGCCGCCCGCTCGCCTCGCGTGCCGCCATGACGCGGCCCAGCAGCCGTCTGAGCTGCTCGGCGCCCTGCAGGTCGCGCAAGCCGGGCGTGTTGGGACTGGAAATGTTGACGGTGACGAAATCGGCCAGCGCGGCTACCGCCTCGATGCCGGCGACGTAGTCCTCGACCGGGTCCTCGGCATCGCGGTTGGCGCCGAGATTGACGCCGATCGGCCCGGGCCGGGGCCCGAGCCCGCGAAGCCGGCCCAGCATCGCCGCCAGGCCTTCGTTGTTGAAGCCGAGCCGGTTGATCAGGGCCCGCTCGCGGGACAGGCGGAAGAGGCGAGGCCGGGGGTTGCCGGCCTGTGGCCGGGGCGTCACCGTGCCGACCTCGACGAAGCCAAAGCCGAGCCCCAGCATCTCCAGCGGCACCTCGGCGTTCTTGTCGGCGCCGGCGGCGAGGCCGATCGGGTTGGCGAAGTCGAGCCCGAGAAGACTCTGGCGGAGGCTCGCCGGCGCGGCTGTCGGCCGTCCCGGCACCAGGCCACGCTTCAGGCCCCAGAGTGTCAGGCGGTGGGCGCGCTCGGGCTCGATGCAGCGGAGCAAGGGTGCCGCGAGCGGGTAGGGATCGATCATCGGGGCAAGGTTCCAGCGACCGGCAGTCTGAGCCGGACCGTAGCCGATGGCAGCGTCACTTGCCAGGACGGCGCTGGCCGTAAGCCGGTCTATTGGCGCCAGGTGCGGCCTTGGGTATGTTGCCGATCCAACGGGTGGCCGGGATCGGGAGTGCGACGGGCATGGACGCGGTTTTCTACTACGACGGCGAATGGCTGACCGAGGCGCCGCTGCTGACCGGGCCGATGCAGCAATCGTTCTGGCTCTCGGCCGTGGTCTTCGACGGGGCCCGGGCCTTCGGCGGCTGTGCCCCGGATCTCGACCAGCACTGCCAGCGGCTCAACAATTCGGCCCATGCCATGCTGTTGGAACCGACCATGAGCGCGGCGGAAGTGACCGCACTCTGCACCGAGGCGGTACGCAAGTTCCCGAAGGATGCCGAGCTCTACATCCGGCCGATGTACTATGCCGCCGCCGGCTTCCTGACTCCGGACCCGGCCAGCACGACTTTCGTGCTGGCGGTCTATCGGTCCCCAATTCCGCCGTTTTCAGGCATCGGCGTCTGCCTTTCCTCGCGCCGGCGGCCGGCGCCCGACATGGCGCCGACGGATGCCAAGGCCTCCTGCCTCTATCCGAACTCCTCGCGCGCCCTCAAGGAGGCCGAGGACCGGGGCTTCGACAACGCCGTCATGCTGGACCCCAACGGCAACGTCGCCGAGCTCGCCAGCGCCAACGTCTGGATCGTCAAGGACGGCGTCGCCATGACCCCGGTGCCGAACGGTACTTTTCTCGACGGCGTTACCCGCCGGCGCATCATCGAGCTGTTGCGCCAGGACGGCACCGAGGTACGCGAGCTGACCCTGACCTTCGACGACGTCATGGCCGCGGACGAGGTCTTCTCGACCGGCAATTACACCAAGGTCATGCCGATCATCCGGGTCGAGGACCGCGACCTGCAGCCGGGGCCCGTCACCAAGCGGGCTCGCGAGCTCTATTGGGACTACGCCGAGACGACCTCCGTCTTCTGAGGCGGCGCCGAAGCAGGCAAAGCGCCGGCAGGGCGGTCAGCGCGCAAGGGTTTCCTCGAAAGCGACGAGCTGGTTCCAGGCGCGTCGGTTCTTCTTGGGAAGCAGCAGCAGGAGATCGCCCTCTCGCGCCATCGCCAGGCCGGTGGCGATCGCCGCCTCCTCGCTCGGCACGATCTCGATCCGATCGGCATCGACGCCACCTGCGAGCAAGCCGTCGCGGAGCAGCGTCGGGACCTCTTCCGGCTCCCGGCCCCGCAACTCGTCCCAGCTGGTGCAGATGTAGCGGTCGAAATGGCCCGCGGCCAGGCGTCCCATCTCGTGGAAGTGCTCATCGCGGCGGTTGCCGGGTGAGGTGATCACGCAGAGCCGCCGACCGGCGGCCGGGAATGCGTCGGTGGCCCGGCAGATAGCGTCGATCTTGGCGGGGTTGTGCGCGAAGTCGACGATCGCCGTGAAGGGGAGGCCCTCATAGACGTTCATCCGGCCTGGCGTCTCCTCGAAGCCGGTGGCGAAGCTGGCGAGGCCGTCGCGGATGGCTTCCGCCGGCTGCCCCATGCTCCAGGCGATGGCCGCCGCGAACAAGGCGTTCTCCACGTTGTGCCTGACCCGCCCGTCGAAGGTGGCGGGGATCCGGCCGCTCTCGATGACCGTTGTGGTCTCGCCCCCGGCATGGAAGGTGATCGCCTCCCGCCCCTCGACCATGGCCAAGGTCACGGCCGGGCTGCCGCCGGCGAGGTGCTCGGCGACCCGTGGGTTGTCCGCCGCCATGCTGACGTAGCAGACCTCATCGGCAGCGGCGTGCTCGCGCATCGCCAGGCACAATGGATCGTCGGCGTTGAGCACGGCGGTGTCCCGGGCGACCTCGACCAGCAAGCGCTTGACCCTGGCCAGATCCTCGACCGTCTCGATGCCGTCGAAGCCCAGATGGTCGGCATCGACGTTGAGGACCGCGGCCACGTTGCAGAAATCGAAGCCCAGTCCGTACTTGATGATGGCGCCTCGGGCGGTTTCCAGGACCGCTGCGTCGACCAGCGGATGGTGCAGCACCTGACGCGCCGGTCCCGGCCCGGCCATGTCGCCCTCCTTGATCCGACGGCCGTCCAGGTAGAGGCCCTCGGTCGTGGTCAGGCCGACCGAGCGTCCGGCGCCTTTTAGAATGTGTGCCAGCATGTAGGCTGTCGTCGTCTTGCCGTTGCTGCCGGTGATCGCGGCGATCGGTATTCGGCTCGGCGCGCCGGGCGGAAAGAGCAGGTCGATGATTGGGGCGGCGACGTTGCGCGATTTGCCCTCGCTCGGCGCATGGTGCATGCGCAGGCCGGGGGTGCAGTTCACTTCGCAGATGGCACCGCCGACCTCCAGGTAAGAGCGGCCGATGTCCGGGATCAGCAGATCCACCCCGGCGACGTCGAGGCCGACGATGGCGGCCGCCGCGCAGGCGATGGCCCGATTGTCATCGTGGACGCGGTCGGTCACGTCGACGGCGGTGCCGCCGGCGGACAGATTGGCGACCTGGCGGGCGAACACGGTCTCGCCGGCCTTCGGTACCGAGGCCGGCGTGTAGCCGCCACGCGCCAGTACCTCGATTGCCGGATCGTCCAGCGTGATGTGTGACAGAACGTCTTTCTTCGAGGCGCCGCGTCGCGGATCGAGATTGGCGATCTCGACCAGTTCGGTGATCGTTCGCGTGCCGTCCCCGATGACGTGTGCCGGCATCCGCTTGGCGGCCGCCACCAGGTTACCGTCGATCACCAGAAGCCGGTGATCGTCGCCCTCGATGAACTGCTCGACGATGACCATCGACGAATGCTTGCGGGCGCGGGCGAAAGCGGCTTCCACTTCGATCGCGTCGGCAAGGCGGAGGCTGATGCCGCGGCCGAAATCGGCGCTCAAGGGCTTGACCACCACCGGATAGCCGATCTCCTCGGCTGCCTTGACGGCTTGGTGCTTGTTGCGGGCCGTTGCTTGCCGCGGTACTGGCAGACCGGTTTGGCCGAGGCGGCGGTTGCACGCGGATTTGTCGCTCGAGATCTGGACGCCGAGATAGGCGGTCCGATCGGTGAAGGCCTTGTAGGTCCGGCGTTGGTATCGTCCCTGGCCATAGAGGATGAGAGCCTCTGAAAGCGGGAGCCATGGAATGCCACGCCGTGTCGCTTCCTTGCGCAACAGGCGAGAGCCCACGTCGGGACGCCGGTTCTGGGCGAATCGGAGGAATGACCTGAGCGCCCTGGTATGATCGACGCTTGAGCTTTGCTCCTCGCCGGCGCCCATCAATCGACCGATCAACTGGCTCGCCGCCTCGGCGGCCCGCAATCCGACCCGCCCGTCCTCATATTCGAGGACCACCTCGACGGTGTCGTCGGCTTCGCCGGTGCGGACCTCGCCAGGTCCGACCTCGGCACCGGCCAGTCGCTGCAGCTCCACGGCCGCCAGCAAGACCGCCTGGGCGAGGCCCGCGGCACCGCCTCCCTCGATCGCCGCCAGCCCCTCGGTGCCGCCGAGGGACGGCAATGCTTGGCTGAGGCGGCGGGCAAGGTCCGGACCCGGCTCACCCGGTGCGATGTCGGGTTTCATGGTGAGGACGACGACCGGCCCGTGGCTGAAGAGGTTGGGGCCGACAAAGAGCGTCGTCGCCGTCTCAATCTCCATCTCTGGTCAATCCGCTGCTCCGACCATGTAATCGCCGAGGAAGTCTATCAGCCGGCTCCGCTCAATCCTGCATGATTCTTTCGCGCGCGTCGCCAAGGCGACGCCACCACAGCCTGGTTGGGTTCGCCCCTCGTGATGGCACGCGCAACCCGCCTCTGCGAACCGATCACGTAGGGCCGCGCGATCGGCACCGCCCGGCCGCGAATCGCTGCCCGAGCAAATCACATGAACTGCGGCTAGGAAGTCCGCTTGCGCGCCTCCGGCAGCGGACGTTTTTTTAGAAGGCCGAGATGGATACTTCTGTCTTGGCCAACGAAGCAGCGCCTTCGTAGACCCGGTCGTCGGCGACGACACAGTTGCGCCCGGCCTGCCTGGCGGCGTAAAGCGCTTCATCGGCGCGGGCAACGATCTCTTCCGGCCGCTCGCCGACGCGCAATTGGGCCGCACCGATAGAGACGGTGATCCGGCCCAGCTTCTCGCCCGTGTTCTTTCTGGTCAGCGCCCGGGACGCCACGGCCACGCGGATCTGATCGGCGACGGCGCAGGCGCTTTGCAATCCCGTCTTCGGCAGGATGATCGCAAATTCTTCGCCACCATATCGGGCCACGACGTCTCGGCCCTTGACGCATTCGCCGAGTATCGTCGCCACCAGCTTCAGAACTTGATCGCCGAGCTGATGGCCGAAGCTGTCGTTGAAACCCTTGAAATTGTCGACGTCGAACATCAAAAGCGACAGGGGCTCGGTGTTGGTCTCGGCACGATGGGCCCATTCGGCGAGGCCGCGCTCGAAAGATTGCCTGTTCCCCAGCCCGGTCAGAGGATCGGTCAGAGCCTCCACTCGGGCGTCGACGATGTTGCGGCGCAGATCCTGGGTCTCGTCCGTGGAGGCCTTTAGCGCTGCTTCGAGGTGCTGGTTCTTGACCTGCACCTTTCGGGTCTCGTTCAATACCGAAGCGATCAGGCTGCCGAGCTCGGCGAGCTGGCGGTCGTCGAGGCGCTTGGAGAAGGCGCGCAGGTCGTCGCTGTACTCGGCTACTTCCTCCCTGGTGAGACTGAGAGTATCCAATAGCTGGGCCGTCACCTCGTCGAATTCGAGATCGGCGTCGGGCGGCCGATAGCCTGCGGCCGTACGGCTCGGGGGGGCGCGACGGGTTTTCTTGCTCGGCAGCGCAGCCGGTGCACATCCGTCCCCGATCGGATGGTCCGGCTTTCGATCGAGGCCCGGTTGACGCCCCGATGCATACGAATACCAAATGCTGAAATTCGGGGGCGTGGGCGGGATGTCGTGGCGCTCCATCGCCTCGAAGGCGGCCGCCGCGAGGTCTTGGGCGCATTCCCCTGTCTTCGGCTTTTCCGTCGAAAGCTGCAATGGTCCTCAGCCTTTCCTTCGCGCGACCCTCACCGGCAAGCTCTTCCGTCGCGGCCGCTTTCTCGTATTAGCCGACAAGCTTGACCTTGCGGAACTCGGGCAATGGTTTCCCGAAGAGGTAGCCTTGGCCGTAGGCGATTCCCATTCGGAGCAATTCGTCGACGGTCGCCCGGTCTTCGATCATCTCGGCGATCGTTTGCATGCCGAGCTCGTGACAGAGACTCGCCATCGAGCGGACGAACGACCGGGCATCGCGATTGGACGTGATCTCCCTGACATACGAGCCGTCGATCTTGACATAGTCGACGGCGAGCGCGCGCAGGTATTGGAAAGCCGATGCACCGGCGCCAAAGTCGTCGATGCAGACCCGGTGACCCAAGTTTCGAAGCGATTTCAGGAAGTTGTTGGTTGCCTCGAGATTCTTGATCTTCGAAGACTCGGTGACCTCGAACAGCAAGAACTGGGGAAAGGATTGGCACTCCCTCAGAAGCGACCGGAGGCGATCCAAGAAGACCGGCGTTTCGAGCGACCTGCCCGATACATTCACGGCCAGTGAAAGCTGAAGACCTTCCCGGCGCGCCGACAGGATGGTGCTGATGGCCTTGTGACAAATCGCCAAGTCCAACGCGGCAATGAGGCCAACCTCTTCGGCGAATGCGATGGTGGCATAGGGTGATGCGGTCTCGTCGTCGGCCCGAAATCGAACCAGCGCTTCGTAGTGATGCAGTTCGCAGCCATCGAGGGCGATGATTGGCTGGTAGTGCAGGTCGAAGGCACGTTGCCGAATCAGGGTCTTCAGCCCGGCGATCCTGATGCTCGTATCTTGAAGCATGCCCTTGTAGCCATCGGACAGATCGCGGACCGTGAACTCGCCCCGCGTCTCGGTGAACTTGTTGATCACATAAACCACGGCTTTCGCCATGTCGGCTTCCGAGAGATCGACGCCCGACACGGCGAGGGTGCTCGACCTGATGGATACGCCCTCGCCCTTGGGATCGAATGCCGACGCGCAGTCGTCGATGTCTTGCTCGAGGCCTTGGATGTCGATGCCGCCGCGGTGCAGGAGGCCGAACTCTTCGTCGCCGACCTGAGTGACGCCCGCGTCGCCCGCCGAAAACGCCTGCAGGTGGGCTTCGATGTCGGCCATCAGCTCCCCCGCCGCCGTTGGCGCCAATCGGCTTTGCAGGCTTTCCAGTCCGTCGAGATTAAACAGCGTCAAGCTGAGATCTTGACCGTTTTCCGAAGCTGCCTGTGCGGCCTTGGCGATACTCTGGGCGACGGCGTGCGGCTCGGGTCGCTTCGAAGGTGTGGTGCCGTCTTGCGAGTTTGGCTTTTGCATGGCCAGACCGAGGGGGTGGGCCCGCGCGGCGATGTAGAACTCGCCACCTCGATTCGGCAGATAGGTACTGCTGACATCGACATGCACGACCCGTCCGTCCGGCTGCTGAAAGCCGATCGGTATGGGGCCAAACCTCCCGTCTCGGATCGCGCCCTTGCAGGCGGCTTTGACCAACCGCTTGTAGTCCTCGGCGACGAAGTCGAGCATGTTCTTCGACTTCACGACGGCCTCGTCCCTGCCCAGCAGCCAATGTGTCGCGCCGGTGGCAAAGCGAATGTTCAGGTCGCGGTCGGTCTCGAGGAATGCGTCCGCGGCCGTCAGGGCGAAAACGGCAAATCGATCGCGTTCATTGCGAAGCGTCGTTGCCGGTTCAGCCGCGGGCGCCAAGCCGTGGGTCACGGAAAGCATCCCCCTTCTTTGCATTATGCTTAACTAATGACACCTGAATGGCTTCGACTAAGCTTCCGTAATTCTTAGTCAAGCTGTTTTAAAATACTCTAAACATATTAGAGACGAATATTCTTGAATTATGGCCCGAACGGCCCGGCCATGCCCCGGTGTCTTCAGTTGCGCCTGGGCGGCGGACGCGTCCATGCGTTTCCGTGCGGCTAGCTCGCCTGTCGTGGCGACGCCAAGGCTCACGCGCGTTCGGCGGTCCCATCCAGGTAGCAGATCATCTGCACTTCGTCGCTGTAA
This sequence comes from Alphaproteobacteria bacterium, assembly GCA_030746295.1. The sequence goes on along the minus strand of JASLMY010000020.1, from coordinate 1,479 downwards.
CGGCCCTGGTGTTTGAGCGCCCGTGGCTCGGTGCCGAAGACCTGGAAGCCGTGCCGGGCGTAGAGCCGCTCGGCGGTCTGGTTGCCCCGGGAGACGGTGAGCAGGACCTGCTCGAGGCCCTGCTGGCGCGCCTCGGCCAGCACCGCCTCGACCAGGGCAGCACCCAGGCCGCGGCCGCGCGCCGCCTCGCGGACATACATGCCCCAGAGGTAGCCCTTGTGCGCGAACTTGCGCATGCCATAGCCGCGCAGCGAGGCGATGCCCGCCAGCAAATCGTCAACGAAGCCGCCGAAGACCGCGCTTTCGGTGATCGTGGCCTCGAACCGGGTTAGCGGCCAGCCCGCTTCATCTTCGTAGGACATACCGAAGGAATGCGGGTGCCGCTCCAGCATCTCCAGCCGGAGGGCGCGAAAACCCTCGGCGTCGCTCGTCGTCAAACGTCTGATCACGTTCCAAGCACCGCCTCGTCTCAGGTAGCGCTCAAGTCCTCGCCGGCGAGCGCCCGGCGGACCAGTCGGGCGGTCTCGGCGACGCCGTAGAGGGCGATGAACGAGCCCATGCGCGGCCCCTGGCTCTGCCCCAGCAGAACCTCGTAGAGGGCCCGGAACCAGTCGCGCAGGCTCTCGAAGCCGTGCCGCTTGCCGATCTCGTAAACCTCGTTCTGCAAGTCCTCCGCACTCGTTCCTTGGGGCGTCGCTTCCAGTGCCGTGGCCAGCTCCTCCAGCGCCGTGCGCTCGGTCTCGTCGGGTGCCCGATACCGCTTCGTCGGCTTGACGAAGTCCTGGTAGTAGGCGACCGCATAACCGGCGAGGGCGTCCAGGATCGGATGGTTCTCGGGCGTCGCCTCGGGCACGTAGCGGCGGATGAAGCCCCAGAGCACCTCCTTGTCCTCCGCGTTGGCCGCACCGGCCAGGTTCATCAAGAGGCCGAAACCGAGCGGCACCGACTCTTGCGGAGGCCGGCCAGCGTGGACGTGCCAGGCCGGGTTATCGACGCGCGCCGCCTCGTCCAGCGCGGCATACTTGTCGAGATGCTGCAGGTACTCGTCGACCGCCCGCGGGATCACGTCGAAGTAGAGCCGCTTGGCCCGCCGGGGGGCGTTGTACATGTAGAGCGACAGGCTCTCAGGCGAGGCGTATTTCAGCCACTCCTCGATGGCGAGGCCGTTGCCCCGGGACTTGGAGATCTTCTCGCCGGCCTCGTCGAGGAAGAGCTCGTAGGTGAAGCCTTCCGGCGGCCGCCCGCCCAGGATCTTGGTGATCCGGCCGGAGAGGCGTACGGAATCGATCAGGTCCTTGCCCGACATCTCGTAGTCGACGTCGAGGGCATACCAGCGCATCGCCCAGTCCGCCTTCCACTGCAGCTTGCAGGCGCCGCCCGTCACCGGGACCTCGACGATTGTCCCGTCCTCGTCTCGGTAGCTGATGGTGCCGGCGGCGTCGTCGTGGGCGATCACCGGCACCTGCAACACCCGGCCGG
>JASLMY010000209.1 GCA_030746295.1 Alphaproteobacteria bacterium | reverse complement strand
CGCCTGCCGCGCCACCTTCGACGTCCCCGCCGACGCGCCGCAAGTCGACCTCGACTGGTCCTGCTATGCCGGCAAGCGGCGGCAGCTGCCCTGGTTCGTCCTGGCAGCACTCGTGCTGGCCGAGGGCGGCGTCCGCATCCTGATGCAGGGCACCGAGGGGCACACGCCCGGCCGGGTCTATACGCGCGAGGTGATCGAGGCCCTGGGCCTGCCGCTGGCGACTTCGCTTCGCGACGCCGCCCGGGGAATCGACGAAGCCAATCTGGCCTATCTGCCACTGGAACACCTCAGCCCCAAGCTGCACGAGCTGATCCAGTTGCGCCCGATCCTGGGGCTGCGCTCGCCGGTGCACACCGTCGGACGGATGCTGAACCCGCTGGGCGCCCCCTACCTTTTGCAGGGCATCTTCCACCCCGGCTACAACCGCATCCACCAGGAGGCGGCAGCGCTCTTGGGCCAGCCGCACATGGCCGTCTTCCGCGGCGAGGGTGGCGAGATCGAGCGCCGGCCGAACAAGCCCTTGGACGTGATGACGGTGCATGACGGCGCCCTCGAGACCGAAGCCTGGCAGGCGCTCTTGGCCGAATCGCAGCAGCCGCACGACGAGGAGATGCGGCTCGACCGCCTGGTCCGGGTCTGGCGGGCTGAGGAAGACGACGCCTACGCCACCGCCGCCGTCACTGGTACGCTCGCGATTGCGCTGAAACTCCTGGGCCGGGCCGAGAGCAGTGACGCGGCCGAGGCCGAGGCGAAGCACCTCTGGGCGGCACGCAACCGCGGCCGCCTCGAGGCGGCGGCCTGAGCCCGGCCCGATGTCGCGGCCATGACCTGCTTCCTGATCTCGGCGATCCACAAGTCGTCCGGCAAGACCATGCTGGCGCTGGGGCTGGCGGCGGCCTTCCGGCGCCGGGGACGGACGGTGCAGACCTTCAAGAAGGGCCCCGACTATATCGACGCCATGTGGCTCGGCCGCGCCGCCGGCCGACCCTGCCGGAACCTGGACTTCCACACCATGTCGGGACCGGAGATCGAGGCGCTGTTCGCCGCCCACGCCACTCGAGCCGAGGTGGCGATCGTCGAGGGCAACAAGGGCCTCTTCGACGGCGTCGACGTCGCCGGCAGCGACAGCAACGCGGCCCTGGCCGAGCTTCTGGCAACGCCCGTGCTGCTGGTCGTCGACGCCCGCGGCATGACCCGCGGCATCGCCCCCTTGGTTCAGGGCTATCAGAGCTTCGGGCCCGAGCTCCGCTTCGCCGGCGTCGTGCTGAACCAGGTCGGCGGGCCGCGCCACGAGGGCAAGCTTCGCGCTGCCTTGGAGCACTATACGGACCTGCCGGTCCTGGGCGCCATCGGCCGCCACCCGGAGGTCGAGATCGCCGAGCGCCACCTGGGCCTGGTGCCGACCAACGAGGCGCACGGCATCGACGCTACCATCGAGCGGATCGCCGACATCGTTGTGCGCGATCTCGACCTGGCGGCGATCGAGGCTCTTGAACGCTCGGCGGCAGGCGCCACTGGCACCGCCGCGCCGACGCCGTCGCGTCGAACGCCTGGAGTCAGAATTGCCGTCGCCCGGGATGCGGCCTTCGGCTTCTACTACCCGGACGATCTGGAGGCGCTGGCCCGGGCTGGGGCCGAGCTGCTGCCGTTCGACACGGCTCGCGACGCACGGCTGCCGGCGGCCGATGGCCTCTTCATCGGCGGCGGCTTTCCCGAGACCCAGGCGGCAGCGCTGGAGGCCAACGGCGTGCTTCGCCGTGAGATCGCCCGGGCGCTGGGGGCCGGCATGCCGGCCTATGCGGAATGCGGCGGCCTCCTCTATCTCTGCCAGAGCCTCGAGACCCATAAGGGCCGGTTTCGGATGGTGGGCTTCCTGCCGGGGAACGCCGTCATGCACGAACGCCCCGTCGGCCGGGGCTACGTCAAGCTGCAGGAGACGGCCGACATGCCTTGGCCGGCAGCGCCGGCCGGTGAAAATCTGCCAGCGCACGAGTTCCACTACGCGGGCCTGGAGAACCTGCCCGAGGGCGAGCGCTACGCCTACCGGGTCGTGCGCGGCTACGGCATCGACGGCCGTAACGACGGCCTAGTTCGCGGCAATGTGCTCGCCACCTTCGCGCACCAGCGCCATGTCGGCGCCAACCGCTGGGCCGAGCGCTTCGCCGCCTTCGTCGCCGACCGCCGGTGGCGAGAGGGCGCCGAATTCGTTGAAGCGGCGGAGGCCGGGCGATAGCATCGTCGCCTGTACCCCGCCGATCGCCGGCCTTCCCGACCGGCCAGAAGAGAGGGGGAAGAGAGATGCTGTACCGGGTTCTAATTACCGTCATGCTGGCCCTGTTCGGCCTGACGGCCATCTCGGGCGCGACCAGCGCGGCCGAAAAGAAGCTGCCCGCCATCGAGGCCAACGAGGAAGGTCTCTACGTCCAGCCGTGGTTCCTGAACTCGTTCCTCGATCTCCGCGAGGACATCAAGGAGTCCGCCGAGGCGGGCAAGCAGCTGGTGATCATCTGGGAGCAGCGGGGCTGCCCCTATTGCCGCGAGATGCACCGGGTCAACCTGCGCATTCCGGCAATCGTCGACTACATCAAGGCCAACTACAACGTCATCCAGCTCAACCTTTGGGGCGACCGCGAGGTCACCGACGTCGACGGCGAGGTGACGACGGAGAAGAAGCTGGCGCGCAAGTACCGGGTCCAGTTCACGCCGACGCTGCAGTTCTTTCCCCAGGGCTTGCCCGAAGACAGCAAGACGCCCGGCCACGAGGCCGAGGTCTGGCGCCTGATGGGCTATTGGAAGCCCTTCCACTTCCACTACACCTTCGTCTACGTGCGCGAGAAGGGCTACGTCAGCGAGCCCAACTTCCAGCGCTGGCTGCAGAAGAAGGCGGAAAAGCTCAGGGCCGAGGGTAAGGAAGTGAAGCTCTGGTAGCTGTCACCCCGTGCAGCCACCAGATTAAAATGACATTCTCCATTCCTCTAGAAATTAGGAATGAAATTTTGAAAATGTTCTAATCTCCGCCAAATTTGGCAGAACATTCCCCGCCGTTTCCGTTACAGATTCCGCCATCCGGGCCGCCGGTCGCGAGTGGCCCGCTGAAATGCGTCAACGCGCCCAAGAAGAAACGGAACCGGGCGCCCGGACCTTGGGGGAAGTGGGATGAAGGACAACTACTACCTGGACAATGCCGCCACGACCTGGCCGAAGCCCGAGCCGGTCTATGACTTCATGGACCGGTTCTTCCGCTCCCACGGCGTCAATCCCGGTCGCGCCGGCCACCAGTTGGGGGTCGAGGCCGAAGCGATGGTGGTCGAGACCCGGGCGCTGCTGGCGGCCTTCTTCGGCTTCGCCGGAGATCCTGCCCGCGTCGTCTTCACGCAGAACGCCACCGACTCCTTGAACACGGCGATCCTGGGCCTGGTCGGGCCCGGCGACCACATGATCATCACCCGGCTGGAGCACAACTCGGTGCTGCGCCCGGCCAACCACCTGGAGCGGGACCAGGGGGTTCAAGTCACCCGCATCGGCGGGGACGCCCAGGGCTATGTCGACCCGGAGGAGGTCCGTGCCGCGATCACGCCCAAGACCCGGGCGGTCGTGGTCAACCACGCCTCGAACGTCTTGGGCGCGGTGCAGGACCTGGCCGCCATCGGTGCCGTCGTCGCCGACAGCGCGGCGCACTTCGTCGTCGATACCTGCCAGACCGCCGGCGTCTTGGCCATCGACATGGGCGCGCTCGGCATCGACGTCCTGGCCTTCACCGGCCACAAGGGTCTCTTCGGGCCGATGGGCATCGGTGGCCTGATCGTCGGCGAGGGCGTCGAGATCAGCCCCGCCCGCGTCGGCGGCACCGGAATCGATTCGATCTCGCCCTTCCAGCCCGACGACTATCCCCACCGGCTCGAGGCCGGCACCGTCTCGATCCCCGGTATCGCCGGCCTGAACGCGGCACAGAAGTGGTTCGCCGAGCTGGGCCGGGCCCAGGCCGCGAGCGCCGCCGAGACATCGCACGGGGCGCTCTGTCGCGCCGCCCTGGCGCATATCCACGGGCTCGAATGCGCCCACATCGACCGCCTTGTCACCGCCTTCGGCGAGCTCGACGACGTCTGGGTCTATGGCCCCAAGGGCAACCGGCCTCGTGCCGCGACCCTGGCGATCAACGTCGACGGCCTGCCCGCGGACACGGCGGGGACGATGCTGGACGCCGATTTCGAGGTCTGCGTTCGCGCCGGCCTGCACTGCGCCCCGTTGGTGCACGAGGACCGGGGGACGATGGCGCAGAACGGTGCCATCCGCATCTCGCCCGGCTACTTCAGCGACGACGAGGACATCGATCGCGCCATCGAAGGCGTCGCCGCACTCGCCGACTATGCCCGGAAACGGCAGTAACGGGCCCGAATTGCCGGCCTCGGAGCCTCGGTGCTAGAATCTGCGGCGACAACAGCCGATCCGCCGAAGGAGAGCGCGTGATGCAGGGCCCCGATCCGTTCATCGAGCTGGTACCGGTCGACGAGGCGACAGGTGCACTCAAGGAACTCTACGATGCGCTGGAGCGGGTGCGCGGCAAGGGCCGGGTCTCGAACCTGTTCAAGGCCTACGGCGCCTTTCCCGAACTCGGCCTCGCCAACTTCGAGCGCCTTGGCGTCCTCTTGACCCAGGGCAGCCTGAGCGTGCTGCTGAAGGAGGCGGTGATGACGGCGCTGGCGGTCATCAACCACTGCGACTACTGCGTCTCCTTTCACGGCTCGCAGATGCAGAACTTGGGCGCCAACGACGAGGCGATCGGTGCGGCGCGTGAGTTCGACCCCGACGCCATCGGCCTGACCGAGAAGGAGCGGGCGCTCTTCGACTATGCGATGAAGGCGAACGGCGATCCGCACTCGATCATGGCCGAGGACATCGCCAAGTGCCGCGCGCTCGGCACCACCGACGCCGAGTTCGTCGAGATCCTGGAGACCGTCAACACCGGCAACAGCTTCAACACCTTTGCCGGCGCCCTCAACATCGGCGCCGACGAATTCCTGACCTACGCCATGGACGAGTACCGCGACAAGCATCCGGGCGTTCTGGCGGCCGGCACATGACCGGTCCCGACGCCGACACCGCGAACTTCGCCGAGCGGATCGCCGGCGAGGTCCCCGTCATCGCCAAGTTCCAGACCGAGGCTTGCGTCATCTGCCGCAAGCTCGATCCCATGCTGGCGGCCGTGGCCAAGCGTCTCGACGGTAGGCTCGGCGTCGTCGACGTCGATGCCGAAGAGAGCCCGGACTTGGCCGAGCGCTATCATATACGCGGCGTGCCGACCCTGATCCTGTTCAAGGCCGGCCAAGAGGTCGACCGCAAGGCCGGCTTCTTGACCGCCAGCGCGCTCAGGGAGTGGCTGGCTCCCCACATCTAATGACCCGAGGTGAGGCATGAGCGACAAGAAAACGGCAGCCGAGATCGAGCTGGTCAACACCGAGGCAGCCCCCGTCCCGCCGGGCCCGTTCTCGCACGCCGCGGTAGTCGGCCCCTGGGTCTACAGCTCAGGCATGGGCGGCCTCGACCCGGCCACGGGCGAGGTGGTCTCCGACGACGTCGTCGAGCAGACCGAGCAGGCGATCCGCAACGTCGATGCGATCCTGGCCGGGGCCGGCTGCACGCTTCAAGACGTCGTCAAGGTGACGCTCTATCTCACCGACATGGCCGACTACGGCCGCGTCAACGCCGTCTATGAGAAGGCCTTCGCCCCGCACGAGCCGGCCCGCACCTGCGTCGCCGTGTCGGCGCTGCCGGTGCGCGAGCGAATGAAGCTCGACACGGTGGCCTACAAGCCCTGAAGGCGAATGCCGCCGCCGCCCTCAGGCGCGGCTGAAGATGGCGGCAAAGGCCCCGCGGAAGCCGTCCTCTTCCAGGTACTTCATGCCGAAGTAGCCACCGGCCAGGATCGAAACGACGGCGATCAGCGAGCCCAGCGCCAGGGTCGACATGCCGGTGACCCCCTGGCCGATGGTGCAGCCGAGCGCCAGCACCCCACCGACGCCCATGATGGCGCCGCCGGAGATGTGGCGGATCATGTCGTCGGCGCTTGCGAAAGCCTCGATGCGGAACTCGCCCGCCAGCTTGGCGGCGACGAAGGCGCCGGCGATGACGCCGCCGACGGCAGCGATGCCGAAATTGATGGTCGCCCCGGTGAAAGTCATCAGATACTGGATGCCGTCGCCGATGGGTGCGACGAAAGTGAAGGACGCGACCTGGACCGGGTCGAACTCGTCCTGCCCCAGATAGCCGGTGACGAACCAGGCCGCGGGCACCAGTAGACCGATGACGAGGCCGGAGGCGACGTCGCGCCCGGAAGCGCGGAACTCGGCGCTCTTGAAACAGAACCAGAGCAAGCCGCCGGCGATGACGGCGATGGTGAGGAGACGGGCCGCACCTTCCGGCAGCCCGGCGGCGGCGAGAAGGTCCGGCATGCCCTGGTTCGCCAGGCCCCGAGCGGCGAGATCGATCGCGGTCCAGCCCTCGAACTCGACACGGGCGAGCCCGATCAGGCCTCTCAGCGTCATGTAGGCGAAGAGGCCGAGCACGAGGGCGACCACCAGGGATTTCAGGTTGCCGGCGCCGATGCGCACTAGGGTCTTGTTGGCGCAACCGCTGCCCAAGGTCATGCCGAAGCCGAACAGAAGACCGCCGACGACGGCGCCGGCCCAGCCGAGATTGGGGGCGAGATAGATCGACTTGGAGAGGTCCACGACGCCGGCGAGATGGAGTGCTTGGCTGCCTAGCAGCGCTACCGCGACCGCCAGCGCCCAGGCCCGGAATCGGTTCCAGCTGCCCATGAAGACGATGTCCGAGATCGCGCCCATGGTGCAAAAGTTGGTCCGCTGTGCGGTCGCCCCGAAGATCGCGCCGAGGCCGAATCCCAGGCTCGCGACCACAACGCCGACCGGAATCTCATCCATCGCGCGCTCTCCCCGGCCTCCCCCTGTGCCGTCCGTCAAATAACATATGCATTTTTCATAGATTGAAAACCTTGAATGTACGGTCTGGCTTGTTACCATGCCGCCGACGGTAGCCAGCGCGCCGGCGAGGCGTCCAGCACGCCGACCCGGTCACGACGGAATTGGAATCTGGACATGGCGGACCACGTTGTCGACGCGAAGGGCCTGAACTGCCCACTGCCGATCCTGAGGGCGCGGAAGGGACTGAAAGAAGTCCCCGTCGGCGGCACACTCGAACTGCTCGTCACCGACCCGGGCTCGGTCAAGGACATGGAGGCCTTCTGCCGCCAGACCGGCAACGAGCTCTTGGAATCGGGCGAGGCCGACGGCGTCTTCACCTTCCTGGTCAAGCGCTCCGGTTAGCCGACGGTTCTGTTACCCGGTGGCTTCCGCCGCGGCCTCCAGGCCGGGGATCTCGCGGCCGAAGTCGACCCCCGCGGCGACGAGGCTCGCCTGCAAGCGGCGCACGTCCAACGCCTTGGGCGCGACTCCGAGCTGGCTGCAAAGCGCGGCCGCCGTGCCCGCTGCCTGTCCGACCAGGATGCAGGGTGGGATGTGACGGGTGATGCGGTCGGCCTCGTGCGTGGCGGAGATGTGCCGACCGGCGAGAAAGAGATTGTCGACGTCTCTGGCGAGCATCACCCGATAGGGGATCTCGTGGCTGACCCTTGACCAGGCGTCGGCACGATTGGCCCGGTCACCCTCCCCGCCCTCGTTGCCGTCCGGGCTGTGGACCTCCTTGCCCGGCGGCATGTGGCCGCAGTTGACGCCGATGACGTCGTCGAAGCGGCGTTGCTGCAAGACGTCGTCGTTGGTGAGGAGATATTCCCCGACGACATGCCGGGTCTCGCGCACGCCCAGCATGTCGGATGAATCGACCAGGAACGCGTCTTGAAATCCCGGCACACGGGCCTTCATGAAGGCGATCAGGTCGGCCATCTGGCGGCGGGCCTCCAGCTCTCCCTCGCTCACCTGCCAAGCGTCGGTGCCGTCGACGCCATAGACGCGGACCGTGTTGATGAGGGCGATCCGGGTCTCGAAGTCGACACTTTCGACGCGCAAATAATGGCAGTCCTTGTCCAGCTCGTTCGCCTCGCGGCCTTGCCTGATCAGATCGAAAAAGCCGGCGAGCCTGAGCTTGCGCTCCTGCGGGCTCGTGAAGTTGACGTGCTCGTCGGCGATGAACTGGTTCGGGTTCTCTTGGGCGTAGCTCAGCAGGGCGTCGATATCGACGTTGCCGAGGCGAAAGAGCACCGTTACCGGTCGCATGGCACCGTCGCCGCGTCCCTTCTGGAACTCGGCCCCGGCGAAGGCGGCGACATCGCCATCGGCGGTGGCGTCGATCACCGCATCGGCCAGGATCGCCTGCCGGCCGGACTTGTTCTCCACCACGATGCCCCGAACCGCACCGTCCTCGACGATCGCGTCGACGACGTAGGTGTAAAACAGCGGATCGACGCCGGCCTCCTGCAGCTTCTGAAGATGGATCTGTTTCAAGGCGGCAGTGTCGAAGCTGACGATGGTCCCGGGTTGTGCCGCACCACTGTCGATCATCTCGTCGACAACTTCCTTGCAATAGCCGGAGTAGGAGTCGTAGGGCCCCCACATCACCCCCATCAGACTGCCGGTCGAGGTGCCGCCGAGATAGGACGCCCGTTCGACCAGCAAGGTCTTGGCGCCCATGCGGCCGGCGGCGACCGCTGCCCCGCTGCCTGCGGTGCCGCCCCCGGCGACGACGACGTCATAGCCCCGCACGACGGGAATCTCGCGACTTTCCTCGACCGCCACCGAGCCGTCTATCCGGTATCTGCCCATGGTCGTCGGCTCTCTCAGGCCGTATCCAGGAAGCCTTCGCAGAGGCTGAAATGGAGACTGTCGCGGTTCGACGCCTCCGGGCCCCAGAGCTCCCGCGCCCGGAAGCGGACGCTGTAGAC
>JASLMY010000208.1 GCA_030746295.1 Alphaproteobacteria bacterium | reverse complement strand
GTCCGGCCGGAGAACCTGGAAACAGCGCTTCGCGCCTTGCCGAGGCTCGCCATCGCCGGCTGCAACCTGACGTTGCCGCACAAGGAAGCGGCACTCGCCGTCATGGATGAGGTCGATCCGATGGCGCGGCGCATTGGCGCCGTCAACACCGTCGTCGTCGACGCCGAGGGCCGCTTGAACGGCTCCAACACCGATGGTTTCGGCTTCGTCGCCGCCTTGGAGGAGGACGCCGCCGGCTGGCGGGTGGACACCGGCCCGGCGGTCGTTCTCGGCGCCGGCGGTGCTGCCAGGGCCGTCATCGCAGCACTTCTGGAGCGGGGCACGCCTGAGATCCGGATCGTCAACCGCACCTTGGAACGGGCGGAACGACTCGGCCGTGAGCTGGAGCGGAAGCGCTGCAGTGCCGTCTCTTGGGCAGCGGCGGCCGATCGGCTGGCCGAGGCGGCGCTGCTCGTCAACACGACCTCGCTCGGCATGGAAGGGCAGCCGCCCCTGGCCTTGGACCTCGGCTGTCTGCCGACCGAGGCGGTGGTCAACGACATCGTCTACACGCCGCTCGAAACCGACCTCTTGGCGGCGGCACGCCGACGGGGCAATCGGGTCGTCGACGGCCTCGGCATGTTGTTGCACCAGGCCCGGCCCGGCTTCGAGGCCTGGTTCGGCACCGCGCCCGCGGTCACGGCGGCGCTGCGGGCGCACATCCTGGCCGATATCCAGGGCTGAACGGCCGATGTTCGTCCTCGGCCTCACCGGCTCGATCGGCATGGGCAAGACCGAGACAGCCGCCATGTTCCGCCGTCTGGGCGTGCCGGTCTACGATGCCGACGCCGCCGTGCATCGCCTCCTGGCCCCGGGCGGCGAGGCGGTGGGGCGGGTCGAGGAGCTGTTTCCGGGCGTGGTCCGCGATGGTGCTGTCGACCGCGCCGAGCTCGGCGCCCGGGTCTTCGCCGATGGTGCAGCACTACGCCGTCTCGAAGCCGTCCTGCACCCCCTCGCGGGTCGCGCCCAGCGCCGGTTTCTCGCCCGCGCGGCGCGGCTCGGGGTGCCCTTGGTGGTGCTCGACGTGCCGCTCCTCTTCGAGACCGGGGGCGAGGCCCGCACCGACGCCATCGCGGTGGTCTCGGCGCCGGCCAGGGTGCAGCGCCAGCGGGTGCTCCGCCGTCCCAACATGACGCCGGAGAAGTTCCGCCGCATCCTGGCGCAACAGGTTCCCGACGCGATCAAGCGCCAGCGCGCCGATTTCGTCATCCCGACCGGCCTCGGCCGGCGATTGGCCTTGAACCACGTCGCCGGCATCGTCACACTGCTGCGCGGTCGGCGGGGCCATCGCTGGCCGCCACGGGCGCGGGCCCGGCCCCGGCCGTCCGACCACCCGTCCAGAAGAGCCATACATGCGTGAAGTCGTCCTCGATACCGAGACCACGGGCCTCGACCCGGCCGCCGGCCACAGGGTCGTCGAGATCGGCTGCGTCGAGCTGGTGAACCACCTGCCGACCGGCGAGAGCCTGCAGCTCTACATCAATCCCGAGCGCGAGATGCCGCATGAGGCCTTCGAGGTCCACGGGCTGTCCGACGGGTTCCTTGCCGATCAGCCCAAGTTCCACGAGATTGTCGAGACGTTTCAAGACTTTGTCGGCGACAGCCGGCTGGTGATCCACAATGCCGGCTTCGACCTCAAGTTCCTCAATGCCGAGCTCGCGGCCCTGGACCGGCCGCCGATCGCGGCCGATCGCGCCGTCGACACGGTGCGCCTGGCGCGGCAGAAGTATCCTGGCGCGCCGGCCAGTCTGGACGCGCTCTGCCGCCGCTTTGCCATCGACGCCTCGGCCCGAGCCAAGCACGGCGCGCTGCTGGACGCCGAGCTCTTGGCCGAGGTCTATTTGGAGCTGGTCGGCGGCCGCCAGCCGGATTTGACTCTGGATCGAAACGTCGAAGCCGCACCGACGACGCGCCTCGAGACGACGACGCGGCCGCCCAGAGCGCACGCGCCGAACGCTGCAGAGGTGGCGGCGCACGAGGAATTTGTCGCCGCCGAGATCCCGATGCCGATCTGGAAGCGCGACTGAGCCGGTCAGCCCAGCCGGGGTTTGGCCGGATGGCCCCGGCCGTGCTATGGTCGCGGCCGATTCGGCCAACCGAGCGTGGGCGAGGACGGCGCCTTGTGGGTGACGGTCAGGACCGCGGCGCGAGATCTCGGAATCTCCGAAAACGCGGTTAGAAACAGGATAAAACGGGGCACCCTCGGGGCCGAGCGGCGGGATGGCCGGGTCTATGTGTCGATCGCCGACGACGCCCGGCCAAGCGGCCCCACCGACCACTTGGTCGACGACCAACCAAACGGCCAACTGGCAGCCGAGATCGGGCGGCTGCAGGCAGCGGCCCGGCAAGCCAATCGCGACTACGAGGACCTGGCGGAGGCCTGGGCCCGCGATCTCCGCCGCCAGATCGGCCGGCTGGAGCATCAGATCGACGGAATGACTTCGGAGCTACAAGCCGAGCGGGCACGGACAGAACGACTGGCCGACAACTACAGCGAGGAAATCCGCCGGTTGACGACGTTGCTGCAGACGGCGCAGCAGCGAATCGGCGACCTGACCAACAAGCTGGCGCTGCCGGCGTCGGCCGAGGCCGACTTGCAGCAGGCGCGCACGAGCGGCCGTGCCGAAGCTCAGGCCGAGGTCAAGGACGTGCTGGCGGCCTTGGTAGAGATGCTGCGCCGGCGCTAGCCCGTTTTCGAGTTTGGCTGAACCACCCGCTCCGCCGTCGCAACCACCCATGAATGGTACCCTTGGGGTGGTTGGGACGGGCGAGCGGGTGGCCCGGCAGTTCGACGATAGTCGGAAAAACACTAAGTCTCGCTGCCGTCGCCCGCGTCCTCGGCCGCGGCGCCGTTGCCGTAGCGCTCGCGATAGAGCCGGAAAAAGTCGATCGGATCCACCAGCAAGGGCGGAAAGCCGCCATCGCGGGTCGCGTCGGCGATGATCCGCCGGGCGAAGGGGAAGAGCTGGCGCGGGCACTCGATCAGGCAGACGGGGCGGACCGCCTCCGCCTCGACGTTCTGGATCTGAAAAAGTCCGCCATAGACGACCTCGACCAGAAAGACCCGCTCGTTGTCCCGGTCGGCCGTCGCCGTGATCGTCAGATCGATCTCGTAGACGTTCTCGGTGACGTTCTGGGCGTCGAGGTTGACCGCGACCTCGATGTTCGGCGCCTCTGCCGACTGCATCAGGCTCTGTGGCGCGTTGTAGTTCTCGAACGACAGATCCTTCAAATACTGGGCGACGATCTGTAGATTGGGCGCCGCGCCGACGTCGGCTCCGGGCAGCTCGGGCGCGTCGGTCTCGGTGGTATCGGTCATGGGGCGATGTCCTCGTCAATCGGCCGACGTTGCTAGCATGGTGCCGGTACGGCGACAAGCGAGTGATCGCCGATGGTCGATCGGGAAGGCGGATCAGACAAGGGGCGAGGCGATAGGACGATGACGGAGCTCGAATCGCGGCGGAAAACGCTGGCGCGCCATCTCGACCGCTTTCCCCGGGCCACGCTGGCGCATGCGCCGACGCCGCTCGAGCCAATGGAGAATCTGAGCCGGACGCTCGACGCCCCGCCGCTTTGGGTCAAGCGCGACGATTGCACCGGCCTCGCCTTCGGCGGCAACAAGGTGCGCCAGCTGGAGTACTATTTCGGCGCCGCCCAAGCCTCTCAGGCGGACACCGTCCTGATTACCGGCGCCGTGCAGTCGAACTACGTCCGCATGGCTGCCGCCGCGGCGCGCAAGCTCGGCATGCGCTGCCATATCCAGCTCGAGGACCGGGTGCCGCACGAGGGCGCCATTTACCAGGGCTCGGGCAACGTGCTCTTGGACCGGTTGCTCGGCGCCAGCCTCAGCCGTTATCCGGACGGCGAGGACGAGGCCGGTGCCGACGCCGAGCTCCGCCGGATCGCCGAGGCGTTGCGCCAGGAGGGCCGTCACCCCTACATCATCCCGCTCGGCCCCGCGGCCAAGCCCCTGGGCGCGCTGGGCTACGTCCGCGCCGCCATCGAGCTGGCCGACGATTTGCGCCGACGCGAGCTCGAGATCGGCGAGATCTTCGTCGCCTCGGGCAGCTCGTTCACCCATGCCGGCCTCTTGTTCGGCTTTCGCGCGCTTGGTCTCGGACACGCGATCACCGGGGTCTGCGTCCGCCGCGACGCGACACGCCAACGTGAGCGGGTCGGCCAGCGGGCGGCGGAGCTGGCCGAGCTTCTGGAGCTGCCGGCGGCGGTCGGGCCCGAGGACATCCGCATCACCGACGCCACCCTGGCGCCGGGCTACGGCCGCCTCAACGAGGCCTGCCGCGAGGCCATCCGGCTCGCGGCCGAGAACGAGGGCCTGCTTCTGGATCCGGTCTATACCGGCAAGACCATGGCCGGGATGATCCATTGCCTGCGCCGGCGCGCGCCGGCGGCACCGGGCGGTGTCCTCTTTCTGCACAGCGGCGGCGGCCCGGCCCTCTTCGCCTATGCCGACGATCTGGAGGAAGGGCTGGAGCCGTTTGTGTAAGGCGTGGTCCGAGCCGTCACTTCCGCTCCGGTGGCTCCGACTCGGAACTGCTCTCGATCTCTTGCTTTTCGACGACGACCTCCTCCCATTCTCCGTCGATGACACCGTCCGGTCCCTGCTCGGGCCTAGGCGCTCGCAGTCCGGCCGTCAGGCGATGCGCGATCAAGCCGCGCAGCAAGGCCCGGAACGGCGGCAGGAACAACAGCCCGCCGACGGCGTCGGTAACGAAGCCGGGGGTCAACAGCAGCGCGCCGGCAACCAGCAGGCAGGCCCCGTCGAAGACCTCGGCGACCGGCAGCTGGCCGCGATCCAATGCCGCCTGGGCGCGGGCCAGCGTCGAGAGGCCTTGCCACCTGAGCAACGCCGTTCCCGCGACCGCCGTCGCGACGATGACGGCGAGCGTCGGCCAAAGACCGAGCCAACCGCCGACCTCGATGAAAACGGCGATCTCGACCAGCGGCACCGCAAGAAAAAGAAAAAGAACGATCCAGGCCACGCTTCTTGTTCCTTACCGAGCCTAGGGTTATGTAACACGTGTGGCGCCGGAATGCCCGCCGCGGCTGGACTCGGGCGTAGCCGGCGCGGTACTGTGCCGGGCTTGTGTTCGTAAGGGCCGAATTTGCCTTCGAGAGCGCCAGGTTGCGGCGCGGCCAGGCGAGCATGTACCGGATACGTGATGGCCAGGCGAGAATGGGCCGGACGGAGATCGTCCGGGCGAGAATGGGCGAAGGTCTGAGTTTCCTGGATATCCTCCTGGTCGCCATGGTGGCCGGGTTCATTTTTCTGCGTCTGCGAAGCGTCCTCGGCCGGCGCACCGGCCACGAGCAGCAACCCCCCCCCGATCCCTATCGCCTGCGCGAGGGCGGCGAGGAGGCGGAGAGCGCCGAGGACAACGTCGTCAACCTACCCGAACGCGAGGGCGCCCGCCCGGAAGGACAGCAGCGCGAAGCCGAGGCGGCGCTCTGGGCGGAGGACTCGCCGATCGGCGCTGGCTTGACCCAGATCAAGATTGTTGACCATAGCTTCGAGCCTGGCGCCTTCGTTCAAGGTGCCCGCGCGGCCTACGAGATGATCGTCGCCGCATTTGCCGAGGGCAACCGCGAGCAGCTGCAGCGGCTTCTGAACGACGAGGTCTACGACAATTTCGAAGGTGCGATCGAGAGCCGGGAATCGGCCCAGCAGACACTGGAGACGACGATCACGGCGATCAAGTCGGCGGATATCGTCGACGCCCGCCTCAACGGCAAGATCGCCGAGGTCACGGTCAAGTTCATCTCCGACATGATCAGCGTCACCCGGACCAAGGCCGGTGAGGCGGTCGGCGGTGCCCCCCAGGAGCGCGAGGTGACGGACATCTGGACCTTCGCCCGCGACACCGGCATGCGCGACCCGAACTGGGAGTTGGTCGCCACCAGCAGCGAGAACTGACCGCCGGTGCGACGCTCCGGCGGCCCCGTCACGCTTGCCGCGATGCTGCTTTTGGCGGCAATGGGGCTCGGCGCGTGGTGGCTCTCGCGGCCGCCCCCGGCGGTGCCGCCGCCACCCCGTCTCGTCCTCGACCCCGTTTCCTTCAAGGACCTCGCCGGCTGGCGACAGGATTCCCACGGCGCTGCCCTGCTTGCCTTTTTGCGGAGCTGTCGCCGCTTTGCCCGCTGGCCCGAAACGCGTCCGCTAGGCCCCGGCGGCATCGCGGGGCGGGTCGGCGACTGGCGCCCGCTCTGCGCCGAGGCCGGCGAGGTGGAAGCCCGCGACCATGTGGTGGCGCGGCAGTTCTTCGAGGCCCGCTTCACGCCGCTTGCCGTTCGCCAGGGCGAGGACGCCGACGGTCTCTTCACCGGCTACTACGAGCCGCTGCTGAGCGGCAGCCGGCGGCAGAGCGAACGCTATGCCGTGCCGCTACATCGCCGGCCGGACGATCTCGTCCGGGCCGATCTCGGCCGCTTCGATGCCAAGTTGAAGGGACGGCGGATCACCGGCCGGGTCGCCAAGGGCCGCCTCGTGCCCTATCCCGACCGCGCGGCGATCGAAACCAAGGGTCTCGGCGAGGCGGCGGTGCTGCTCTGGGTCGACAGCGCCGTCGACGCCTTCTTCCTGCATATCCAGGGCTCCGGCCGGGTCCGTCTCGACGATGGCGGCGAGGCTCGGGTTGGCTATGCCGGCCAGAACGGCCGACGCTACTACGCCATCGGCCGCGAGCTGATCAAGCGCGGCGCGTTGACCCGCCAGAACGTCTCCATGCAGTCGATCCGGGCTTGGCTGGAAACCAATCCCGCCGAGGGCGCCAAGGTGATGCGGCTGAACCCGTCCTACGTCTTCTTCCGCGAGCTCGAGGGCGAGGGGCCGATCGGCGCCCTGGGCGTGGCGCTGACGCCCGGCCGCTCGATCGCCATCGACCGCCGCCGCCTGCCCTTGGGCGTGCCCGTCTGGCTCGAGGCCAGCGCACCGGCGGCCGATGCCGCGGCGCCGGACCGGCCACTGCGCCGGTTGATGGTGGCCCAGGATACGGGCGGCGCCATCCGGGGCGCGGTCAGGGGCGACGTTTTCTGGGGCCACGGGGCCGAGGCGGCCGCCGTCGCCGGGCGCATGAAGCACGCCGGGCGCTGGTACCTGCTGCTGCCGAAGGCGGTGGCGGCCAAGGCGGCCGACGGCTGAGGGCGGCTCCCGCCGTCCGGTTGCCCCTGCTCGATCGGCTGCTATAGTCGCTCGCCGTCGCCCGCGCCGGAGCCCGCCATGGCCGAGAAAGCACCAAATGTTGGCCTTTTCGTCACCTGTCTGGCCGATCTCTTCCGGCCGTCCGTGGCCTTCGCCACGGCACGGCTCCTGGAGGCCGCGGGCTGCCGGGTGCACGTGCCGCTGCAGAGCTGTTGCGGCCAGCCGGCCTACAACGCCGGCGACCGGCAGGACGCGGCGGTACTGGCGCGCCAGGTCATCCGTGACTTCGAGGGCTTCGACTACGTGGTGGTACCGTCGGGCTCCTGCGCCGGCATGATCCGCCATCACTACCCCGAGCTCCTCAAGGGCGATCCGAAGTGGGTGACGCGGGCCGCCGGCCTCGCCGCCAAGACCTTCGAGCTGACCCAGTTCCTCGCCGAAGTGGTGAAATCGGCGCCGGTGACGGCCCGTTGGGCCGGCCTCGCCACCTATCACGATGCCTGCGCCGGGCTGCGTGAGCTCGGCATCAAGGCAGCACCGCGCGCTCTATTGGGCAAGGTCGAGGGCCTGGATCTGGCGGAGCTGGAGCAACCGGAGGAATGCTGCGGCTTCGGCGGCACCTTCTGCGTCAAGTATGGCGAGATCTCGACCGACATCCTCGACCGCAAGGTCGACGACGTCCTGGCTACCGGGGCCGATCTCCTGCTGGCGGGCGATCTCGGCTGCCTCTTCAACATGGCCGGCCGGCTGCAGCGCCGCGGCGCCGAGATCGAAGTTCGCCATGTCGCCGAGCTGCTGGCCGGCATGGCCGACGAGGCGCCGCCAATTGGCGAGCCGGGCGAGACCGACGAGGCGAGCGAGACGTGATCGAGCACAAGGACGTCCGCGCCTTCAAAGAGAACGCTGCCCAAGCGCTCGCCGACCCCAATCTCGCCTCGGCGCTCGGTCGCATGACCCAGGGCCTGGTGCCGCGCCGGGCAGAGGCGCTGGCCGCACTGCCCGAATACGAGGCCCTGCGTCAACGCGGCGCCGAGCTGAAAGACCACGTGCTGGGGAACCTCGACCACTATCTCGAGGTCTTCGAGAAGAACTGCACCGCCGCCGGCGGCCAGGTCCACTGGTGCCCGACGGCCGAGGACGCGCGCCGCGTCATCCTGGAAATCTGCCGCGATGCCGGTGCCAAGACCGTCACCAAGGGCAAGAGCATGGTGGCCGAGGAGCTGCGGCTGAACGAGCATCTGGAGCGCCACGGCATCACGCCCGTGGAGACCGATCTCGGCGAATACATCGTCCAACTCGCCGAAGAGCCGCCGAGCCACATCATCGCACCTGCGGTGCACAAGACCCGCGAGCAGGTCTCCGACCTCTTCCACGCCCACCACGCCCAATACGGCAAGACCGAGCGGCAGACCGAGCCCGAGGCCCTGATCGGCGAGGCCCGCGAGGTGCTGCGCCAGAAATATCTCGACGCCGACGTCGGCAGCACCGGCGCCAACTACCTCATCGCCGAGACCGGCTCGTCGGTGATCGTCACCAACGAGGGCAACGGCGACCTGACCCAGATCCTGCCCAAGGTCCACGTCGTCGTCGCCTCGATCGAGAAGGTGGTGCCGACGCTCGAGGACGCGACCACGATCCTGCGGCTCCTGGCCCGCTCGGCGACGGGGCAGGAGTTCTCGGCGTACACCACCTTTTCCACCGGACCCCGGCGCGAGGGCGACCTCGACGGGCCCGA